>JBFHKL010000029.1:0-24264 GCA_041595375.1 Saccharicrinis sp.
CGACTGCGTTCGGATATATACACTCGAAATGATAATCCATAAAGAGAAAGAAGCACAAAGGAATTATACTTTCCTCCAAAGCTTAAAACTACATTAGGTGCGATCTTCTTAGTTTTACCCCTTAACCAAAACATAAGTCTCATTAAATATATTGGTTTTGTTAAGCCTATCATTTCAAATGCTGGACTATATAGTTTAATATTATTGGGGAGAGGGAAAAATACTTCACCTTTCATTAAACTAATAACAAAAACCTGAATATCCTTTTGCCTAGAAAAATACCAGGCAAGCTCAGTGATCACTTTTTCTAACCCTCCTGAAACAAAGGAGGGTAGTATTAAAACAATTCTCACACTAGATTATTTAACATTAATGAATAGTTACCTTATAAGAAAAAAGATCTGCTCTCTCAATGTAACCTAATACTGATAGTCAATTTTATTGGATTTTAACGACTTAATAACCCCTTCCACCATCCAACCATAAGGATTGAAGCTACCTGGAAAATAATTTAAATCGGCATCCCAATAACCATGTTTAAACATTTCAGGATGCAAACCAAATCCATAACTTACTTCCACAATTAAGGGTTGTTCATCATTCAATATAAAATCAAATGCCGCACTCTGAAGCTGCATTTCTCCAGCTACCTTAAATGCTATTTCTAGAACTTTTGCGGGGATATTTGACATATCAAAATCAGGAATACCACTACCTGAGGCTCTGAAATCTCCTGGCCTCACCTTTCTTCGAGATGCAAAACACCTATCATATACATAATTAACCCGGATATCATAATCATTATCGCGTATAAAATCCTGAAAATAAATATACCCACATTCTCGGCCTTTTACTTTTGAAAAAGGCGTTGGCACTAATAGGCGTACAAAACCATTGACCACATCTATAGTAGTTGTCATACCAGCTCTATACTTTCTCCATCTTTCTTTCAAGTTTTTAAATGCATTATACTGAGCAAAACCACGACCAAAAGCTTTCCTGATAATTCTCAACCCCTCATTTTTATTCCTGATTAATCTAACATTCTCAGAACCAGCTCCCCCTCTCAATTTAAACACTTTGGGCAAAGTAGTTTCTTTCATCCATTTTTCAGCTTCTTTTTTAGTGTAAAAGACATGAGAGGGGACCAGTGGTGCATTATATGCCTCAAATAAATATTTTTGCCCAAGCTTATCATCAAAATGCCAACCACTTCTAAAATCAGGAAAAACGACCTTACCCGTCATTTCCAATGAAAACAGTAACTGCTTAGCAAATAACGTATCACGAACACTAGCATGATAATGATGCCACATTAGCGCATCACAATCTTCTAATTGCAAAACAATGTCACTATCATAACAATTAACAACCTTATAATCAACACTATTCTGTTCGCAATAATTTATCCAATGGCTACTAAACGAACCTTCTCTATGATGTATAGCTATTTTCATTAAATATATTTTTAAATAAATACAATGGCCCTAGGATTAGTAAGTTGATTTTTAATTATCATCCTGGTTGTGTCCATTAACCAATCTCCCCAGTTGATCCGAAGTCATAAATTCAATCGTTGGCCAACGCTTAATAGCAACAGATAAAATTTGTTCTAACATTATTAAATTTATATCTCTATTGCATGGATCGATAAATCCTACATAATTTATTCGATGACTATTACCTACTTATTCCTTTACAAAGCAGTGTAAATCAACTTCATTTAAAACACAACTATTTCTTTAATTATTAACAAGTTGAAACACTAAAATTGACTTTCTGATTAATTTAAACTCCAATGATTTTTAACACAGTACTCATATACCTCATCAGAAAACTCATCAAAAAATAATGCACCATGATATTGTGCAAACCTTATTGTAGCCCCATTGATATCATTCACTTCTATTAACCTCCACCTACCATCCTCATCATAACATAAATCCAAACATAATAATCTGGCATAAAATACTTTATTGGCTATACTTAAGGCTAAATCTTTCAGGCTCTCATAATCGGGAATTTTTTGATTAAAATTTTCACCAGTATCCGGATGTACTAGGTATTTTTTGCCGTAATAGTCAACAGCAAATCCGTTTAAACAACCATCTTTACCCACCATAGATGCTATTCCTCCCGACGATAGATTATCTAATGAACCACCTACACCCATTCGCAAACCCATATTTATTACATGGAAGCGATTATCTTTTACAGACTTATATACATTAACACGCATAGTATTAAGCCCTTGAGGATTAAACTTAGAAAAGAATACATGTTGACGAATTTTTTCCTGAATTATAAAGTCACTACTATTTTGGATAATTTTCATCAATTCATTTTCATTTTTTGGAAAACACACCCCCTTCCCTCCATATGAATCCTTATTAGGTTTAAATACAACGGGGAAATCTATATTTTCAGAAATACGCCTAACATCCTCTACTGCAATCAACTTAAGATTAGGATCATAATATTGACCATCGATATTATGAAAAAAATCCTTTGGGAAAATATTTTGATCAAACCACTTATTGTACATACTTTTAAATGATAAAAACCTGACGGAAGGTTCCCGATTCAATGTAGGTTCTATATCTACCATAAATATTTCTTCAGGTATATATTTGTAATCAAGAACCTCTGAAATATTGCAACAAACTCTCAATGTTGCGAGGTTAACCTTATTTTTAAAAGGTTTCCAATATGACCTATGTTTTTTTTCAATATCTGATATAACTTTTTTACTTAGCTCAGGATATAGTCTAAAAACTTTTTTATATCTCCGATTCCATAAAATTCTAGCACCTCTGAGTTTACCAAATAAACTTATCAGCCTTTTAATTTTTTCTTTGGAACTAAACTGTCCATTTAAAATAATTCTTTTATACATCGACATATTTTTGATTATCCCAATTAATTGAACGTATTAACAAATACTATGAATCACGATACTATTTAATCCTAGTTGAATTAAGAGTGCAGTTACTTTCGAGATTTCATTCCAATATTTTCATTCTTAAACAACACCTAACCTACTGGAACATCAAACTCCTTATTCTTCAATAAAGCCGCCTATCTCTATAAACATCTCTGTTAATTTTTTATCAAGAGAAAATTCAATTTTCTTGATAAATGCCTAAAGAATAATACAAATAGTTTGAGTTTCCAATTCCACATTATTTACACACATTATTAGTCAGCCAAAATAAAAAACTAAATATTTACCATTTATTTTTAGTCTAAGTGATGTATGTGAAATAATTATTTAAACATATAAACTGGAAAAAGTACACTGTTTGATATTAGATATGATAAATGAATATTTACTAGGATTGCTCACCAGACATTAATTTCCCTAATTGATCCGAAGTCATAAACTCAATATCAGGCCAACGTTTTAAAGCTTTGGTTAGAATCTGATTCAACATAACAAGATTTCTATTTCTATTTTCAATATCAATAAAACCCACAAAGTTAATTCTGTGTGATGTTATGACTGCCGGCTTATGCATTGCAAAAGCAATGTTCATTTCACCAAGACACTGATCTACAGGATCTTTTATCCTTAACTTAAACATAGACGGTTCAAATGTTACATTACGTACGCTAAAAACTTGTCCTATCAAATTTTTTTTACCTTGATAATATCTATGTCTTATATTCTTATTACCATCAGGAGAAGGTTCGAACATTGTATGAATACCTTGAAAATACTTTACTCCTTTTTCATAAACAGCCTTATTATAATCCGGACTCCACCTGAAGTTTGGAGGTATTATAGATTCTGATTTATATCCGAATAACTTATCAAATAGATCAAGACCTTCTGTAAAGATCTTTAACTTATCTTCTTTATCTTTTAAGGAATTATATTGCATAGCAACAACATAGGAATTCCCTCTCCTTCCTGACATTGGATTTAACGGAATACACCCTGGCATATTATTACTGAATCCAAAATGCGCATCTTTATCTCCTTTTTGAAGTGCACTCATAAATTGACTTACATTTAAATGTTCCCTACCATGATATTGAGGGTGAAAAACCTTCAGCTCCATCCCTTTCCGCCATAATTTAAAATTATTTTTATGTTGGGGATATTTTTGAAAAGTGTCCGTTATCAATTCATAATAATACTCTTTAAAGTTATTTTCCTTAATCTTCTCAAAATCAGGGTTAGCTACCATACTATTAGCGGTAATAATCGGGTGATTCCCTTTCATATCCTTATACGAAATCAATAGATCAAACAAAACTTCCAGATCTTCCTCGCTAAGTAATGAATCGTATTTTTCAAAAGATATTTTATCTACAGGATACCCTTCCTTAAGGCATTTGTTATAAACATCCTTCGATGGCATTCTTATACTACCCCAATCATCTGACTCTATCACGACTATTTTCCGCTTTGTTCTCCACCCTCTTAAATTAGTATAAATACGTGCTAATTTTCTTTTATGCAATTCCATAATTTTTTTTAAAAGTTTTCTAGTTATGAACCTATTTGATTATTCAATCTTAAAATAAAAACAGTCTTTTAATATCTTCTATCAAAGGAACCTGGTATGAATAAAATCCCGCAGAAACAGGATTGCCTATAATGGTTAATGCCCCAATATAATCAAAGCCAATTCGTAAAGACATTATACAAAAAAGCAATAACCATGGCATTGCTATCACTTGCAGGAGAGACATCTTCCTAATTTTTGGATATGCTGAGAATGAAATAATATAAAACGTATAAGTAAACATATTTGCAACAACCAAAAAGCGACCTCCAGAAGGCACAAAGCTTAAAATATTCGCAAAACCCATAAAAAGAAGGGAAAAACAAAAAAGTGTTTTTAAATCCTCCCTAGAGTTCAGAAACTTCTTTCCAAAAAGAAAGAAAGAACCTACAAAAACATAATTTACCCA
The DNA here is from genome assembly GCA_041595375.1 of Saccharicrinis sp. GTDB lineage: Bacteria > Bacteroidota > Bacteroidia > Bacteroidales > Marinilabiliaceae > Saccharicrinis. The sequence goes on from JBFHKL010000029.1 coordinate 4,924, forward strand.
ATTTAGTCCTTCCAAAGGAAGAGTTACAAACCAAGGCAAATTTTGATTAATCAAACTACGATGCTCTGCATAAACAGGATTAGCATATGTTTGTACCTCAGAAAAAAAAACATCTGGTAAAAAAGATAAAACAGACTGAAACCATTGCAAATCGAGTTCTTGCAAAAAGGCTGTAGCTAAATAAAATACTAAATACAGGTTTGTTTTATTTTTTAATACGTAAAATAAGCCCAGAATAGCTACAGGTAATGTAAAGGAATAATGGATAAAGACGGATACCCCTGACCATATTAGTGATTTCTTATTGCCCTCCAATAAAAACGGTAGTAATCCAAAAAGATAAACCTGCGCGGCAGCCCAAAACCTAAAACCATTTATATTCCATATTGGGTTAATCAATGCAAATGTAATTATCAATAAAAAAACAATAAAATTAACCTTGTTTTCAATCCTATTAAAAATAAACCAAAGGTTTCTAGAATAGAAGAAACCAAAAAAAACTCCATAGACTGTAAAAAGAGCGATAGGATTATCTGTTGTCCTGGAAACCAAAAACATAAATATTGGAGAAACAATATCCGGATCTTCAGATACCTCACTGTAAAACGATTCAAATAAACTCCATATATTAAGATCAGAATGTGCCATATTAACAAATATTTCAGCATACCTGGCAGAATCTGCACCTCCTCTTTCCGCAATAATAAAAGTAAATCCAAAAAATATACAAAACAGCCAGAATACATTTTTTGACCATGGTTCTTTCCAATGATAAAAAGCTGCCAATAAGCTACCCAATGGCCAAACTACAAAACCCAGATAATAATGCACTCCTTCTTTCCATTTTGCGGTAGAATTATAAACATTACAATAGAATTGCTGCTTATTCATTGTATTATTCTGAAAGTGTTAGGAATTTCTTTGCCACAAGTTTAATATCATAATTATTGGCAGGTTCTAACTTCAATTGCTTAGCATAATTACCTTCGAGGAATTTTTCAAGCACATTAAAATCAGTGTCTTGGGTAACATTAAAAACCGGTCTACCAATAATAGCATAATCAATTAACTTACTGGGTAATTGAGACTTTGTATTGTTATCAAAATTAACCAGAAAGTCCAATTGAGAAAGCACCTTAAGCAATTCACTTCTATCAATATATTCTCGAATAATTAACTTACCTTTTAATTTATCCTTATAGGGCTGAAGCACACCTACAGAAGATGTATAAACAATAAATCTAAAATCTTTTTGACATTTCACCAGAAAATCTAACATAGCCCTTGGGTCACGTTTACCTGGAATAAAACCACCAGCATATGCAAAAGTTGGACAATCACCATTTTTTTTATATTTAGGAAGCTTCATATCATCAAGTCTGAACCCTTGGGGTATTATTCGTATTTTATCCTGAAATTCAGGATAGTAACCAGACCGGGCTCCTTCAAAAGGAATAGTAATATAATCTGCCATACGACAAAACCACTTTTCAATATACTTAAAATAAAATACTTTTTTAAAAGTATCAGTAGTATGACCCATATAAGGATCTCCGCAATCGGCTACCCAGGTTTTAGCAATTCCTTTCTTTTGCGGTATAATAAGAGCCACTCCCCAATGAATGGGATAAGGCACTGCAATTGAGATTAACAAGTCATAGCCCTTTTCATTTTTTAGAGAATGGAAGACTTTAAACATCAATTCAATCTGTGGATATTCAAATAGCATTCCCATGCTTCTCCTAAACAAGCGTCTAATAAGTAATGCAACACCCTTTCCTTTCAACTTAATTTCTTTAAAACTTATTTCCCCTAAACTTCTGATATCAATATTATTCTCTTTTGAATAATCCTGATAATCATATCCTATTTTTGGTATATACACAACCACTCTATGTCCTTGTCGCGCTAATTCCAATGCAAGTTCTGTGGTTCGAAAAGCACGTGGTGAATTTTGCGGATAAAAAGCTGCTGATACAATCAGAATTTTCTTTATTTCCATATTTTGCTGCTGAGCCATATTTGTATTTAGAATGAATTTTTATTTAGACCGTTTTAACAATGGAAGTACTAGTTCTTTATAGTTAATTTTAAATAATTTAGAGGATACGATTAAAACAATCAAAAAACAAAAACCTGCAATTGCCACAAACCATATTCCTTCTATATTCTTTAATAAGAAATGTAAAACAGCGTTGACTAAAAACAATGATAGAAATGAATGCAAAGCTATTGCTAGAAATCGTGAAGCAGGAAACATTTGCAAAAATGACACTTCTAATTTTTTTGCAGAATACCATAATGAAATGATGATACCCCCAATGGCTATCACAACAAAACTCGTTACTACGGCAATAGGGGTATTAAACACTAGTATAACAATATACTCCACAACCCATGTTACAACAGCCAATCCATAATGCAATTTTGCGTAAAATTTCGATTCACCCAACGAAAGAAGAAGTGGGGCAAATACTATAATATTAAAAAAATTAATAACCATGATCACCGAAAAATATTTTGCGGATATAGCGTATGTATCTGAAAATACGAAGGTCACTACTTCCTTAGCATAGAACAGAAAAAAAACAACCATAGGATAAATCAGTACAGCAGATTTTTGCAATGCCGAACGCCAAAGCCTAGTAATTTGATCCATATCCTTTTTCTCATGTGCAATTTTTGAGAAAATAGGCATCAGTACTGTTGAGGTAGCTCCTGTAACCATATGCACTAAAGGAATTTCAATAAACCCATTACTAAATTCAGCAAAAACTTTAGCTCCAAAATAACGGCTAATATAAAACTGATTGGCTGATCTGTAAATAATACCCGCAATTGATGCAGAAACCAACGGTAAACTATAATTCAAAATCTCTTTAAGTTTTAGATTACAATTCTCAGATTTCACATTATTAAAAGGAATCCCTTTAAAAAAGTAAGCGATAATAAGAATAATAACAGAACTTATTACCCAACCATAAATAGCATGAATATAAGTTCCTTTATAGAGAACAACTGGCAGTACAATACACAACAACATAATGATACGTGATAATGTATTATAGAAAGCAATATAAATTGTTTTTTTATAGGAAGAAAAGATACCTTCTATTCCAAGTGTTGGTAACAATAACAATGGTATAGGTGAAAAGTATTTTAACCCCACCGACAACTCAGGGTTACGAAGTACATTAGCTATTAGATCTGAAAAACCATATAGAAAAACAGAAAAGATCAATCCTCCAAATAACAATAACCGGGTAATCTTCCATACAATTATCTTTCCTTGTCCCAAAGGATATCTGGGCAAAAAATATCCAAACACTCTAGGTAAACCTGCAGTAAAAACTATTAATAAACTATTATACACATATAATATCTGCCTATATGTACCATATTCTATTTTATCAAAATAACGAGATAAGATAGCTGTGCTTATCATGGCCATTCCAAAAGAACTTAAGCTACCAATACCTACCCACAAAGCTTGTAGAGTATTATTGTTATCCGTAAAATTAGCTTTATACATATAAACCTATCTCATATCAATTTCAACTAACTTATTTCAGCAATAAATTGATCGACCTTATGCTCATTTTATTTAACGGAATTTAAATAATAGGCATGCTTCGCCTCGTCAGTCACATATTGAAGTGCCTAACAAAGAGCATGATTATTTTAGCAAGATGAATATAACTTAAAGAAAGTATGGACTTGATTTATTACATCTTAAGAAGGCTCAATCTCTGCTAAAAATTTCCTTATTCAATGTAACCAAAAATAGAGCAAGAGTCTTAGCCATTTGATTAATCCATGATTTTTTCATGTAAGGAGCTAAATTTTGTCACCTAAACGAATTAATCAATATGAATTAACATATTACACTTTAAAACATTTAAAACTTAACCTCACTTACAAAAGAATATTTTATATGAAATTTTGACTAACTGACCCATTTTTAAGATTAATTTACCCATTAATAGTAGTATATTTGTTAATAAAGGGATCTTATTTTATTGATTATAAGCAACAAACAAATATGTTTATTTTCTTAATCAATCACATATAAACCCACAAGATGAAAACAATTTTTAATCCTCTTGTTTCACTTTTCTCGTATAACTTTGATCGTAACATTATGGAACATTTTAAACTTATTATTTTTATATTCTGTTTAAGTATATTATCATCCTGTGTCTCTCTTAAAAAGTCCACCTACTTGCAAGGAGACTACGCTAAAGCACTTGCTGAAATTGAAGATGCTTATCAACCTACAAAATCTGACTATTTAATAAAACCTAATGACAATTTATATATCAAGATTACCAGTACAGATGAACGCACCTCTGCTTTTTTAAACTTTGACTCCAGAAGTACCAATGGACGTATTGATACACCTATGGCGGCTACACTTGCAGGTTACAGGGTTAATATAGATGGATCAATTAATTTTCCGTTTATAGGTAAGATATATATTTCGGGTTTAACCCTGACTGAAGTAAGAGACAAAATACATGTAGCTGTGAGTAAATATCTTGAAGACAGTAGCGTTGATGTAAAATTATTAAACGATAATATTTCTATTATAGGAGAAGTAAATGAACCTGGTCGTTTTTTGCTCTATGCTGAAGAAATTAACCTACTTGAAGCCATCAGTATGGCTGGTGATATGACAGATTATGCTAACCGAAAAGAGGTTCGTTTAATCAGAAATGATGGAGATATCCCTCAGATTATAAAAATAAATACATTAGATGACAACATCATGTTTTCACCATATTTTTATCTAAAACCTGGAGATATTATTTATGTGGCTCCAAGACGATTAAAGTCATGGCAACTAAGCTCAACACCACTAAGTTTAACACTTACTTTTTTGAATACTGCAATTTTAATTTATTCAGTCTCTCAGTAAGCTAAAGGCCCAATACATATTGTTGATAATATTTTTGCCAGCTACATTTGGCATCAAAAATTATGCATTTAATTGAATCTAATTTTCAGAAGTTAAATCAAGAGTATCTAGATTCCGGGTTTAGTATGCGGTATTTTTGCACCGATCAGAACTTAGCAATATCAACTTTTTACAATTGGAGGTAGAAATTAAGGCTTAAAGCATCCACACCGGAATTTGCTATGTGATGCACAAATAAACATCTTAAAGTTGCTTTAATGGGGTCCTGTATTTTCGCGCAAGAATTTCTGCACCCTTAGCGGTATTGTTTCATCGGTAATTAAGTGCAACATCCAATATGACAAGGCATTTACTGTTGATGAGTGGCAATATGACAACCATGCAGGTAAGGAGGCACCAGGAGCATAACAGGGTAATTATTTACAACAAAAAACTCGATAACAGAGTTTTTAAACTTCTAACTTTTGATGAAAATATCGTGAACAACTAACACAAGATAGATTTTAACCAACTATTTCTGTTGCCGAAGAAAAAGCGATAGTCAAAGAAGAAGATAGGGAGTTATTGACTTACAAACGCCAAAGACAAAAAAAAGAAAGCATTGACAATACATTCCAACGCTTTCTTTTTTGCTTAAATTTTATTTATAAATTCCACAAAAATCCAGGATTACTTTATTGTTTGATTTTGGAAGTGTTTTGAATTCATCATGAGCAACAAGAAAGGCTACAATATCAGCTTTGTCATATGCCTCCTGATAAGGCGTTAGTTTCAAAATTTGGTGTTCTTTAATATTTGGTTCAACAAAATATATTTGTTCTCCATTGGCATTTTGCACCACTTTTTGTGCGATATATTTTGCAGGAGATTCTCTGAGGTCATCGATATTTGGCTTAAAAGCTAACCCCATGATTGCAATAGCAGGGCTTTTCCCATTTTTTATCTGAAAATTGAGAATAGTATTTTGAATTTTCTCAGCCACCCAAAACGATTTATAATTATTTGTTTCACGAGCTTTTCCTATCATTTGAGATTCTCTTGGATAATCAGAGACTATAAAGTAAGGATCTACTGCAATACAGTGACCGCCAACACCACATCCTGGCTGTAATATACTTACGCGCGGATGTTTATTAGCGAGCTCAATGAGCTCCCACACATTAATATTAGCTTTATCGCATATTAATGACAATTCATTGGCAAAAGCAATCTGAACATCTCTGCTTGCATTTTCTGTAAGCTTGCACATCTCAGCCGTTCTGGCATTTGTTTTATGTAGTTTTCCTTTAACAAACAATTGGTAAAACTCCACTGCCTTTTCCGTAGAAACACTATCAATTCCTCCAATTACTCTATCGTTATTAACCAGTTCAAACATAACATTACCGGGCAAAACTCTTTCCGGGCAATAGGCAACATATATCTCACTTTCTAATTCTGGACGTTTCGATAGTATTAAATTTCTCATTTTTTTTGTTGTCCCAACAGGAGATGTAGACTCTATGATTACCAAATTACCTGTTTTTAAATGAGGAATGACATTTAATATTGCTGCCTCAACAAAAGAAATATCTGGTTCATGATTTCCTTTAAAAGGTGTGGGGACTACAATTAAAAACACATCTGCAGGTTTAACATCCACAGAAGCCTTTAATGCACCACTATCAACCGATTCTTTTACATATTTCAACAATTCTGGTTCTATAATATGTATTTCGCCTTTGTTAATAGTTTCAACTACCTTTGAATTAATATCCATACCATTTACCTTAATTCCACTATATGCCACCAAAGCACTAGTTGGTAATCCGATATACCCCAAACCAATTGTTGTTACAGTAATATTTTTAGTCATTTTTAATATATTAAAGGTGAGATGTAAATAGCGATACTTTACAACGTTAATCTTTATAGCATTAATTGTAGAAACTCAATAAACAGCATTTATAAACTTTTCATAAATTGTACGATTCTATTTGCTGCTTTTCCGTCTCCATAAGGATTATGCAACTGACTCATCACATCATATCTTTTAGGATTTTTCAGTAGATCCAACGTTTCTTTAACAATTTTATCAGCATCAGTACCCACTAGGATAACTGTACCAGCCTCAACAGCCTCTGGTCTTTCTGTCGTATCTCTCATTACTAAAACCGGCTTACCTAAACTTGGAGCTTCTTCCTGAACCCCACCACTATCTGTAATAATTATTTTTGCTTTATTCATCAACCAAATAAAGCTTTCATAAGGCTGAGGAGCTATCAATTTAATATTTTTTATTCCTTCCAGTATTTCATAAACAGGTTTCTGCACATTAGGATTAAGGTGAACGGGATAAATTACATCTCCATCAAATTCAGCGGCTATTGATTTTAAAGCCTTACATATATTAATAAAACCCTGTCCAAAATTCTCTCTTCGATGTCCCGTAACTAGTATAATTTCCTTCTGCCCATTAACTAGCGATTTTACCTGATTTAACGATTCATTTGTATCTAATTTATTGACCAACTTAACCCCTTCAAAGAGTGCATCTATTACGGTATTACCTGTAACAATAATTTGCTCCTCCTTAACTCCTTCTCTTAATAGATTTTCTTTCGATTGTTTTGTAGGTGCAAAATGGAAATCAGCTAACCTACCTGTCATCTGTCTGTTTATCTCTTCAGGAAAAGGGGCTAATTTATTAAAGGTTCTTAATCCGGCCTCAACATGGCACACTTTCGCACCATAATAAAATCCTGCTAATGAAGCAACCATTGAGGTTGTTGTATCTCCATGAACAAAAACATAATCAGGACAAAATTCCTCAAGTACCGATTTCATACCAGTAAGGATATCGGCCGTTAAGGAGAATAAATTTTGCCCAGGTTTCATCAAGTTCAGATCATAATCTGGAGTAATGTCAAAAAAAGACAATACCTGATCTAACATTTCACGATGTTGAGCCGTAACGCAAACCTTAGTTTGAAAATTAGTTTCTTCTTTTAAAAAGGCCTTAACTACAGGAGCCATCTTAATAGCTTCTGGCCTGGTACCAAATACAATAAGAATTTTTTTCATATAAACGAGTATATTTCTTAGTAAGAACATCAATCCCACTAAACCCTGTCTTTTCATACTTTATTAATGAATAGACTTGTTAGCTAATACCCAAGTTAAGACAGTTCACGCCATACTTTCCTGTTTTAATGATAAATACTGTTTTTTTTTTGTTCAATGGTTATATTGCAATGACAAAACCGCTATATCATGTTTTTTTAATCATCTATTATAAAAATCAACAAGCTTATTCCCTTTTCTTTTATTATCTTTAAAGTACTAATTCATATAAAATTGGCTTATGGTAATTGATCATATTGGTATCGTTGTTAAAAATATGCAACAAGGCATTATACAATGGGAGCAATGCTTTGGCTATAAACAAATGACCCAGGAAGTCATTAATACCAGACAAAAAGTGAAAGTAATTTTTATGGAAAAGGAAAACTCTGTTACCATTAAGTTACTTGAACCTATTGATGAGAGCTCACCAATATATGCATTTACGAAACGTGGAGGAGGATTACATCACCTTTGTTTCAAGACCGATCATATGGAAATTGAAATACCCTTACTTCAGGAAAATGGTTTAAGATTAATATCTCCTCCCACACCCGGAGAAGCCTTTGACAATGAAAATATTGCCTTCCTGCTGGCTCAAAATAACTTAAACGTAGAGTTAATTGATACTGATAAGAAAATGATACCCATACAACAGCGCTAGATTTTAGATATAACTTTTAACTAAAATCCATTAACACTATCAACCACTCTTCTTGCTTCTTCAATAGTCATAACCTGGCTAATTGGCAGACTAAGTACCTCGTTATGTATTTTTTCTGTAATTGGAAAAGATAGCTGATTCCACTCCCGATAGGCTTTTTGCTGATAAGGAGGAACTGGGTAATGAATGAGGGTTTGAATCCCTTTATCTTTCAAAAATTGTTGTAATTTATGTCGTTTTGGATGACGGATAACAAAAAGGTGCCAAACACAAGATAGATCATTGATTATTAATTGTTGCTTATTGGTTTTAGGTAGGGTTAAATCAGGGGATAAAATATTTTCAAGATAGTACATAGCTATCTCTCTTCTATGATTATTGTCTTCATCAAGTCTTTTTAGCTTTACTCTCAAAACTGCAGCCTGAATCTCATCTAACCTAGAATTAAGACCTTGATAGTCATTTACATACTTTTCCGAAGAGCCATAATTGCCCAACGCTCTAATAACCGATGCCAATTCATCGTCATCAGTGGTAACTGCACCCCCATCGCCAAGGGCCCCGAGGTTTTTTCCTGGGTAAAAACTATGCCCGGCTGCATCACCCAAAGCTCCACTTTTCGCTTCCAGCTGCTGACTGCTGGCTGTCATCTGACAAACCGCCCCTACTGCCTGAGCATTGTCCTCGATTATTTTCAGATGATACTTTTTAGCCAGAGAGATTAGTTCTTTAGCCCAGCAAACCTGGCCGTATAAATGCACCACCATGATGGCTTTGGTTCGCGAGGTAATACTTTGCTCAATGCAAGAAATATCCAGATTTAAAGTATCGATATCCGGCTCGACCAAAACAGGTTTTAAACCACTATCTGAAATGGCAAGTATGGAAGCTATATAAGTATTTGCAGGCACAATGACTTCATCACCTTCGTGCATCATACCCATTTGAATATAGGCTTTAAAAATCAAACGCAGCGCATCTAATCCATTTCCTACCCCAATACAATTAGAAGTTCCAATGTAACAGGCATACTCTTGTTCAAAAGCTTTTACTTCTTCACCAAGCAAATACCACCCACTATCAACCACCCTTTTAATCGCCTGTGAAAGCTCTGGCTCATAACTTGACGTGATTTTTTGTATATCTAAAAACTTCACCATATACAGTAACTATAAACAATGCTCAAACTTACTAAAAACACATGTACAAATCATTTTAAATTAAATAGATTCAAACACTTCCTTATATTTGATAGCTATTTTATCCCATCTATAATGTTTATTCAGCTTATCGTATGCTTTTTCTGCTTTTTCACTTAATAAGACAGGTGCATCCAAAACCTTTTTCAATTTATCAACTAAATCACTTGTATTATCCGATTGAAAAAAAACAACTTCGTCTGCATTAAAAACTGCTTTATTCGCATCAATATCACTGCATAGTATAGGTGTTTTAACCAGAGCTGTTTCCAAAAGCATAATGGACATCGCTTCTGTTAGAGAGGGAAAAACAAAAAGAGAGGCTCCATTCACCAATGTCAATAATGTATTCTTTTCTTTTATTAGGCCGGCAAAATCAACATCTAATCCTTTAGCCATCTCCAGTATTTTCTTTCTATATGATGGCATTTGGTCCAGATTGCCGGCAACAACCAACCTACCTTCGAACCCTATTTCTTTTAATGCATGAAGTAATAGATGAAGACCCTTTAATGGTATAATTCTACCGGCCGCAAATAACAGATAAGGTTTTGAATGTTCATTTTTCTTGTGTAAAGCATGGCCCAATTGAATATCTACACCATTGGGAATATAAACTACATTTGTATGATATTTTTGCTCATATAATTGTTTCAAAGGTTCGGAAACAGTAGTAAAAACACTTGAAAAACGTATAGCTAACCATTCGTTGCATTTAAAAAATACTTTAACTGTAGCTGACCATTTTGAGTTATCCTGTGGTCGTGCATGAGAAGTCAAAACCACTTTATATCTCAGTCGTAATAAAGGCAAGATAAATGCTCCATCGGTATGATGAAGATGAACCAGATCATATTTTCGACTAAAAAGAACAGCCAAACATGATTTAATATAATAGAAAAAAATATTTAAGAACTTAATAGGAAAAGCTTTAAAGATAAGCTGATGAACGTTTTCCATTTCAAACTCATCACGAGCATGAGAGCTAACAGCGAAAACGGTAAATTGATAACTATTGTTGAGCTGGCCAATGATATTCTGACCAACGGTTGCAGCCCCTCCAAATGCAGGCAATCCTTTTAAACCAATAACTGCGATATGTTTCTGAGTTGACATTTTTATTTCAGATAATTTTTTATAAAACAATCCTTTTACATTTATTATCAAGCATAGAATATAAGCCCGAAAGCTGCATTTTTAATACACTTAATGAAGTTTGTGCATTTACCGTAATACGGGGTAAATTAAACAGATGATTCTGGTGTTCGGCAAACACATTACCCAAATTAGTGGTGGTCGCAGTTTTAAACCCAATTTCCTTAACGAAAGCTATTTCCCTGTCTGAAACCTCCTTTTTACTTCCAAAGGGATAGGCAAAGTGCCTGATTTCTTTGTTTAAAACTCGGCTTAATTCCTTTTCTGAAGCTATAATCTCATCTTTTAGCTCATCCTCGTGTAAACTTTTTAAGGCCTTATGAGAAAGGGTATGCGAACCAATAGTCACCAAATCGTCCTGAGCCATCTGCTTAATATCTTCCCAGCTCATGAGATAATTCGACAATTTTTCCGGAAGTTCAACCTGATACTCCCTAAGAATACTTTCAAAATCTTCAAGAGCTAACACTCCTTTATTGATAGCCTCTCTGATTTGATAAAACACCTTTTCCTTCTGATGAATACTTTCAATTCTCTCCTGCAAGCTAAAATGGTCTGTATCAATTTTGATAGTATCGTTTTGCAGCAATAATTCTTCCAGATAGTACCACCACAAAAACACTTTATGATGAGGGAAAGCATTACAAATATATATAGTAAAGGGGACACTATATTTATTAAATACCGGGTAAGCGTATGTCAGATTATCTTTATACCCATCATCGAAAGTAAAAACCACAAACCGTTTATCTTTCTGCAAATATTCATTTAACTGATTAAGAGAAATAACATCATAATTGCTATGCATGAAGTATTGAATAATCTCTTCAAGATGTTCGGGTGTGATCTCAAGGCTCAGATGGTTATGAATACGTGGTCGGTTTTGGGGTGGTATGACTCTATGAAACATTAAAATCGTGCCCTTACCTCCGAACACTGGCTTCATCAGTATATTCATACCCATTGCTACCATAAGGGGTGCAGATTTTAACGCTAATAATTTTTGATAGTATTTTAACATGACATCTTTCTTAATACCAAATACCTAAATAAAGGCTGAACACGCACATACAATTTCTTTATTTTGTCAGATGAAGTAAAAACATTTTCTAGTTTCTTCAGTTCTTCTTTGCTTAGCGGATGAATATTAATTAATAATAAAAAATACACTAAACCAAAAGTCACACTTCCTGCAATCAATCCTTCCCAAGACATAAAAATTGTTTTTAAAGGAAAAAACAAGATGAACATAATAGCCAATAAAGCACCATACCTAACAAACATTTTCTTTTGGTATTTTATAACCACATATTTTTTTAACATCCACAACATCAACAAACTGGCAATAAACTCACCAACCAAAGTAGTTGCCGCCACCCCAATAATACCAAACAATTGCATCATCCATACACTAACAACAATACTAATGACCATTATTAATCTGGAATACAACACAATCTCCACTCTTTCTTTAAGGTGAATCACAAAACTTAAGGCATAAAATAGTCCGTTGACAATTATACTCAACAATATAACCAGTGTCACATTATACGCCGGTAGATATTTATCTTCAAAAACATGAATAATAATGCTTTCGCCGAAAAACAAAAAATACAGAAAAGGCAACATAAACAAAGGCATAAGCACGTTTAGTGTAAACTGATAAAATTGATTAAGATCATCAGCAGAACTTGACTTACTATATCTTTTAAAAAACACAGGTTTTAAAACTGACTCAAACTCCCTGAAAGGCAAAACCTTATAAAACATTTCAAATATTTTGAGCGCAAACCCGTATAAACCAACAAACAAGGGAGACGACTGTGCGGCAATGATGTACTGGTCACTTGTACGACCTACTATACCATACCCTAATTCTGAGAAGAAGGATAAAAAATAAAAACGCAAAATCCTTTTATATACTGTATCATCGGGCAGTTCCTCTTTATAATTTTTCTTCCAATCGCGAAATAGTCCCAACAAATGCCATATAGCGTAAAATGTATAGATCAATGCCCCAACAGCCTCAATATACAATAACAAATTTATATGAATAGAATTAAGAAGAAACAGATAAGAAGAACCACGAAAAATAACCACAAAAACATTGGCCTGCGCACTCACTTTATGCTTTAATACAGATGCCAAAATAGCTTCGGACAATACTTTTAAGGCATAACAAAATACAAATATATTGAAAGCATACAGGTGGGAGGGAAAATGATCAATATTAAAAAACTCACCCACCACATCCTTTAAATTATACAGAATAATGGTAAATACTCCAATTAAGATATACGATAAAACAACTGAATTAAGTAAGACTCTTTTTACTAACGAAAAATTATTATTCTCTACCAGCTCTGGTATATATCTGATCAATAAATTTTTAACAGGACTGGTGATAAATATCTGATATATAAAAAACAAACCAAATATAAACAAGTATGTTCCGTAGATATCAACAGGTAGTTTTCTGATGACCAAAACAGTAGCCAGCAAACCCAATAACTGAGAAATTATTTTCCCAGCATACACCCAAAGTGTGTTATTGATAAGAATTTTTTTATTTGAGATATCTGACATGACTATTTATTACCCATTAAAAATCTACTCATTATTTTCGTTGAAGTCTGTTTTTACCAAGCATTCGCTTAAAAAGAAACTTCAGGTATTCGAACTTTAACACCCATTCTATTTTTACATCAGTACTCTCCACATCAATCCGATGTATATGAAATGGTATTTGATCATCGCTGATTCCATTCACCCCAAAAGTCACCTCGCATTCTCCTGCTATTTTATTAAACAATGACTTTGAGATATCCTGATCGCGCAATGGGAAGGCAAATAAACGATAATCCAATGCAAAGTGCTCCTTAACCCAACGTATACTTTCAATGGTTTGCTCTGCCTGTTCCTCCACGCTTAACTCCTGATATTTAGGATGATTTATACTATGTCCTCCAAAAGCAAAACCTTCATCAATCATCTCCCTTATGGCATCGCTATTTAAATAAATTTGATGCTCCTGCAAATATTTTTTAAGATCAAGCTTAAATAAATCCATTAATGAATCCAGAATATAGGACTTACTAAAATTCACCTCCTCTAAACTCTTAAAAAAATCTTCCCCATAAATATCCTCATCTTCAAATAATTTCGTCCACAGCTCCTTTGTCTGCGCTATCACCCCTGTTTGTATTGTCTGTTTCAACAGATTCTTTTTCCTTTGAAAATGAAGATCATGATTATCCACAAAGTCCGGATTCAGGAAGAAGGCAGCATTGACCTTATATTTTTTAAGTAGAGGATAAAATGCTTTATAAACAATATTTAAGCCGTCATCAAAAGTTAAATAAAAACTATGCTGAGGAATACCAGCTCCCTTTTTGATGTAACTGATAACATCCTGATAAGTGATTCCTGTATAAAAAGAAGACAAAAAAATGATATCCTTTTCGAACTCCTTAACACTACGATATTTATTTGTATTGATAACCGGATCCACATCAGCATCCTGAATACTATGGTAATTAATGACAATGAGTTGCCTATTAGCCATTCTGCGCAACCACTCCAGAGGAAATAAGCTGGCTAATACAAACAGCAAATGCTTTACCTGTTTTTTAATCTTCTTCAACACTTAAACTCTTTTATAATTTAATTCAATACGATTAGATGGATAGAACAGAATAAAAGCCATCACATTCATCAAGTCGCGAAGGATATGGTTAAAAAAACGATTAAAAACCCCATTAAAGCCAGTCTTACGCATAGAGTACAGCACAGCCAGCAATGTTAATATTAAATACACAGGCATAATCAGAGGCTGACCTAACACCAAAGAAAACACAGAACAGATCACTAACACGCCTAAAGTAGGATCGCTACTGATAAATCGACTGATCACATATTTGTTCAATAAATGATCGCGATACAAAACAGCCCGAGGGTACACATAAGTCCCATCCGTAAAAGAATTCCACAATCTTTTTTCATTTTTATAATCAATGGTATGATGGTTGGCCATCTGTTCTTTTTTCCTTAACAAAAACACGCCTTTTTTAGCCAGTCGATAACCTAAATCCAGATCCTGACCTTTCTTAAACTTTGGTTTCATGCCACCAACGCTTTCCCAATGAATACGTTTAATGGCAAATAACCCCCCTGTAGTATACTGGTAAGAATCCTCACTACAATACACTTTTCGATAATAATCTTTAGAGATAAATTTCCAACTATGATCATAGTAATAATTCATAAAATTACCGGACACAAATTCAAATTTCAAGGCCTGTTTCTCATCAAATATAAGAGGGATAAAATCCGCACATATTTCCATATCCCCATCGAGAAAAACAAAGTTCTCCCCGCTGGCTTCTTTTGCGCCAATATTTCGTGCTATAGCAGCATTACACACTCCTGTTATTAAATAAGTTTTAACCTGAGGGTAACTTGCTGTCATCTTCAAGCTATCATCTGATGATTGCGAATCGACATAGATTATTTCAGCATCCAGTTTATATTGCTGAATGGCAGCACAAACACTCTCGAGACACATTTTTAAACGCCATCCTTCGTTCCGGCCTATTATGATAAATGAAATCAATTTTTTAACTATTTATAAATTAGAAAATAAGACACAAATATGAATACTGTTTTATTGTGTCAGATCAAACAACTCAACTTTTTCGTAACATATATATTACACCCTGATAAGTCATTGATAAACATTCAGTTTGATACTACTCTTTTATCTTTTAACTAATTTTGGCTAACATATTTCGTTTACGGGCAAAAGCCAATATCGTTCGTAATATCTGCATTATGAAACCGATTCTTTTGGTCCCTTTAGAGGCGTGCTTAAAATAATATTTACGCCACATCTTAAGTGAAGTAGTTGAATAAGGATTTGTGAATGACTTAAAAAATGCGAACCATGATTGTTTGATAAAACTCTTCCCTTCGCCGGTTTCTTCAACAAAAGAATAAACTCTAATATCGTAGCTCATAAAGGCGGGGTATCCATATTCATATGCCTGCAAGGTCAAATCATAATCCGATGCATATTGCGGAAAATTCTCTTCGTCATACCCTCCTATTTCCTGAAATACAGAAACAGGAATTAACGTTCCCCGGCCATTGAGACATTTGGTAGGGTGCAGACCTGTTAAATCATCGCGCAATAGCGCAAAAGATTTATGATACTTCACTTCCTTTGCTTTCCACCAAAGAATATCCTTTAAACCGGAAAAAAATATATATTCTTGATCTTTCTTAATCACATTTAAACTACCAATTAAGGCTTTAGGCTTTTGTTGATGCAAGGCCACCAGATCTTCAACCAATTTTGCATTAAACTGGGTATCATTGTTCATGGTAATTACAGCATCGGCACCATGTTCAATGGCCTTTTGCACTCCTCTGTTCATGCTCTTTGTCCACCACCAGTTTCCATCGCCTTTCACCAGAATTACATCTGGGTAATAGCGTTTAATCTCCTCACTGGTTCCATCTATTGAACCATCATCAACCACCACAATGCCAAAATCACGATAAGTTTGATGTTTTAACATGAGCAGACATTGCAAGGTATATTCCTTACGATTAAAAACTGCTATAACTATAAATATTTTCATTTTAATAATTCGATAATAAGATGTTGGTATTTTCTGATTCTTTCAATTTATTTTTATCAGAACCTCTAACTCTACAATATGCCATTTAATAACTATCTACTTTTATCAAAAAATCACTAGTCTATAACTATATCATGTTACATCATTAGTAATCAAACACTCTTAAATTGAATCCTCAACACTAAAATAATAAAGGCTAGCGACTAACAATTACTAAGGTACCGAAGACTGGCCTCTATCTTCAAACAACACCGGCATCATGGTTAAGGCAATAAAAAATAGCTTAGTAAAATACACTTGCGAAAAACCGATTAATAAAATGGTAATAAATGCAAATAATGCCATTCGCGTGTCCGTTTGCCAGTGTATACTCATCCTGTAAAAAGCAATATAAATCAGTGAGAAATACAGTAAAAAGATAATCAAGCCATATGTAGCCAAATGATAAGTAACCCCATTGTTTCTATGAATAACCCGACCTCGTGTTTCACCTTTAAATCTAGTGGTATCAGATCGCCCCAGCCCTAAAAAAGGATTGCTACTAAAATCCTCCAAATCCAGTAAAGCACTTTTAAAACGGGTATTATAGGTAGTACTGGTAAAGTTCATTTTACTAACTACTTTTGCTCCTAAAAAATCAACCGATAAAAATAAAACAACAGAAATAAGAATCATAAATGGCAGTAATATCCATTTACTCAGAACATTTTTATTTAAGAACAAATAGGCAGAAATAACGAATGCAAGCACCATAATACCTGACGTAGAGAAGGTTGAAACAATACCCAGCATAATTATAGAGCTCTTGCGGTTAAACAAGGTTCCCGTTTTTATAATTTGAAACAACAATGCAATCATTAAAAAACCAGAAAAAGCCCCTGGCTCCCAAAATGGTCCAGAATTACGCATTAACGAGATTAAACCTTCTCCTTGGGGGTTTATAGTATACAAAATAACAGTTGGCCATATGGTATACGACTGATCCTTAATCAGTGGATTTGTAAATAACGGAGCCACTGTATTTGTTAAAAAGCTATTAAAAGAGCCCAGATAAGAAAATATATAAAAAAACAAACTGGTTACTACCGAGAAAACAAGGATATCGATATAATACTGAATTGTTTTTTTACCTACGGCCTCTATAACCAGATAAGCAAAGATCAAACGAACATGTAAACCCAGAAATGTGAGCATGGGTAACTGATAGAACTTAAGCATTTGACCAACCTGCACACATAAAACAATTAGGAAATAGACTATAAAAAAACGCTTTATCTTTTTTTTACGACTAATAAATACAAATAAAGGAAATATCAGGAATCCAATCATCATTACAATATGAGCTTTGTAAAAGAAAGGCACTCCTGAAAAAGCAATCAGCAGGTAAACCAACAAGTAATCTGTTATTTTAGAAAGATTAAGCATTTAATTTTACGTCTTGTACTGATCTGTATAATTCTACATATTTATTGGTGACATCCGCTATGTTGAAATGATTAAGTATGAATTCTCGGGCATTAGCACTAAGGCTTTCATTATTATTAACATTGCAACAATACTCAATACCTTTTGCCAAATCTTCCACATTACATTCCTTGGCAAGGTAGCCTGTCTGTTTATGTTTCACCATATCTCCGTTACCTCCTATTGCAAACGATACAACAGGCGTAGCACACGACAGACTTTCCATTATTAAATTGGACAGGTTCTCTTGTAGGGAAGGAACTACGGTTACATCTGCTACAGAAAAATATTTCACCAACAGACTATCATCAGTTACTTCTCCTATAAAATGAGCCTTTAAACCACTAACCGTATCGTCATTACT
Source organism: Saccharicrinis sp. (assembly GCA_041595375.1). Lineage (GTDB taxonomy): Bacteria > Bacteroidota > Bacteroidia > Bacteroidales > Marinilabiliaceae > Saccharicrinis. The sequence continues at coordinate 23,432 of JBFHKL010000029.1, forward strand.
CTTTTCGCCAATGATTACCAACTCGAAATCAGATGTTAAATACTCCAGCGCATTACTGATGTAAGAATATCCTTTTCTTATTTCAGATAAGGCATCTACAGCAGCAAACAAAACCAGTTTTTTATTTGTTGGCAACCCCAATTCAGTTCTTAGTTTTGTTCCATCCTGAGGAGCAAATTTATCGGTATCAATACCATTAGGTAAATGCCTGATATTCTTGTTTATGCCAATAAAACTATTGTGTATAGAATCAGCCATCCAACTACTCAAACCTATAAAAGTAAGATTAGGAATACTATTTAAAACCTTATTCTTATGTTGTAAGAGTTTATAACTTAAATCCTGCTCATGGTTGGAGCTGATTACCGGACACTTGCCACACTTTTCCTGATATCTGCCACAGTATTCATCATAATGGCAACCTCCGGTAAACCACCACATATCGTGCAACGAAATAACAACAGGAATATTTAATTTTTTTAAAGCTTGCAGGTTTATAAAACCTCTATTAATCCAATGAATGTGAACAATATCCGGTGCTTCCTTTTTAATTTGTTTTATAAAATTATGCGCGGGTTTACCTGCCGAAAACATATCTCTTGCTCTGCCACCAAACATGCGTATATATATTTTTTCCAGATGCACATACACTTTAGTAAGCTTTTTCGCAAAAAAACCCGCCTGCATATTTCTCACAGAATCATCATTTGACCTTTTGGCACCCACCCACATGACTGACTCGACCCCTGCATTTTGCAGTCCTTTATGCAGTCGATACGCGGCTCTTCCTGCTCCCCAAAAATCTTTTCCGCAAAGCTGAATTACTTTCATTC
>JBFHKL010000030.1:0-23479 GCA_041595375.1 Saccharicrinis sp.
ACTGAGTTGAAAGAAAGATTAAACTCACTTGGACTCAAATACGACTCAGTTAAAAGTGAATTAAGCACACTTAAAACTGTTAATAGCTCACGGCTAACTGAGCTAGAAAACAACAAAAGAGAGATACATGATTTAAAAACTGAACTTGCAAGTAAACAAACTGACATTGAAAAAATGATGGACGTATATTTAAAAGCCGAAGTGAGTCGTATTAAAAAGAAAAGTGAGGCTAACAGAACAAAAGAAGAAAAACAACTCTTAAAAGATGCAGCATGATACTAGGATTTACAAAAGGAATGGATATTGAAGGTAAGCGTATTCCTACAAACTTCGAACAAAAAATAAAGTCAGGAGAAAAAATACACACTATTAGAGTAGATGAAAAAAGCCGTTGGAAACAAGGTAATAAGATTCATTTTGCTACAGGTGTTAGGTCTTCGAATTATAATTGTTTTAAGCATGGTACTTGTTCAGGAGTTCAACAAATAGAAATAGATATTAACTACTCTGTTAAAGTTGATGGCAATAATTTAAACAAGATGCAAATTCAAGCCCTGGCATGGAATGATGGTTTTATTTCTGTGGATGATTTTAAAGCATGGTTCAAACCATATTTACCATTTCAGGGCAAACTTATTCATTGGACAGAAAGGAGGTATTGATGTGGATAATACCGAACAAACTATTATATCTATTGCCACAGGATTCGGAGGATTGGAGGCTGGACTTAAACAAGCTGGAATCAACATACGAATTGCCGCTTATGTGGAGGTCGAAGCCTTCATTGTTGCGAACCTGGTTGCAGCGATGGAAACGAACAAAGTGGGTGCAGCTCCTATTTGGGCAGATATTAAAACGTTCCCTTCAGAAAAGTTTCACCGAAAAATACACGGAATTACTGCCGGATATCCATGTCAACCTTTCTCCAATGCCGGAAAGCGAAAAGGAACAACGGATGAACGACACATTTTTCCGCATATACTCCGAAGTATCGAGGCAATTGAGCCTATTTGGTGTTTCTTCGAAAACGTCGAAGGACATATTTCAATGGGATATGATGAAGTTTACCGAAGCCTACGAGCAATTGGTTACAAAGTTGAGGCAGGAATATTCTCAGCGAATGAGGTGGGTGCGCCACACGAGCGGCAACGACTCTATATACTCGCAATTAAAATGGAGTACGCCAATGCTGCCACGTTGCAGAGAATCTTTTTCGGAGATGCAACGTCATTCGCCCACCTTAGAGGCTCAGGTTCTTTGGCCTACACCAATAGCAAGCGAAACGGAAAAAGGCAGCAAGGGAATGAATCAGGAGTGTTTAACCTCGATGGCTTTAAATGGCCAGTTGGAAGAGGGCAATCGCAATACCCTTGGGAGCATCCCCGGACGGCTAAACCCGGCTTGGGTTGCACAGTTGATGGGTACAACTTTAGAACAGACATTTTACGTGCTCTCGGTAACGGAGTTGTCCCACAAACAGCAGCAAAAGGATTTGTTACTTTGTTAAGCCAATTTAAATAAGCATCATCCTTATTTAAAAAATCACCCAAAAATTTAAATAAGCGTTGTGGTTAATTAAAACTGCAACGCTTTTTTTGTTTAATTAAATTAAACTATTTTTGTAACAGAGCATAAAAAAAGCCCTGCACAATTAAATTGTTACAGAGCCTTCCGGTACAAAGGCAAAAATAGTAAAATTTGTGTAGATGGCATATACTAGAGAGAATCTTTTACTAAGAATGATTGAAGTTCAAAGAATAACACTTGAACAAACAAAAAAAGGCGTTAGTCAAGAATGGCTATGGAAAAACGTTTTTAATAAAACTCCATGGAATATTTCACGTAAAACCTACTACAACTGGTTAGGAGAGCCAGCCAAAAAACAACAACTTAAAAAAATACAAGAAGCTAAACAGATGCAAATGCAACTGTTTTAAAAACCAAACATCATGAAAAAACTATTATCATTAATCACTATTTCAATACTGTTTATAAGTGCTTTAAATGCTCAATTAGATGAAGTAATATTTAAGAAGGCTTTAAAGAAGTTGGAGTTTGATACAATTAGCTATACTATTTATGGTAATAATATAACAAGTGTGAGACTTAGTGAAAATAGCAAGGCTAAGTATAATAAATCAACAAATAGTAAGGTAGTTAAATTATTAAGAACCATTGATAATTTAGAATCACAACTATCAGAAGACAAAGGTTTACTGATTAAAGACGTATATCCATTTCATTTAAAATCAGATTATAGGTTAGAGTATGTTGAGCAATATCTTAATAGGTCAGAACTTGAGGTATATACTCAAGAGGTTCAAATACACAAAGATTTATACAAGATTGAAGTACAAAGGATAAAAAACGAAGTAGCCAACCAAAAAGCTAACACAAAGAAAAGCAATTCTCAAGGACTTTATAAGTATAGAATGCGTGAGCTTTCAGGTCATAACTATTTATCGCATTTTTATAACAGAGAGTTAAATTTTGCGCAAAACAGGCTAACAGGTTTTATTGATGAGTTTTTAGATCTTAGTGAAGTGTATCATGAATTGAATAATAATAAGCTTGTTTGTAGATATAAATCAAAAGTAAGTAGTGGTACTCCAGAAACGCTTGAAATTATATTTGATGTGTATACAAAGGATGACCATTTATATTATATAAACAAAGTGAATGTTTCAGGTTCTTATAAATCTGTTATTGATTTGTTTGTGATGTATTGGCCTACTAAGTTAAATGCCAACGATACAAAAGTAAATGAGTGGGCTTATTATAGCATGCTACCTGATCGTGTTGGTTTTTATGTGGATGATTACAAAAAGGCAAGAATTGAAATAGGGAAATCGCCTAATGTGAATTTATAAGACAACAATAGGAAATTTAAAGCCCTGCTAACATGTATTGCAGGGCTTTTTTTATGCTTTAAAAGTATCAATTAAATCGGATGCAGTTGTAGGAGTATTGTATTTCCGTATTGTTCCTTTACTAATATTTACATTTTCGGGTTCGGCATCGGTGCTGGTGGAACGTATAATACTTCCTTCGTCGGTATCTATTAGGCATTTGTAACTGGCAATATGATACTTAAAGTAAGGTGTAACCCGTGGCCGTTCGCCATTGTAGGTTAATGGTGTGCTGGTATCGGAGCGCAAACGGTTAACCAGGTACTTTACTTTTTTAAGCAATAAAATATACTCCATGCTTTCCGTTAGGCGGTCGCTAAAATTCTCACTTCGTGCGCCAGGATCCTGTACAACATGAAAGTCGAGCTGAAGTAAATCCTCTTCGCCCACACCTCCGGGTGTAATACTCCAGTCCACAAATACAGCCGGGAGAAATATCTCAAAATCTTCGGGGCTGTCGGGCTGTCCCATATATATGTCAACTTGCCTTACAGCTGGCAAGCCTGCATCGGTAAACACACTTTTATTATCGTTGAATACCTGTGCTATTTCTTGGTATAAACTATCCATTTTATTAGTATAAAGTAGTAAGTATAAAGTATAAAGATGATTTACATGATGCTAATTTCTTTTGTCTTATGTCTTTATACTTTTGTCTCACCTATTATTAATTGCCCGGCTTATTTCGGCCAGCATCATTCGTTTAATTTGTTTATCCAGTTGAGCAGATACGCCAATAAACCTACGGCGTGGTAGGTTCATGTTTTTAGTCCGGGTATGTGCTGTTACATTAACATTGCCTCTTTGCGTTCTGCGAGTATGTGCCCTAACCCGTTGGTTAACCCTCCCTCTGTACCCATCGTTATTAGCTTTAGCATAGGGAACATCCGTACCTATAACCGCACTTGTTTTAGTAACCCGTACTTTGCGTATGCTGCGCTTTAAACGTCCCGTATCGGTAAGTACTGCACGTCCGGTTCTGCGGTTGCTTTCACCTTTAACGGGCTTGCGTTTTTTCCATGGTTCGGTGGTGTTATCAACCCAATTTTGCGCACGAAACCGTTCTTTACTAAAGTTAACCGCCTCGGTAGCTGCACGGGCTGGCAGTTTATCAACTACCTTACTAACCCGGTCGAGCATTAAAATATAGTCTCGTGTTTCATTCATAAGCTGTAAAAATGTACTTCCGGCAGCTGCCGGAGAGCTAGAGGGGGCTTAATAACTAGTCTCTACATTACGAACCACCCTCAAAAACATATTGGTCATCCATTGCTCAATATCATCGGCATCCATGTTTTTAAGTGTGGTATTTTCGGTATTGATACCACCTTTATTAAAGCTGTCGATATTAACCGTAATGTTTTTAATTTGTTTGGCGCTCCCGGTTATCTTGCTTATTGAATCATTGCCTGATTGCAAACCACCACCAGGACCATTTAACGAACCTTCGCCTTCAGTACCAAAAGGGTTGGAAGTTTCGCCTTCCTCTTCCATTTCTTTTTTACTCTTCCAGCGTAAATTACTTATCAGCGATAAGCCTTCCATTTGTTTACGAACGTTATCGGCTGTTGCTTTTTTGTAAGCATCAACGGTTTTTGCCCGTTCTTTTTTCAGGTTTACAATTTCATCGGAAGCAGCTGTTTTTATTGGAGATGATAACGCAGCCTTAGCCCCGCTAAAGTCACCACTAAAAGCCAGTTTAATAGCGTTGGCTATATTGCTAAACAAACCCTTAATCCATTGACCAAATGATTTAAATTTTAACCACAGATATTCTAAGCCATACATGGCGGTATCCCACATAAACTTAAAGTCTGCACCTATTTGTTTAACTCCAGCAATAACTAACATTTTAATGCCTTTCCAAACATCGCCCCAGCCTTCGGTACGTTTTATTAATATGGTTATACCGGCAACCAGGGCACCGATTGCCAAAATAATCATACTTATAGGGTTAGCAGCAGTAATTGCGTTAAATACTACCATAGCAACCTTAAGAACACCTAAAGCAATACCTACATTCTTAACGGTAGCCCAAATAGTATCAAAGTTATTCCATACAAACGAAAGAACACCGTTAACTTTTTCAAGAGCCATTACCCACAATGGGAGAAACTTCTCACCAATTTCGGCCATAACAACACCAAGGCGGTTTTTTGCCATAGATGATATTGTACGGAAATCACCTTTAGCATTCTTAATAGCCTTAGCCCAATCGAACTGAACACTATCATACTTTGTAAAAGTATCTAACAGGCCATCAGCATCGGTTTTTAGCTTAATTAATAGGTTACGTAATCCTTCTGGACCACCTATTTTGGCAATGGTTTCGTCAACCTGTTTTGAGCTCATGCCTTTAAACCTTGCAGAAACATCTTTTAAAATGCTTGTCATATCGCGCATATTGCCGTTAATATCGTACATTTCAACGCCCATATCCTTTAAGCCTTTAACAGTAGCAGCTTGTGTAAAACCTTCAAAAGCACTTTTTGTCATGGTGGCAGCGGTAGTACTATCTTTAGCTATGGCAGTAAACACGGCAAACATTTTATTTGCGGTATCAACATTTTGCCCCGCTCCTGCAGCAGCTCCGGCAAATTCTGTTTGAACCTTTGCCAGTTCGTCGTAGGTAGTTATTCCCAGCTGAACCGTTTTGGCATTGGCGGTTAACAGGTTGTCAATATCATTTACACCAAGGCCAAAAGCTTTCATGGCCTTAACTGTTTGGTTTACGGCATCGGGCAGTTTAGCACCTGTTACCAGGGCGTAGTTACCTACTTTGGTGGTAATGTCTGCCACATCTTTTCCAAACAACCCGGTAGCCGATTGAATATCGTAAAAAGCCTTGGTAGTATCCAACAGGTTTTGCCCGGTTTCAAATGCCACAGCTTTAATGGAATCTTTGTAGTTATCCATTTGTTGCTGGCTCTTATCTAAATTAAGCTGCTTAATGGCTAAAAACTCATGGTTAAAATCGGCAGCCGCATTGGTGGCCTTGCCTAAAAACATGGTGAGCGCTACCACTCCACCAATGAGTAACGTATATGGATTACCCAAAGTAGATAATGCATTACCCATCAATGGGAACTGTGCCGTCATAGCCGAAAACATTTGTACATGGTGGTTTTTAAGTTCTGTGAGCTTTGCTTTCATAGAACCAACACCACTATTAACACGCTTTTTAGCTTCGGACATACCCGATTTAATGCGGTTTTTCATTTCCAGCAACAAAGTAACCTTTGCTTGTCCGTCCATAGTATTGTTTTTTAATTAATTGTATCGTATATTTGTACCAGTGAGGGAGCAGTCCCACACTTCCCAAAACGGTCGGTTAATTTATTAGCTGGCCGTTTTGTTTTTAATCCAGTCCTAAACCTTTGCGATCGTATTTCAATAACTCATCACCATTAATCACCCATGTTTCTTTAAATGTTTTGGCGTGTTTCATTTGTCCTCTAACCGCATCTTCAACATTATCGCTATCCATAACTTCAGGTAAGTTTATTACACCATAATTACACTGGTCTTTTGCTTTACGTATGCCGTTATGAATAGCACTAACGCTACTGTTTTTACAGTTTTTAAGGTCAACCAAATACTTGTTATTAATTAATGCATCAGGGTTTTTGCCTTTTACAAACGAGGTGGTTTTATAAACCAGTTCCCTAATGTCGTTATCATCCTTATCCAGTACAGGCAATAGCTTAACATCGTAACCGTTATCAGCTAAAAACTTAGCGGTTTTAATATTACCCGGCGTTTCGTTTATACCATGATAAATATGTAAGTCAACCGTATTACCCGACTCGCTGGTGTAAACATTATTGTAAGCCACATCATCGGGTAAACTAGCAACGGCACGTTTCATTACATCATCCGGCACACCGTCATAGTATGAATGATTTTTAGGAAATACCAATCCTGTTTTAGCCAAATTGGTAGCAAACATACCATCAATAGGTACTTTGGGTAAAGCTTCGGTTTCTGTTGCATAACTGGCCGATAGTTGAACTACATCGCAACGGCATTTCCAACCGTTTGGAGGAAAATACTTTTTCCAAAAGCTATCGGTTATTTTGCGAACGATACCATCTAATAACTGGTGTTCGTGCCTTACATTGTTATCACCAACCGTTTGGTATTTTAAATAAGGCTGATCGGCTGCGTTTTCTTCAAACTCGCTCCAACGGCTGGCCATGGTTGCTGAACCTACGGCATGATCATACTCTGTTTTTAACCAGGTACTATTATATTTTGTATGTGCCTTTGTGGCCTCTTCTTTAAAATCGGCAAAGCTGCGCAGCTTTCCATCATCATCATGTAAAGCGAGTGTCAGATCCCGCATTTGCTGGTAGTTTTTAGCGGCTGAAAACTGCCAAACATCACGTGTTAAACGCTGCAACATATTGGCATCGGGTGTACTCCAGTCAACCTGCGAAAAACTTGTACCTGTGCCTTCGGTTGTTGCCTGTTGTAACGTACCACCTACTATTTTTAATAGCTTTGGGTAAATGTCTCCGGCCTTAATTTTGTTATTGAAAACATCTTTTAAAAGCGTATTTAAAAGGCTTTTAATTTTGCTTTCAACACCTTCGGGCAGGCTGTTAGCTGCGCTGGGGTGTTTACCTCCGCAGTGTGGACATGGCTCGTATAAAGCTTTGGGAATAGCCGTGGCCGTTGGACTATTCCCTAATGAAAATTTTTACTTAAGGCCGTTGGAGTTGTTCCGGTTGTGGTTACCGTTTCCTTTTTGCCGACTATAGGAATGTTAAACCTACGGCTTAACCACTCTTCCTCTACTTCGTAATGGCTTAAAACATCGTTAACTATTTTCCAATGTTCATCCATGGTTAAGTCCTCGGAACGGTCGAAAACAAAACGGTCACCTTCAGCAAATTTAAAACCCCATGTGCGCAATAACGGAATTAATTTACCATTAACGGTAAACTCAATCATACGGCGGTCGCTTTCTGCTATCTTTTCATCCAGCGTACGCTCATGCACTTCACTTTGGCTTAAGCTTGATCCGTCATCGGTTAACATGGTTCCGCCTACAATACGTTTACCAATTTCGTTATTGGTCATGGTAATTTGTTCCAGGAACACCTTATGCGGATCACCTTTGGTACTGTTATCGTGAATGGTGATTTTAGTACCTTCGGGTAAAACAGCCTGTGCGGCCTGACCTAACGAACGTAACATACCTTCGATTCGGGTAAGCTCGTTTTTGTCGGTGATTGATGTTTCAGCCGTTACCATGGGTATACCAAAGCGTTCGGAGAAATCCGCCCAAACCTGTTGAGCGTTACGTTTCCAAATCAGCTGCGGAACTATAGAGTTTAATATACCATGCGTATCCATATTATACAACGAAAGAATATTACGTGCATACATAGGATCATCAAAATAAACACCTTCCTCACCATCGGCCTCAAATAGTACAAAATTGGTTGACGGTATGATGTTACGGCGTGGAATCAGTTCCCATTTCATTGTAGTTGGGTCGGTAAGCTCAAGCACGGTATAACCAAAATAAACGCTATCGAGTAAATGCTCCATTAGGTGAAAGAACCATTCTGTTTGTAATAGTTCTGTACGTTCAGGCACTTCCTGACCGTTTTTATCATGGATGATAAAACGGTTACTTGTTACAGCTGCTTTGCGTACTTCTATTTGAGCCATTAAATGCCCGTCGGTCATTAGGTTACTGTATAAATCCTGCAAAGAAACAGACACCGGATCATCAGGATCCTCAAAAGCCTGTAAAGCGTCACGCCATTTTTTAATGTCGCTACGGCTTTTGTCGGAAAACTCACCAATAATTTGTGTAATAATACCTTTGTTGGCCTTTTTGCTAGTGGCAGCTGTAGGAATAGAGGTTTGCTTAAATGCACCCCATAAATACTCTTTAACCGTTGTTATATTTTTAGTTATCATAGTAGCTTAATTAAAATCTGTTACTTTCCTGTTTGCCTTCGCTCCATATTCTTACATAGCTTACCTCATTGCCTTCACCATCGGTTTTGGCTGGTAAATCGGCTTGTGCCCCGGCTTGTACATCTTGCAACCACTTAAGCGCATCGTTATAGCGTAGCTCTCGTGTTTTAGGAATATTGTTACCACCTTCTTTCGTCCATAAATGATATAGGGTAATATCAATGGCCAGCATAACAATATATGGGTCGCGAGTATCTTCGCTATCATCATCAGCAGGCGGATCAACAAAAATGGCGTCTACATCGTAAAGCCCTGCCAAATGGTTTCGCATTTGACCAATAGCCATATTTTCGGCTTTTAATATTTTGGTTCTTCCGTCCGTATCATCAATAATATTTGCTATTTCGGAACGTACCTGAACATCGTAATCACTTTCTTTTAAAAAGGCCATAACTAAAAAGGTAATTTATTGTTGAATCGAAATAAGTACCAAGCTCTAATGCATAATATTTTAATGCGGATCCAATAGTATGGTTTTAGTAATATGCGAGCTTTATACCATTTATGTAAGTCATAATATTCATGAGCTCCACACCTAGTACAGAAATGATAACCCGAATCAGTTGTTTTATTTACCCTATGCCCAAATAACAGGCAGATTGTATTTAATTTATTCTTATTCATAACTAAAAACGGTTTTTACTATATGTTGAGCGCATAAAATCAGTTGATGTAATGCGAGGGTTAAAGGCTTCGGTTCTTACATATTCGGCCAGTTGGTTAATGGCTTGTTCGTCAGCATCGGGAGCATCATCATGTGTTTTGTAACCGGGTTCAATTCCCTTTAGTTGGGCTAAACCTTGTTGCATATCGTTGTTGGCCTGTTCCTTTATGTTATGGTAAATTCTGCCATTTTGGTAATAAGGATGCATGGTTAACATACGGTCGTATTTATTGGCTCGTGGCCGTTCAACAACCACGATGTTTAAAGGCCGTTTTCGCTCCTTTTCAACCTTATGCAAAGCATCTTTCATTGGGTCGTTCCAAAACTGGCTTTCTACTTTCCAATGCACAATAACGCTTGGTGGTAACTCCGCTTCGTAATCATACATAAAGCGAATTGCATCAGCCATTTTGCACTGTTTTACAAATGCCTTTAAATGCCAAAAATTACGACCATGCAAAGCCCAAACTTTTACAGCATTGTAATCGTTTTTGCCCGAGTAGGCCACATCCCAAAAACCAACAATCATTTTAAAATGGTCGATGCGTGGAGGCTTAGCCCATTGAATCATTTCATCGGTAAATACTTTGCCTTCGGTGTGTTTTTCGTGGTTGTATTCGGCCTGTGAAGCAATAACGCCTAAGTCCTCTTCAACTAATTTATAGTAGTTGTTATCATACTTACCTTTCCATGCTGGCTCATAGGTAACCGGGTTGTAAGCTTTTACTTCATCCACTTTCCACTTTGGGTGCTTACGTTCCAGTTCGTTTTGAATACTGCGAGGCCACGGGTCGTTATTTGGGTGCAAGTATCTGCGAGTATCACCATCCATACAAGGCAATAAATCACGTTCAATCCAGTTAACGACTTCATCCTGTCGCTTGGGATTACGGCTGGTGTCCTTATCCTCCAAATCATCGGGGATAATCATATTAGGACGTTGAGAACCTACACGTAACCCTCGTGGACTTTGCCCCATACCCAACGACTTAGCAATAAAACGTCCGTCCTTAGTCATAAAATCGCCATATGTCCATGATCCTTCCAGTTTTTGATTATTAAAATCATGAATAAGCAAAGAGTTAGCTTCAAACTCAGCCTGACAATCAGAGGTTAATTTTTCGGCTTTGTCCAGGCTATTACCAACAATAACCATAAACAGTTTTTCACCATTCATCCAAAGCCATATAGGAATAAGGGTATCACATACAACCGATTTTGCTAAACCCCGTCCCCAACGAACCAATATTCTACAAAGCGGGTCATTCTTTATGCGCTTAGCTAAACTTACATGAAAGTCGGGCGTTGGAGCATCGGCGTAATGTGGAAAGTAAGTTCTTACAGCAAAAGCAAAATCCTTTTTTGCACGTTCAATCCTTGCCAATTGATCTGCTTTAGTTTCGTTGGGATTAATTGCATTACCTGAACGAATTAAACCAAGCTTTTCTCTATACCGTGCTAACGCCTGTTTATCTTGTGACTTCATCGCTATTTAAACTTTAATGAAACTTCGTTTAAATGCACTTCTTGAAAGTCGAGCATTTGTAAAAACAGTTTTTCGTCATGCTCACGCAAAGCATCAAAAATCATTTCCATAACAGCCAAATAGGTTGAGAGCGTTACTGCACTTTCCTTATTAATGGTTTCAAGTGTTTTGTTCCACTTGCTTACACCATCATCTACTTTGGCAATGAGCGAACGTAATTCGGAACAGCGTTCTAAATTACCACTGCTCTCAGCTTCTTTAAGTTCACGCGTATGAGAAAGCCTCTGTTCGCTTAGGTCGTTAATCAATTGCTTAATATTGTCGGTTCTGACTCCCGGAGCAGATAAACGGGCATTGCGTTCATCACGCCAACCTTTGCTGTTTATCCACTTACTCAAAGTTTGTTCACTAATATTGATTAGCCTGCTGATTTCCTTAGCTGTTTTTCCCTGCTCTACAAAAAGCACACGTGCTATTTTCGCTTCCTTCTCCTTTGCCATTCACATAATATTTACTGCAAAAGTGGGTTTCGTTGCTTTTAAAAACGAATTGTAGTTACAGCCTTACACCTTCCGTTATAAGGCTTACACTACTTTTTGCACGGGCGTTTTTTGTGGGCTATTCTTGCATTAACGAAAGGGCAAAGAGCCGCAAAACAAGAAACAGAAACGCCGATGTTTAAACTCGAAAAATTAAGCGATAAAGCAGTATTGACCATATATGGTTACGTGGGTGGTTACTATATGGACTTTAGAGCTGTAAGTGCCGCTATTGATGAAATAAAAAAAGAGGGCTTTAAAAAACTTGATTTTAGATTGCATACCTACGGCGGTTCTGTTTTCGATGGTCATTTGATTTATAATTTCTTAGTTGGCTTTAATGGGGAGTTACATATATATGTTGATGGTGTAGCCGCCAGTATGGGCTTTATTATTATGCTGGCTGCCAAAAAAGAAAATACTCACATTGCTAAAAATGGCTTTGGTATGTTGCATGTGCCCAGTGGCGGTGCGCATGGTAATGCTAAAGAATTGGAGCAAACAGCTAAGCTACTACGCTCCATGGAAAAGCTGTTTAAAGCTCAAATTAAAGAACGGACAGGTAAAAGCGATGAAGAAATAGAAGCCTGGTTTGATGGCACAGATTATTGGTTCGATGCCGATGAGCTTATTGAGCATGGCTTTGTAGGTTCAAAGTTCGACCCTAAAGTAAAAGACGTTGAAAGTCTGGACACAGAAACCGCTTCCAACATTGGAGCAAAAGCTGTTTACGATCGTTTTGCAGCCCTTACAACAACTACACAAAAACCACAAATTAATAATTCAAAATCTGAGATGGATAAAGCAGAGATGATTAAAAGGTACGGCCTTACCAGTGTAAAGGCAGAAAGTACAGATGAAGAGGTGTTAGCTGCCATTGATGCAAAAATGAAAGCTAAAGATGATGCTGCAAAAGCTGAAAGAAAAAAGGCTATTGAGGCAGCTGTTGACGGTGCTATTGCTGCTGGTAAACTTACCGACAAGCAAAAGGATGATTATGTAGCCCGTGGTGAAAAATTAGGCTTAGAGGATTTAAACGCCATCCTTGCTGATATGCAAAAGCCCGAAACTATTACCAGTCATTTAAAAGGCGGTAAAGGTGGATCTGGCACGCCAAACGCAGCCCGTAAGGATTGGGATTGGGACAGGTATCAAAAAGAAGCCGTGGCCGAATTAGAGGAGATGCCTAAAAAAGATCCTGAATCCTTTAAGGCTTTGTACAAAGCTAAATGGGGTGTAGAACCTGAATTGTAAACAATTTTTTATTCGAGATAAGATGAAATTCACAAATTTTTTATTTAGCCTGTTGTGTTCAGCGTTTATATCCATGATGGGAGGTATAGCGTTTGCAATGATTTTAGGTATTGGAGCATTTTACGCCATTGGCGGTTTAATGATCCTGCAATTTATTCCCATGGGTAATGGCATAACAATGTCAGGTGTATATCGCGAGGTATGGACGGGCGCTGTTAAAGAACAATTATCGACTGCCGAAAAGGCCACTTTTTTAGACGGTATTGAAGACTACTCCAGCTATGTGAGTGCAGTGGGTGATGAAATGCAGGTGATCCATTTAGTTTATATGGGTGTAGAACCTGAAGTATTGATTAATAATACCACCTACCCAATAGATGAAGAGACCTTGGATCAGGAGGATATTGCCATTACATTGGATAAATACCAAACTACTGTTACTCCTATTACCGATGATGAGCTATTTGCTTTGTCGTACAAAAAAATAGCAACGGTAAAAAAGAAACATGGTTCAGCCATTGCTAAGGCAAAGTTTAAAAAGGCTATTCATGCTTTAGCACCTTCGGGTAATACGGATGATATGCCTGTAATTGTAACCACTGGTGATGATGATGGCAATGGCCGTAAAAAGCTACAGTTAGCCGATTTAATTACACTTAAACGTAAGCTGGATGCGTTGGAGGTTGCCGATGAAGGCAGGCGTTTAGTGTTGTGTAACGACCATGTGAACGATTTGCTTGAGCTGGATGAGAAATTTAGAGACCAGTATTATAACACCCAAACGGGACAAGTTTATAATAAATATGGTTTTGAGATTTACACCTATGTGGGTAATCCGGAATATGAGCCTGATACATTAACCAAGTTGAGTTATGGTGCGGTAAGTACCGATACCTCACAAAAAGCGTCGGTGTTCTTTAGCCTGGAACGTGCCGTTAAGGCTTCGGGGTGGACTAAAATGTATTACTCACAGGCATCAACCGATCCGGATAACCAAAGCAACCGTGTAAACTTCCGTCATTATTATGTGGTACTGCCAACACAGGAGGATGCACGTGGAGCAATTGTGAGTGATAACGTAGCTACCGAATAGTTTTTTTCCTGTAATAGATGAATGATTCCCCGGTTGATATGAGTAAGCTCACGGAGCGTGAGCTGCTCATACTCCTAAACGAAAGGGTGGGTAATATATCTGAAAAGCTTGAGAGAGTTTCGAAAGACCATTACGACCTAAAAGGAGAGGTAAACGGCATACAAACCAAATACAAAACATTGGCTGCGGTGTGGGGAGTGCTTACAGTGATCGCAACATTATTAATTAACGCATTTAAAATCTTTAAATAAGATGGCAATATTCGAAAAAACAACAAAAACAGAGTCGAAAACGACTACTGTCAAAAAGTCAAAAACACTTAATTCAGCTCAAAAGCTGGCTTTGATGGATAAGTACAAAAAAGATGTCTTATTCGAAAACGACAATGGTGAGTTTTTCTTTTCGAAAGCCAATGCCAGGGCTGCTATGGTTGACAAAAAGAAAAAGCCTACAGAGTACACTCGTGAGGGCTTAACTGGTAAAACCACCGAAAACGCATAATAAATGAAGGGCGTTGTAATTACAAAAGGTTCAGTAGGAACTGCGGTTAACGAGCTTGAAGATGCTATAAGCGGACTGTTGGTAAATGGTCCCGCTGTAGAGGCAAGTGATTCAGAAACCGGAGTTGTTAACGGAACCTTGTATAAACTAGAATCGGTATCGGATGCTGAAGACATGGGTATTGATGCCGATTATGATGCGGATAACGATGTACGTGTTTACCGACATATTACAGAGTTTTATCGTATGGCCGATGAAGGCACTCCGCTTTACCTGGTTGTTGGTACTGAGGGCTCCGATATGGAGGACTTGATTAACAACTATGCGCAAAGTATGATTGCCGGGGCTGATGGTGATATTCGCCGTTTGGCCGTTGCTTACAATCCGGCTTCTGATTATGCACCTACTTATGTAGATGGATTGGAAGATACGGTAAGGGCTTCTATTGCATTGGCTCAGGACTTACACGATTGGAGCTGGAATAAGGCAATGCCTGTTCATGTGTTCTTAGAGGGTCGTGGTATTAATGGTCTGTCTGCTTCAATTCTCGATTTGAAAGCTATTGAGGTATCGGACACAGTGATGGAATACAATAATGTTTCTATTTGTATTGGTCAGGATTGGGACTATGCCGATGCACTGGAGGGTGAATCGCAAAAGTATGCTGATGTAGGTACTATGTTAGGTACTAGTTCGGCTATTTCGGTTAACGAAAATATTGGAGAGGTTGAAACCAACGATATTAGCGATGCCGATAATCAAATTTGGTTAACAGCCGGATTAAGTAGTCACGTAAAAATTACTACTGCTTATGACGATCTGGACAACTATGATGACAAAGGCTACATTTTTGCCATTAGCTATGTGGGTATATCCGGTTATTACTGGAACGATGATTATGTATGTGCCGCAGAGGTTGTTGATAGTGATGGGTACATTAACGAAAATACTATAGCGCACAGTTTAACAAATGCTAAAGTAATGCGTGAGCTTCGTACAGCTTATCTGCCTAAAGTTAAGTCTGTTGTTCCTGTTGATACCGACACAGGCCTGTTAAGCACCGGAATGTGCAAGTACTTTGAAGGCCTTGGTAATGCTGTTTTTGACGAAATGGCGGGCGATGGTGAAATATCGGGCGGTGAAACAACCGTGGATCCTGATAGCGACTTACTAACTGGTGATAAGGAATTACTTGTAAGCTACACATGGGTGCCAACGGGTACTATTAAGTCAATTAGTGGAACTGTAAACCTTAAAACTTCATTGTAATGAGTACAGTAAGAAAAAACGGAAGGGCTTACGATGCAGGTGATGTTGTTATTTCAATGTTTGCCAGTATCAGTTACGAGGTAACAGATATTAGCTATGGCACCGAACAGGAACATCAGTTAAACCACAGCCTCGGAAGTAATAAACCTACCAGTTATTCAAAGGGTAAAATAACTCATCAAAACTCTATTACTATGCGCCTGGCTAGTATTAGTTCTATTGAAAAAGCCGCAGGTGGTAGCTTGCTTGATATTAAACCTTTTGAAATAAACGTAACATTCACCAACGATAATAACGACATTATTAATGATACGTTATTGGTGAAATTCAAGAGCCAGGGACGTGAGGTTCCGTCTGAAATGGACTTGAAATATCAGTTCGAATTATTTGTGTTAGATATTGATTATAATAATGCATAGAGAATGCCAGCCCTTCGGGGCTTGCTTCTTTTAAAATTTCATCCAAAATGACAGTAGAGAAGAAAGAAAAAAAAGCAATTGTGCAAACAGTCATCAATATGGCTGATGGAAATTTATTACCTGATGGTGTTACTCAGGAAACCATTGACGCATGGAAAAAGCGTTACGGTCAAAGTAAAATAAAATTGGGTGAGCTTCCTATTGATGAAGACCGCACCCAATTTTTAGCGGTTGTTGGTCGTGTGCCCGATCGTAAAACAGTAGGTGAGTTTGAGAAGTGGATGGATAAGGATCCGAACAAGTCGAAAGAAATTTTGATAAACGCTTGCTTATTGACAGAAAAGGAGAGAGTAAAACAGGATGACTTTTTATTTTATGGTGCATTCGACTTCTTAACTAACCTGTTACCAGTTGCAAAAAGTAACATAAAAAACTTATAGGCGGCTATCCGCACATCGACACGGTTGATGATAGTGATAGTCGCGCAAGACAATTTGTTAATTTTTTTAGGCGTGCCAATGCTTTAATGAGCCACTTTATGCACATTCCTTTTCCCGAAGAGTTAGAAGATGACTTATGGATGGAAAAGTTTAGACAGTTGGAGTGGTTAAGTGAACAAGGTTTATTGGGCGTAAAGAATCAAGAAAATGGGGACAATTAAGTTAAGCGGCATAATAGAAAGGTATAACGAAGCGTTTGGTGTTACTGCTCAAAAAGTAGCACCACGCTTAGTACAGTTAGCTGGAATGGGAGGTGTTAATATTAACATTCCCGGATTAGATGTATACGGCGATGCTGATGAAACCTTTGCCAACGTTAAGTTTACCAACTCCATTAGTGGTGAAGAGTACAAATTTGGCATTAATACGCAGCTTAATAAAGCACTCCCATTCTTTAAATTTTCTAGTTCCGTAAACTCACAGGGCTATTTAGCACCGCCGCCAATGGTAACTTTTAGGCGCGATAAACATGTAGTTCGTACCGAAATTGAACGCAGTGGTTACGATGTTATTGAAAACTTTGGATTAAAGCCATTTGAAATACGCATACAAGGCATTATTGTTGATTATGAAAATCACCATTATCCGCAGGAACTTTTAAAAAAGGTAAATGCCATGTTTGAGGCTTCCGGTACATATGCGGTTGTGGGTACCATATTTAACGATTTGGGTATTGATGAAGTATTTTTTAAAAGTGGTTTTGAGGTAAGTTTTGTTGAGGGATTTATTGATACAATTAAATATAGAGTAAACGCAATTAGTACCAGTTCAGCTAACTTTTTAGTACAACAACAATAGTTATGTATTACGAACCAAATGCAAGAATAACAGTGGGCAACGTGGTTTTTGAAACCGTTAATCGTGTTGAAATTGTTCAGAGCGTTAAAGAGCTGGGCGATAAAGCAACTGTAGTTTTGCCTCGTAATTTTGATACCATTGCCGGTAAAGGAGTGCTCGATTATATTTCAACCGGTGATGCTGTTACTATTGAATTAGGTTATGATGGTGATTATTATACAGAGTTTACAGGCTATGTAAACGAAATAGAATCTTCAGAACCGTTAAAGCTACATGTGGATGATGAGTTTTATCCGCTAAAGCGCAATAGTTTTGTAAAAGGTTGGGAATCTATAACCTTAAAAGAGTTACTAACATACGTAGCCGGTAATTATACAATTGAGTGCCCTGATGTTAATTTGGGTGCTTTTCAGGTTAGTAATGCCAGTACATACCGGGTACTCAGGGAACTTCAAAAACAATACGGTTTTTACAGTTATATACGAGATAATACACTGACCTGTCAGTTTGCTTACGATGCCAGGGGATTAGGCGATACACATGTATATGAGTTCTATGCCAATGTTAAAAAGAACGGCCTTAAGTTTAGGCGTGTAGAAGATTTAAACCTAAAAATAAAAGGTATAGCCAATCAACGCAATGGTTCAAAGCTAACCTATGAGGTTGGAAGCGATGATCAAAATGCAAGCGTAAGAACATTGAACTTTGGAGCTATAACGCAGACTGAACTGGAGGAAGTAACTAATCAATGGTACAATAAACTTTGCTTTGATGGTTACACAGGCTCAATAACTGGTTTTGCTTATCCTCGCACTTATGCCGGAGATACTTTAACAATAGTTGATAATCTGGAGCCTGATCGTGAAGGTGATTACCTGATTGAAAAAACAATTATACGCTATGGTTTATCCATTGGTTTTGAACGTGAAAACACATTAAGCTTTAAAGTATGAGTTTAGAGAGCGTTATACAGGAGGCCATTGAAAAAACAGCAAAGGATATGATTCCGCTTTTTGTTACAGAAGGTACAGTTACCTCAGTAGATAAAGAAGCCAATACTTGTAAGGTTGAGCGTGATAATTTACCGGAGCTGTTTAAAGTGCGTTTAAATGCCATTACAAGCCCGGGCAGTAATTGTGTTGTTATCTACCCAAAAGTGGGTAGTGATGTTTTGGTTTTATTAGTTGAAAATAATCCCACCGATGGGTATTTGTTAACGGCCAGCGAAATTGATCAGGTTATTATTAATGGTGGAAGCAATGGAGGTTTGGTAATTGTTGATGGGCTTGTTTCAAAAATAAACGAGTTGGTAACAAAGTTTAATGAGCATACGCATAGCGATGTAATTGTAGAAGTAACAGGAGGTAGTGGATCCCCTGCGGTCGGAGTACCCGGAACCAGTGGAACCACAACCACCGAAGCTGATGAGCTTGTAAGTAGCGATTTTGAAAACACAGCAATAAAACACTAATGGCAAGGCAAGATATTTTACTCGATGATGACAATAACTTTTCAACTGAGGACGGTGATTTTGTATGCGGAGATTCCGATGATCAGCATGTTGAACTGTTATGTCAGTTGCAACCTGGAGAGCTGAAAGAAAACCCGACCGTTGGAATAGGCTTGAATAAGTACCTTAAAAAGCAAAACACAAGCATAAACGAAATTAAGCAAGCGATTAAGGTTGGTTTAAAGGCCGATAGTTATAGTGTGAGCGATTTAACCATTGATACCAATGGTGAGTTTGAGTTGGATTATGAATTAGACGAATAGATATGGCAGGATTTGAACAAGCATATTACGAAACACAAGATCATGAGGGTGGTTATTCTAACCATGCTAAAGATAAAGGTGGCGAAACCTACAAAGGTATTGCCCGAAAGTTTTGGCCTAAATGGGAAGGCTGGACTATTATTGACAGAATAAAGGATGAGTTACCACCCAACTTAAGAGAGGCGCAAATGAACAACAATGTTTACTTAGAAGGTTTGGTTTCGGCTTTTTACAAAGAGCACTTTTGGGATGTGCTCAAATGTGAAGAGATGCCACAGTCAATAGCTAACGAGTTGTTTGATACTTCTGTAAATATGGGTGTTGGTTACGGGGCTAAGTGCTTACAAAAAGCATTAAACAAGCTTAACCGAAACCAAAAGGATTACCCAGATTTAATTGTAGACGGTGGTATTGGTAATAAATCTATTGCCGTATTAAAAGCTTACTTTTCAACTGAGCGTTACCGTTCTCGCAATTATCAAAAGCTTATTGAGTGGCTGTTAAAATGGATGAACTTTTACCAGCTAAAGAGATATGATGAGATTACTAACCGTGATTTAGAACAGGAAATATTTGTCCCAGGTTGGACAGAAAGGACTTAAGATATGGGAATTTTTAAAGGAAAATTAGGACTTGAAAAGGTATTTGATACTGTAAGCAGTGGAGTTGATAAGCTGGCCTTTACCAACGAAGAGCGTGCAGACTTTAATGTTAAAGTAGCCGATAAGGTAAGTGAGTTTGTCGGATCCAGCTTAAGTGAAAACACAGAGCGAAGCAAAGCACGCAGAACCATTGCCTATATAGTTGTTGCGAACTTCTTCGCATTATTATGGACGGTTGTTATTCTGTACTTTTTCAATCAGGATGCAGCTGGTTTTGTAACAAAAATGGCTGTAGAGTGGCAAGTGCCAACGGCTTTTATAATGGTATTAGCCTTTTTCTTTGGAGCTTATTTACTAAGGGGAACACCTCTTAAAAAGAAAGATTAATGAGCAGCACAACACCAATACTGTCGGGTGAAACCCTGTTTGATGTGGTCATACGAAAGTATGGTCACATGCAGGGTATTGCTCAACTGGTAAAAGATAATGACATAGGCTTTACCGATGATGCAGTAGCTGGTGAACAATTGCTTTTTGATGATGACGTTAGTTACAATGACTTAGCAACGGTAACTATTGAAACCGAAACAGAGGAAGCCGCTAATGAGGTTACTGTAGAAGCCGGGCAAAATATCTTTGACCTGGTAATACAGGTGTACGGCGATTTATCCGGTCTTAAAAATATGGCCGATGATAACGATCTAGGTTTAACCGATGATATTAATGCAGGGGCAACCTTAAAAACCCGATCCGATGTAGATAATCAATTAGTAGTTGACTATTTAAATGGCAAAGGCATTAAACC
Organism: Saccharicrinis sp.; assembly: GCA_041595375.1. Lineage (GTDB taxonomy): Bacteria > Bacteroidota > Bacteroidia > Bacteroidales > Marinilabiliaceae > Saccharicrinis. Next base: position 20,610 of record JBFHKL010000030.1, read on the forward strand.
CGCAACCGCCCTAACCGATACCGAAACCGAAGAATTAACGCCGGAGGGTATTGGCTACTGGCAAATTGAATATGATTTTATTGTAAGTTAAATCCTCCCCTTTTGGGGGAGTTAGAGGGGGCTAAATATGGCACAAGACATAACCGACATACAACAAGAAATTATCGACGCCGTTCAGGATGATGATACTTTAAACACTAAGCTAACCAGCACAAGTAAAACGGCTATTTGGCGATTGACTACTTACTGTATAGCTGTAGGTATTTATTTACTTCAGCTGCTTTTCGATGAGCTTGAGGATGAAGTAGACACAGCATTGGAAGAACGCTTAACACACAACGCTTATTGGTATTCAACCATGGCTAAAGCCTTTCAGTACGGTTATGAGCTTGAAGACGAAAGCGACAGCTACGAGGAGGAAGATGAAGATGCACAGATTGTGAGTCAGGCCGCCGTTGTTGAAGTTAATGGCACACTTTATATAAAAATAGCTAAGGGTAGCGATGGTGAACTAACACCTTTAAGTGAATCAGATCCCGACGAACTAACACCCTTCACTGAGTATATGGCTCGTGTTAAGGATGCTGGAGTAAACATTGAAATAGTAAATGATGAAGGTGATGATCTTCGCTTAGTGATTGATATCTATTACGACCCGTTGGTATTAAACGATGAAGGCGCATTATTAACGGACACCAGTACCTACCCGGCTTACGATACAATTAAAGACTTCGTTACCTCGCTGAGCTTTAACGGTGAGTTTATTCCGGCTGAACTGGTGGATGCTTTACAAGAAACATCCGGTGTAGCTATTCCCGAAATATTAAGTGTGGCAACCAAGTACGCCGATAACGACTGGGAGTCGGTAAGTGGTAAGGTAGTACCTAATGCGGGTTACCTGAATATTGATGATGATAATTTGACTATTAACTATATAGCAAACGAGTAATGTTCGATTTAGATATAAATAAAGCTATCCTGTGGTTAATTCCTTCACGCCTGCGTACAACATTTAACGTGGCGTGGTTGAAGGCTTTGGCAAGTCCATTGATAACGCAATATAATAGCCTTATTACATATCGCACAGCCGTTCAGTATAAGTTAAACCACAACAGCCAGGTGTGTTACCTCGAAGCTGTATTAAATGACACCTTCGACGTGGACGAACGCCGCATTTATATAGGCGATGCAGGTGGAGAGTCGGTAACCTTATTGCAACGCGATACAGATTTAGAACCTGTTATACTAAACGATGATGAAAGCGAAGACGTATTAATAATACACAATGATAGTGCTTACGATGGTGGCAACTATGATTTTATTGTATACATACCTTACACATTTTCCGATGCTGAGTTATACCGGCTTAAGGCGTTGGTGAATTATTATAAACTGGCCGGAAAACGTTTTGATGTTGTAGAACAATAATTAAGTGAGATGAATAAATTAACCTTAGGAGAAAAAAACTTTGCATTAACAACTACAGCGTTGGCCTTTATGCAAACAGCATATGCTATGTTAGAGAAACTAACAGCTATAGCAGGCGATAATATTATAATATCAGGATGTGAAGTAACCGACACAAGTGCAGCCAGCGGCTACATGATTTTAAACGGTATTTTAATGCCTTTTTCAGGAGGTACAATTACCGAAAATGTAAAGATTGTTACAACAACTGAAACGGTAACAGTTGGCACCGGAACTTACGTAAAAACATCATACAACGCTGAGTTTGGAACTTCGGTAAACGATGATGAAAACGTATCGTGGGCTGATATTGTTTCTATTAACAGTATTACCGACTTAATGACCCGCTTATATGAAGTTGAAGACCAAGCCGATCAAAACGAAACCGACATACAGGCTCTTGAGGAAGATTTAGATACCAAGGCCGATAAATCCAATGTATTGGAGTTGGATAACGAAGATGAGTTTACACCTTCCGAAGATTATCATCCATCTACAAAAAAGTATGTTGATACAGTAGGCGCACAAGCAGGCATAAAACTATTTGCAGCCGCCACTGTCAGTGAGTCAGGTTCTTTAACACAAACCAGAGGGGCTGATAACTACACCCTAACATGTACCCGAAATAGCGAAGGTAATTATACTGTCACACACAATTTAGGCACTACAGATTACTTTGTGCAAGCTAACACAGAGTATTCAAGTGACACAAGAGTTAAAGTAGCATCTATTATCAGAAGCGCCAATTCATTCGAAATAACTACTGCGGATGATGATTCGGCAGATGATGGTGATTTTGTTTTTAACATTTTCGGATATACAATTGATTAACCATGGCGCAACAAACTAAAAATACACTAAAAGCCTGGTTTGTTACCAAAGCCACTCCGCTAGCTACCCAATTTTGGCACTGGATGGATAGCTATTGGCATAAAGATGAAGATATACCAGCCGCTAATATTGATGGCCTGCAAGCTCTATTGGATGCGAAAATGAACGTGGCCGATGTGGTAAGCACCGATCAGGTTGGTGAGTACGATCCTGAACAGGATTATGTGTACGATGCAGATACAACCTACTATGTCAGCTTTTCAAATGCAGATAGCGAAGACGAACAGTACCAAAGCGAAGGCTTCTACCGATTAAAAGAAGATGCCCCGGAAGGAGAAGACCCGGAAACCAACCCGGAGCATTGGGCATACCAAGGCACAACCATTGGCGATATTACCATAAACGATGTTATTGGGTTGCGTGAGGAGTTGGATGATAAAGTAGATGCTGAGGACGGCAAAGGTCTATCCACTAACGATTATACCGATGAAGAAAAAGCAAAGTTAGCTGCTATTGATGAACATTATAAAGGTACTTATGTCTCACTCGATTCATTAAATGCAGCTATCACA
>JBFHKL010000031.1:0-23136 GCA_041595375.1 Saccharicrinis sp.
ATATCAAAGAAACGATAGCGACGAAAACGAAAGGGTTGATGAACTTGGAAATACAGACAGATAGTTTTCATAATACTCATATATTTTAAGGTTAGTTAGTTGATCCAGAAACGGCAGCATCATACACTTCTTTCACTTTCAGGGCAGAATCTTCCCATTTTAGGGCTTCCACCTCACTTTTACCATGACTAATAAACATAGAAGACAAAGAGGGATATTTTAACACCCCATACATGGCATCGGCCATAGCATCTATATCCCAAAAATTTGTTTTAATGGCATGGTTCAAAATCTCAGCAACACCCGACTGATAAGAAATAAGTACCGGCACATTACTTTGCATAGCCTCCAATGGTGAAATCCCAAAAGGTTCAGATACCGATGGCATCACATACAAATCACTCATTCTGAGCATAGTAAAAACCTCTTCTCCCTTAAGAAATCCTGTGAAATGGAATTTATCCGCAATCTTAAGTTCTGCAGCCCTTCTGATCATACGCTCCATCATATCGCCACTTCCTGCCATCACAAATCTTACATTATCCATTTTTTGCAATACGCGATAGGCTGCTTCAATAAAGTATTCAGGTCCCTTTTGCATGGTAATACGACCCAAAAAAGTAACTATTTTTTCACCCTTATTCTTTTTAACGATGGGCTCTTTCTTTTCTTCTTGTGGTTCAACAGCATTGTACACGGTAAACACCTTATCGGGATGAATACCATATTTCTCAATCACAATAATACGCGTTAGGTTACTCACTGTAATCACCTTATCTGCAGCATCCAGGCCTCTTTTCTCAATTTCGTAAACCGCCGGGTTCACACTACCTCCGCTTCGGTCGAAGTCCGTTGCATGCACATGCACTACCAAAGGCTTACCTGATGCTTGTTTAGCTGCTATGCCCGCAGGATAAGCTAACCAGTCATGGGCATGAATAACATCAAAGTCATTCTCTTTTGCAATCACACTGGCCACCAAGGCGTAATTAGAAATTTCCTGCATCAGATCGGTACCATACTTACCCGAAAAATCTATTTTCCCCTCCTCATTGGTATGAACGATCTTCTTTTCGCCATCGACCTTTACTTTCGTTAGTTTCCAGTAATCTTCGGGATCAACGTAGGGAATAATATGACTATCCACTTCGATATAGTCCAATTCCTTTTGAAACTTCTTTATATCTATACGTTGCTGACGGATAGATATATTATTTGCTCCTACCAATTTCATGGTACTTTGATCTTCATCACCATAAGCCTTAGGCACAACAAACAAAACCTCTAAATCTTTAATATGAGACAAACCTCTGGTTAATCCATAACATGCTGTACCTAGTCCCCCTGTAATATGAGGAGGAAACTCCCATCCAAACATTAATACCCTCATATCAATTATATTTTTCAATTAGTTTAAGAATTTTAAGAACACCTGCCACATTAGTAGCCATACTGACAGCACCTTTTCCCATTTGCGGGGGATTACCATCATAATACTCCGATAAAGTACCAATGCAATGGTGTACTATTTCATCTTCAAAATTATCGGCAATACGTTTAATATGGCTTATTCCACTTTCTTTATGCAGTTTAAGGTAACCTTCAGCATAAAAAGCAATTAACCACGGCCAAACAGTACCCTGGTGTAAATTATACTCACGACCGTTGGCATCCCCCCCCATCACTCCTTCGTAATGTGGATTTTGAGGGGACAAGGAACGAAGACCTTTTGCCGTAAGTAGTTGTTCTTTTGCTACATCAATTACAAACTTTTTTTGCTCTTTATTAAGCGGAGAATATTCAAAGGCCGTAGCAAACACCTGATTGGGTCGAATAGAATTGTCTTTATGAGCATCCTCGACCAGATCGAAAAGGCAATTATCCTTCTCATTCCAGAAAGTTTGTAGATAAGATGTCTCTACCTTATCAGCTACTTCTTTTACTTTATCCACAAAAGCGGCATCCTTCTTATCATCTTTAGCTAATTCTAAATACAAATGGAGCGCATTATACCACAAGGCATTTATCTCTACACATTTTCCATTGCGAGGAGTGACGGGTATGTTGTTCACAATACCATTCATCCAGGTTAATGGTGTATTTTCATCATAAATATTGATTAACCCATCGCTATCCACAGTCACATTCTCATAACGTTTGGTCAAGTATAGATTTAGGATTAATTTTAATAGATCCTTATATTTACTGAACAGTTTTTCTCTGCACAAGCTACCCCAACATTGCTGTATGGTCCAGAAAAACCATAGTGGGGTATCCGCCTCCTTAATATTTTTACAGTCTTTATTTTTAATATTTCTACTAATATCCAGTGCTGATGATTCCAAAACCTTATGAAATAATTCCTCATCGCCTAAGGCTTCGGTTAACATAGGAACTGCGATAAGCGTATCTCTGAGTCGGTTTTTGTACCAGTGATATCCGGCAACCATGGTAATTTCATTACCCTTGGCCACAAAAAATTGCTGAGCTGCATTAAGCAGATTATACAACAAACCCTCACGGGGTATACGTTTCTCTACTTCTTTAGTAAAACTATCCTCAAATTTTTCAGGTTTAAACTCCTTTAAAGAAGCAGAAAAGACAACACTTTCTCCTTTCTTAATATTTACCTCAAAATATCCGTGTACATAAAGATCTTCTTTAAAGTGGTAGCCTCTGCGTTCTTCCTTAAAATACTCAATGCCTTTGTACCAATCGGGATTAGCTACAAATTCATTTTTTTTAGACACTTGCATATACAAGGCAGGAATATTTTCATACATCTGAATTTTAATACCTCCTGAAATAGAAGAATACTTGGTATTGGCCTGAAGGTTCTGTTGAGTTAAATCATGAACACTTCTATTGGCCAAAAAAGGTTTTAGTTTAAGCTTTGTTTTAGAGCTAGCCTTAAGCAAAGTATACTTAACAAGTATCTGTTCTTCATGCTCAACCAGCACTTCTTCAACCGCCAACTCTACACCCCCAACACGGTAGACTTTTTTAGGAATCACATCAAACTCCAGTTCTCTGATGTATTTATGTCCTTTCGGCTCATAATGATTTCCTGCATATTTATGAATACCCAGATTAAACTCCTTGTCGTGTTGCACCACAGTAGCATCAAGTGAACTCAGCAAGACATGACGGGTCATTTCATATTCAGGTAGCGGACACACCAATAATCCATGGTATTTCCGTGTATTACAACCAACAATACTCGTACTCGAATAAGAGCCCGCCCGATTTGTTCGAAGAATCTCCTTAAACAGAGATTGCTCCAGGTTGATTAATTTAGATTTATCAAAAGCTAGATAGGACATTGATTTGTTTGTTTATTTCATTAAAATTACTTTTTGTCTGGTTTTACTTTTTTTAACACATTCTTCATATCCTGACAATTATCATTGTTTTTCATTCCCGTATCTAATTTATCACATTTTATTAGTACAAGCACTAATTAAATTTCAAATTACAATTGATTTAAGTTTTAATAACATGACTTCATATTATTTTACTTTTAAAAAACTCTAAATCAGCATTAAAGTCTCTATTGGGATATTTAATCTCTAATTGATTCACTTTATGTAAATGAGTTCTGAGAAATTTTTGATACGATTCAGAATTTGGATTAAAAGGTATGTGTTGGTTTGCCTTTTCTAATTTAGCCATCTCCTTTATATATTGCAATGTATTTGCAGAAAAAAAACAATTTTTAAACTTTTCCCAAATATATTCTATCGCAACAGGAGCAGGGTGTAACATATCATCATCATAGAAGCGATAATCACGTAAATCATCCATTAACAATTCGTAAGCAGGAAAATAATGACAGCTCTCAAACTGTTCAGTAATACTCTTAATAGCAAGTAATAAAGTAGCTTTACTTATTTGGTTACCATTTGCCCCATCTTTCCAGTGACGAACGGGACTTACGGTAAAAACAACCTGAATATTTGGGTTAAAGACCAACAATTCTGTTAGCAATTGTTTGTACTCATCCACAATTTCCTCAATATTCAGGAGATAACGGTTAAAAAAGCCTGATGGATATTTATGACAGTTCGAAACAATCATCTCTGTATCGGCCCATTGATAGACCCAAGCAGTACCGAAGGTGATAAAAAGAAAACGGCTTTTCCTTAAATAATCATAAGCCTCAGCATTTTTTGCATTTATTTTACGCAAGCAACTCTCTTTATCGCTATGCGAAAATGAGCTATGATGCAAAAAACTATGCCAATGCTCACCATAAAAATTCAGATCATGCTCTGCAAACATCTGTTTCTGAACTATTGATTTTAAGGTGTTTGCCACGCTTATAGGATTATAAATGACCCCATTAGGATTTACCAATACATTTAACCTGTTTTGAATAAACTGATTCCCTATATTCGTTGCAAAACATGACCCCAAAAACACCACCGGGGTATCATAGTCAATTTTCAAGGAATGTTCTTTGACTTCCACTTCCGTTCTGAACGATTTCATAATTCCTACTTCAATTAATTAACTTCTACAAGCCATTAATTTAGGATATTTTAACAATAGTAAAAAAGAATTGAGGCAAGAATTATGATAATTATTACGAAGAATATCTAATTGCATTTTAATTAAGTAATTAGCAAGCTCCATTATGGCATATTCGATGAGATAATCACCCGTTCACCCAAACAATCCTTTATCCAAAGGACCATCTTAGTAAACATAAATGACGAACTGCATTCCAAATGAATGTCATGACGAGTGTTTTTTAATAAGAAAAGTTCACATTGCTGATGATATTTTTCACTGAACTGTTTACTTGCAGCAGAATCAGTAACCGGATCCTTCTCCCCATGAAACACAAGCATTGGAAATGGCAATTTTATCTCTGTGCATGACAATAAACGACGACTCAAGTCATCAATCAGACAAAACAGACGAGCTGTAATCTTATTATGCACTAAAGTATCGCCGCGTGTTTCTTTATGCAATTGGAGGTCAGGTCCCATATCTTCTGATTTTAGACCTGAGGAAAAAGTAAAACCAGGCCATATTTTACTCATCTTATTAATGAAAAAAAGGGCTATTTTATGAGGTTGTCTGGTCAACCTAAACCAAGGAGCGGTTAAAACAACCCCTTTAAAGAGTCTGGCATTCTCTAAGGCCACTTGCAATGCAAGGGTAGCCCCCATGCTATTGCCACAGATAAAACGAGGAATATTTTCATGCAAAATACTATTCCCATGGCTCACGGCTGCTAATATATCATTAAAAACATCTTTTAAACTACGTATATAGGCTCTTTTACCCTGCGACTTACCATGGCCTCTTAAATCGATACCTATAACAGCTATTTTCTCTTTATTCAACGCCAATGCTAATGGAGCATAACGCCCAACATGTCCCCCTAACCCATGAACCAGGTAAACGACTGCAACAGGGCTTACATCAGGTAACCAGAAAAGGCCATGAAGCAAAGTATGATCTTTAGAATATACATAAAATGATGTGTGATTGAGACTACTCATGTGACCAAAGAATTAAAAAGAGCAATAGTAAATTTAAAAACTAAATCAACACTATATCGTATGATTACATTATTTTTTTTGAAAAATAAAATCGATATTACGTTTTAGTCCACTAAATTTAGTTCTTTTTACGGCCGATTTCTTAAAAACCTCAGCAAATTGTTGCTCTGATAGTTCAAGCCAGTCATGATGGGTGAAGTTAAGAAAATCCTTATTCGGATGGAACTCCTCTAAATGATGCGGACGCGACTTCCAGGTCCAGGGGCAGACCTCCTGACAAATATCACAACCAAAAATCCTGTTATTCATTTTACCACTAAACTCCTCAGGGATCTCTTCTTTATTTTCTATGGTAAGGTAAGAAATACATCTGCGAGCATCCACTACTCTATCACTAACAATAGCATTGGTAGGGCAAGCATCCATACAGCGGGTACATCCTCCACAAGCCTCCCTCACGGGTGCTGAATCCGGTAGGTCAAGATTTATAATCAACTCGGAAATAAATACATAACTCCCTAGCCGCTTATGAATTAAGTTTGAATTTTTGCCAATCCATCCCAGACCTGCCTGCACAGCAAGTGAACGTTCCAGTACGGGCGCCGAGTCAACAAAACAACGTCCTTCGAGCGCAGGATATATCTCAGTTTTAATAAAGTTAAAGAGTGTATTTAACTTATCCTTTAACACATAATGATAATCCTTCCCCCAGGCATAACGGGCTATTTTCAAACTATCCTCGCTACTGTATTTTTCTTTAGGAAAGTAATTGGTGAGTAAAACGATAACGGTTTTAGCCCCCTCCACCAATTTGGACGGATCTACCCTTTTTTCGAAATGATTGGCCATATAATGCATGTTGGCATGCATATTATTATTGAGCCAATTTCTTACATGTTCCTTATCCAAAGACAACTCTTGAGCTTTGGCAAAACCACAATCATCGAAGCCTAACTCCACAGACTTTTGCCTGATGAATTCACCATATTGGGCTTTAAGGAGATCCAAGGAGAAATAATTAAGATATTATAAAAATAAAGCAAGCCTCGCTGACACAAAAACATGACATGAACAAGGCATCTATCAAGTTCATTTACAGTAAGCCTAGCTCTAACAGTGCTTCATCCGAAAGCATATCTTTAGTCCATGGCGGGTCAAAAGTCAAATTTACATCAACATGCGTAATTCCTTCAACAGCACTAACCTTATCAAATACTTCTTCGGGCATTGATTCAGCTACTGGACAGTTAGGTGAAGTTAAGGTCATTACAACGGTTGCTTTACCTTCCTCATCTACATTTACCTGGTATATTAATCCCAGATCATAAATATTTACCGGAATCTCAGGATCGAAAATGGATTTTAATACATTTACTATCTCTTCTTCCAGTGATAAAAATTCGTTTGTCATAACCGAATAAATATAAAATAATATAGCTATTGATTCTTGTTTTCTTCAATCATTAGCTCTTTAAATAAAAAAAAACATCAATCTGTAATACTGTTTTCAAGCATGAAACCTCTTAATATAACTTAAAAACAGGTGAAGCTTAAAAACTCATAAGCTACCCCCTCACATATTCAAAGGATAAGCATATAAAACCACCTTATGTATCAAACATTTATGTGGCAAATAAGTTTAAGCCTGTTTAGCTTTAAATGCGAGGGCAAAGAGCTTCATTTGTTTAATCATGGCCACCAAACCATTGGAACGTGTTGGAGAAAGGTGTTCTTTTAAGCCTACCTTATCAATAAAAGAAAGCTCATTTTCTAAAATACACTCAGGAGTTTGGCCCGACAGTGCTCGAATCATCAAAGCCACAATACCCTTCACAATAATCGCATCACTATCTCCCATGTAATAAATCTTACCCTCTTGTTCCCAGGCATGCAACCATACTTTTGACTGACAGCCATCCAGCAAATTTTGCTCTACGCGATACTTATCATTAAAGGGCTCCAAGTCATTTCCTAACTCAATTAAATAAGCGTATTTATCCATCCATTCATCAAAAGATGCAAATTCTTCAATTATTTCTTCCTGAATTTCTTGTATTGTCATTGTAAAATATTTCTTATAAAGTACTAATTGGCTTAATGTGGGACAAATATGGGAAAAATAAATTACCCAAATAGCATAGCTACTTTAGAGATCCCTTCAACCAAACGATCTATCTCTTCTTTGGTATTATAAACAGCAAACGAAGCTCTTACAGTACCAGGGATTCCATAAAAATCGATAATAGGCTGGGCACAATGATGTCCGGTACGAACTGCCAGTCCCATTTTATCGAGCATTGTCCCCATATCGAAGGGGTGAATATCATTGACCAGGAATGAAATAACACTAGCTTTATTTTTTGCTTGGCCGATGATTCGCATTCCTTGAATAGTATTTAACTTTTCGGTAGCATATAATAATAATTCATTCTCGTAGTCTGCAATCTGTTCAATCCCGCACTCCGACACAAAATCAATGGCCTCTCCCAACCCTATCGCTCCTGCAATATTGGGTGTTCCTGCTTCAAATTTATAGGGCAGCTCATTATAAGTTGTTTCTTCGAAAGTAACTGTCTTAATCATTTCACCACCACCCTGCCAGGGCTCCATCTCATTTAACAACACTTCCTTTCCATATAAAACACCGGTTCCTGTAGGACCATAAATTTTATGGCCTGAGAAAACCAAAAAATCGACGTCCAAATACTGAACATCTACTTTCATATGCTGTACGGCCTGAGCGGCATCCACCATAATAAGAGATTGATTGGCATGCGCTTTTTCAATTAACTCTTTCACCGGATTAACGGTACCCAGCGCATTTGACACCCATGTAAGGGCAACAAGCCTGGTTTTAGACGATAACAAAGCATCAAAAGCCGCCATATCCAACTCTCCATCCTGTGTAATAGGGATAATCTTTAATATAGCTTTCCTTCTTTTACACATCATTTGCCAGGGAACGATATTGGAATGGTGTTCCATGGCGGAAATAATAATCTCATCCCCTTCGGAGATATAAGTTTCCCCAAAGGAATTAGCCAACATATTAATAGCTCCTGTGGCTCCTGAGGTAAAAATAATTTCATGCGCATGCTTGGCATTCAGAAAATGCTGTGTTTTGGTACGAGCCTCTTCATATGCAAGGGTAGCTTGATTACTTAAATAATGCACGGCACGGTGGATATTACTATTTAAGGAATTATACACTTCTGCCACCCTATTCACCACTCTAAGTGGTTTATGTGTTGTTGCTGCATTATCGAAGTAAGCCAGAGGTTTACCATGTATCACACTTTCCAATATAGGAAACTGCTTTCTTATTTTTTCAATATCTATTTTAGTCATTGGTATTCGAGTGGCTGTTTGTTATTGGCCTTTGGCTGTTGGGGCAGCAACACTGCTTAACAACATACTCAAAGAACTAATTATCATGATCGATAAAATTATTCACTATGGTTTAACAGAGCTCATATCTGATCTCTGAATACTGTATATTACTTACATACATTTAAACTCATTGCTTGATTGCTGACCGCATAATACACACGAATCACATTTATTTAGCTCGCCTCTGAACACTTGCTCTACCAAATTCTTAATCTGCTCTCTCACAGCCTCCACTCTGATTTTCTCAACCACCTCATAGGCAAATGCGTACATCAATAATATCCTAGCTTCATCCTTGTTAATTCCTCGGGAGCGCAAATAAAACATGGACTTCTCATTTAACTGACCAACAGTAGCACCATGCGAACACTTTACATCATCAGCGTAAATTTCCAACATAGGTTTTGTATTCATTTTGGCATTGTCGGTCAATAATAAATTATCGTTACGCTGAAAGGCATTTGTTTTTTGCGCATCAGGACGAACCATGATTAAACCAGCAAAAGCACCCGTAGCTGCATCATCTAATACTCCTTTAAACAGCTCTTCACTATAGCAATTAGGTTTGGCATGATCTATAAACGAATAGTTATCCACATGCTGACTCTTATCCGCTATAAATAAACCATACACACGCGATTCGCAATGTTCATCGTCCATATGAACGTAAATATTGTTTCTGGTAACCCCGGTGTGTAAGGTCAGGTTATGCGTTAAAATGCTCGAATTTTGTTTTTGTTTAATAAATACCGAAGAAATACTAGTGGTCATATTGTGCTGATTTTGAATGCTGTACGCATCAAAAATAGCATTTTTATCCACATAAGCCTCAGTAACTCCGTTGATCAGAAATTTATGATCGGTAACAGTATGCTCACAGATTAAAATTTTTGCCTGGGCATTTTCTTCCACTACAATTAGGTTACGCGGAAAAGCCATAAAATCAGAATCTGACTCCATGATATTAACAATCTGAATAGGTTTTTCAATAACTACACCCTTAGGAACATAGAGAAAAAAACCATCCTGAGCCAATGCTGTATTCAAGGCTACAAGGCTATCCTTTTCATTTTTTGCATATTTATTATAGTGTTCGGTAAAAAAATCAGGGTGCGACTTGGAGCATTCTGCTAAACTACCAATGATCACCCCTTCGGGCAAATAATCAGACTGTTGATTTTTGCGGTAATACCAACCATTAATTAAATAAACAGTAATCGCTTCCAGATCATCTACGTTACAATTGAATACTTCTGAAACATTTTTAGTAAACACTTCATGGTTAAAATCATAGTCGTATTCATCTGCAAATTGCGGATTAAGATTTGTATACTTATAGTTCTCCACTTTTTTACCAGGAATACCTTTTTCCAGGAAAATGCGGATGGCATCTTCTCTCTGCGCTGCAACTGTTTCAGAAACCTGGGCATTCAGGTGTCCCAAATTAGCTTTTAACAGGGCTGCATATCTTTCTTCTGTTCTAATATCTGTGTCTGTAAAACTCATCACGCACTCATTTAAACGGTTCAACTCTCACTTGAAACTTAATCTTCAAACTGCTTTTTAATCCAGTCGTAACCTTTTTCTTCCAGCTCCAATGCTAATTCTTTACCCGCCGACATTACAATTCGACCTTTATATAAAACATGTACATAATCAGGTACAATATAATCCAACAAACGTTGATAATGCGTAATTAAGATGGTAGCATTCTCGCTTGATTTCAATTTATTTACCCCATTGGCCACAATACGCAAGGCATCAATATCCAAACCTGAATCCGTTTCATCGAGAATAGCAACCTTAGGCTGAAGCATGGCCATTTGAAATATCTCATTCTTCTTTTTCTCTCCACCCGAAAACCCCTCATTAACAGAACGATTCGTCAGGTTAGAGTCTATCTCTACCAGTTTCTTTTTCTCACGCATTAACTTTAAAAACTCACTTGCAGAGTAGGGCTTAATATTATTATACTTACGATGCTCGTTAAGAGCTGTACGCATAAAATTAACCATACTTACCCCTGGAATCTCAACAGGATACTGAAAACTATAAAATAAACCCTCACGGGCACGATCTTCAGCAGGCATCTCCAATAAGTTTTTTCCATAAAAGGTAGCCGTGCCTTCTGAAACCTCAAAAACCTCACTCCCAGCCAATACCGATGACAAGGTACTCTTACCGGATCCATTGGGACCCATAATAGCATGTACTTCTCCTGGTTTAACAGTGAGGTTTATTCCTCTTAAAATTTCTTTATCGTCTATTTTGGCGTGTAAGTTTTTAATCTCTAGCATTTTTTTTGTTTTTAGTAAAAAGTGTCAAGACACGAGCACTAAGACTATTTTGAACCTTGACTTTGTTAGTGAATAAGCATTAAGTATATGCAAAAAAATGATCTTACGACTTGCAACTCCTACTTATTATCCAACGCTACCTTCTAAACTTATTTGTAATAATTTTTGTGCTTCAACAGCAAACTCCATAGGTAACTGGTTAATCACTTCTTTTACATAACCGTTAACTATTAATCCGATGGCATCTTCCGTAGACAGCCCTCGTGTATTGCAATAAAAAATCTGGTCTTCTCCAATTTTAGATGTGGTCGCCTCATGCTCTACTACAGCAGAATTATTATTAATTTCGAGATATGGGAAAGTATGAGCTCCACACTTATCACCCATTAATAATGAATCGCACTGGGAAAAATTACGGGCATTCTCTGCTTTTTTATTCACCCTTACCAGCCCTCTATAACTATTCTGACTCTTACCTGCCGAAACACCTTTAGAAACAATCAAGCTTCGGGTGTTTTTACCCATATGGATCATTTTGGTACCTGTATCTGCCTGCTGGTAATTATTAGTTACTGCTACAGAATAAAACTCACCCACAGAATGATCTCCCATCAATATACAACTTGGGTATTTCCAGGTGATGGCCGAACCTGTTTCCACCTGCGTCCAACTCACCTTGGAATAATCACCTTTACACAGTGCCCGTTTAGTAACAAAGTTATAAATACCTCCTTTGCCATTTTTATCACCAGGATACCAGTTTTGCACCGTTGAATATTTCACTTCGGCACGTTCCATGGCGACAATTTCGACAATAGCCGCATGTAACTGATTTTCATCACGCTGAGGAGCTGTACATCCTTCGAGATAGCTTACATAGCTATCATCATCGGCTACGATTAAGGTACGCTCAAACTGTCCTGTATTCTTAGCATTGATTCTAAAATAAGTAGAAAGCTCTATGGGACAGCGTACTCCCTTCGGGATATACACAAAAGAACCATCGCTAAACACTGCATTATTTAAGGCTGCAAAAAAATTATCGGTATAAGTAACCACTGAGCCCATATATTTCTTTACTAAGTCGGGGTATTCCTGCACGGCTTCACTAAAACTGCAAAATATAATACCCTTCTCGGCGAGAGTTTCCTTAAATGTTGTTTTTACCGAAACGCTATCCATCACCGCATCAACAGCAACTCCCGACAACACCTTCTGCTCCTCTAAAGGAATACCTAACTTATCGAAAGTAGCCCTTAGTTCTGGATCTACATCGTCCATACTCTCTAACTGAGGCTTTTGCTTCGGGGCTGCATAATAAATGATTTCCTGAAAATCAATATTCGGAATATTTAGTTTAGCCCAATCAGGCGATTCCATTTTTTGCCAATGACTAAAAGCTTTTAACCTGTAATCCAACATCCATTCCGGCTCATTCTTTTTGCTGGATATCAGCCTGACTACATCCTCATTCAGTCCTTTGGCAATCAACTCCGTCTCAATATCGGTCGTAAAACCGTATTTATAGTCACCCCCGGTAACTTCTTCTAATATTTTATCCTGATCTTCTGCCATAATTACATTGCTATAGATTATCCAAGAACAACGATAAACCCAATGAGTTCAAATAAATTGTTTTTGGATAAAAACAAGATTACAATTTTGAATCCTCAAAATTAATAAACTATTTAGATTAAATAAAATTAAGCCATTTAAATAAACAATTTAGCACCCTATTTTTACTTCTTCGTTATTATAATTCTTTTTCCATTTCATTATCATAAGTTGTAAAACTAAACATTTACAGCTTAAAGACATATGTTTTGAATATATTTTACCAATATTTTTATATTTTTTTCAAGATTACCCCTTCATATTTTACCAAGTAGGGTTCAAACTTATTTAATAGCTTTTAACTCTCAACCTATAGCTAATGGCAATAAGTACAAAAATAAAGTCCTACAGTTTCTGTTCATTTCTTTTCAAACACCCATTATTGGAGTAGTTATTTGCTTGAAAAAAATAAGCTGAAATAATAACAACAAAACAACATCTTATTATTTTTAAGTAAATAATTGGTACATTGAAAATCAAAAATAGCCCATACTCCTACATTTGGAATATTTATATTTTTTAGCTGAATCTATTAAGTGTATTCTTTTCAAAAACATTTCTTATTCACACACAGAGTTAATTCGTCAATACCAGTCATCCCAGAATATAGATAACCTTGATGAATTATACTCCAGATATATTGATCTGGTTATAGGCCTTTGTGCTAAACACCGAAAACAAGGTCCATGCTCTGAGTGCCGTTATTTTTCTTTTCAAGAAAATCGTTGTATTATTAAATCAATAGGAGGTAGATAATTTTAAAGTCTGGCTATATGTTAATGCCAAAGTAATTGCCTGACAAAACTCCATAAGGTTAAATACAAAACCATATAGATTATCACAAGAAAACACACTTTACGTTTTTCGTTAAAGGTTAGCTGGCAGAGATAGCTACAGGTATAGTAAATTGAAACAAGGTACCTTTACCTTCCTTAGAATCAAAAGTAATATCGCCACCTAATAGTTTTACATATCCTTTGGTAATGGACAAGCCTAATCCAGATCCTTCACTTTGGGTTCCTTTCATAGATTTTACTTGTACAAAACGATCAAAAACAGCCTCACATTTATCAACGGGAATACCTATTCCGGTATCTTTCACATAAAAAGTAATCTTATCATCATGGTTTGTATAGCCAAACTCCACTTGTCCTTCTTCGGTATATTTGATGGCATTTTTAATTAAATTAGTAAAAATAGCATATAACTTTTCTTTGTCAGTGACCACATAGGCTTCCCCATCAGATAACGGAAGGCGAACAAGTAGCTCAAGGCCCTTTTGGCGGGCTTCTGTTTGAAAGAAATTAAATAGAAATCCAAGTTGCTTATTTATGTTTGTCTCCGAGAGGTTCACCTCCATTTGCCCCGATTCTATTTTAGAAATATTGATTAGATCATTAATAATATTAAGCATTCGTTCCCCACTCTTCTCTATTACTTCCAAAAACGATTCCATTTCTTTCATTGACAAATCCGGGTCTTTTAATAATTCGGCAAAACCTATGATTCCGTTCATAGGCGTACGAATTTCATGACTCATATTGGCCAAAAAAGCGGATTTAAGTCGATCACTTTCTTCAGCTTTTTCCTTGGCTTTTATGAGCTCCTTTTCGATGTCCATTTGCAGAGTAACATCTTCATACGTACCCAGCAAACCAATCACCTTACCTTCATTATCAACCAAGGGTATTTTATTAGTATTCAACCAAACATCCTTACCATCGGCCTGGTGCTGAGGTTCTTTGATATTTAATTCTGCTTTACCCGAGCTCATAACCCGTTCATCTGTGCTTACAAAAAAATCTGCCTCCTCTTTTTTCCAGGCCAGGTCAGCATCTTTTTTACCAACTATATTTGCGGGTATCTCTACCCCGGCAGCTTTGGCAAAACGTTTATTACACCCCATATAAGCAGAGTTTCTGTCTTTCCAGAATATATATGAAGGAATACTATTGATAATAAGCTCTGTCATTTTTTTTGATTCCTTAAGCTCGAGCTCTATTTGTTTTCTTTCCGTAATATCAAACAATGAGAATTGCAAGTAAGCTTTATCGTCAGCTTTAAAATAAATCAGATACACTTCAGCATCCCAACATTCGCCATTAGCACGTTGATGCAACCACTCAAACACAAAAACTTTTTTTTCTATGGCTTTTTGGATATATTCGATCACCCGGATTTCCGAGGAGGTTCCATCATACTGTGTTGGAGCTGAAAAATCGACGGGAGTTTTATGTAGCACCTCTTCCTTTAAAGAATACCCATAAATATGAACAGCAGATTCATTACAATCAATAAAGCGATTAGTAAGGATATCCATAATTACAATGGGCGTTGGAGAGGTTTCAAATGCTAAATAGTTTAAAACACGCAAAGAATCCGGTCTCGCAGAAACTTCCTGTAAGGCTTTTTTTAGTTTTGCATTTTCCTTTTCCAGCTCTTCATATGTAAGTTTTCTCTTATTCATATACCCCGGGTTATCAAAACGATATAAGTTACCAAGTACCCCCCTAAATAAGGAGGGAACTTGCCGTTGGCATCCAACGTTTCAATATACAAAAAAACTAGGGCATTACACCTGTCGTAGCTCCATAAAATATTTTACAGAAGCTTAAAAAACCCGAGTGCCACTCCGAATGACACACCGGGTTTAAAACAAAGACCTAGATTGGTAGGTGCTCAAGTAGAGAGCTAAACCTGAAAGAAAGAAATTTTAATGCTCAAGCTACCATTGGCACAATGGTTCCCACACCCATTCTGGAGCCTGATAACTTAACCATAGATCGGCATAGCCAATCTGCACCTGCAATTAAGAAAATATCTTCAAAATCCTGAATTGCGCCATGCACCATAAAAACACTTTTAATGTGTCTATAATTTTTCTTTTAATGGCCACATAGCCTATCTCGCATTTGTTGGGAAAACTCGCCACAAAGTCATTTCTCTCCCGATAAATCGGGACTAGTTGTGGGAAAACGATGTTCTTCATGGCTTGTTTCCTAGGTACATTAATTACATTGTAGATTATATTCTTTTTACGCTCGCTGCCTAATTGTTTAACACAACATTAATAGCATAGGCATCATTACTAAGATTTCCGGAAAGGTTTTTGAACTCCATCAACTTTTTATCTAGCATTATATTATCACCAAGCTTCTCATAAACTTTAGCCTGCCAGAAGGTAATAGATATTTCATTAGGAGTATAGCGCGAAGCCTGGTCAAAATTTACCAATGCATTTTTCAACTTTCTTTGGGTTCGAGCCTCTCTCTTATCTTGAGAAATATAAATATTTTTACTGTGGCATTCAGATGATAAAACTTGTTTTATTCCGGCATTCAAATAACTAATTGCTTTTTCTTCTAACGAGGATGTTGTTAAATCATTAAAACATACAACAATGCGCTTTTGCATTACCACTGCTGAACCATTATTATATCCGGGAATCCAATCTCCGGAAGTCCTTTTCAACACTCCAACAACAAAATGATCAGTACTATTAGTAACCGAATTTCGGATAATAAAATTATCAATAGTTCCATCAGTATGCACGGTAAAATCGACAATTACGGTTCCTTCTTCAAAATCCAGGCGACTTGTTTCTTGAATCTCCATAAGATCCATTGCTATCAGCTCGTTAAAGCTCTGAGGTCCATAATTTTTCGAAAGATTTTGTTCATTATACAAAGGCACCCTTACCTTTACTTCTTTCAACAGATAATTTTCCTGAGCCATAGAGGCCAAGGCCAATATCATAATCCCAAACAATAAAATTACCCTTTTCATATGTTTAAAAATTAGCGAAACTTCAATAACCAATGCAAATCTCAATCATTCACCTGCCGCTTAGGCGAGACAGCTTGTGTGTCCAATTATTTGCTCTGGCCATGCCAGTTTCATATGTTTATAATTCTAAATTTAACTAACAACTACGAACATTTACTCTTTTACTACTTTACACCTCCTTCAAAAAAGAGTTTATATTCAATCTTCTACCCAACCTGCATTTGCCCACATACAGGTCTTCGTTTTTTCTCATGCTTTATTGCAAGTGGCTCGCTTTATGTATTATTCATTTTTGAAACAAAAAAATGACTAAACACATCTGCAATTTATGACCACAAGAGGCAAAGCTCATATCAAACATGTTGCAAATACTTGTAATGTAAAGTGAGAAAATGTTGCACCAGGGTAATTGTGTTGCATTTCCCAAATAGAGAATTAAACAATTTTGCAGGAGTATTTTGGATAAAAAAACAGAAAAATTTTTAGTAATGTTTTGTTACAACTCCAACATTTTTTAATATTTCCTGATACTTAGGGTGAGTGTTTAATTTAGCAAAGGTCGCACAAGAAGTGTAATAGTCTTGGACCTTACCTTTTTGATATAAGGAGTCATTTAACTGTTCAGCTTTGTCACTTTCATTCATCAACGCATACTATTTAGCTTTAACAATGGCTGATTTCTCATATTTCAAAACTAAATTTAAAAGTCAGTTTATATGATCCACCGAGTAAATATTGCCAGTTTCGCATTATTGGTCCATACTCCTTAACCTGTTTTAAAACCTCTTGTTAATCCTTTTTTAACGCATTGCTTACAGATAATTTGCGCAAATCACGAATTTGATCCTTACATAAAACAGAGGCAAAGTTAATTTCCTGAAATGCATTTTCCTGTTAAAGCAAGGAGCTTACGGTGCAACATAGAACGGCTTAAGCCAGCGCTCTGGGCCAAATATTCAACCGAATAATTTTCATTACCGATATTATTTTTAATATCCACATAAACTTTATCCAGTAAATCAATATCTTTTGCCGCAAGCTCACCCATTGGAATAATGAATAAATTACTAATTCTGTGTAATCAGGTATTTTTTATAAGGAAGATTCATTTTTCGCATTAAATCTGCATAACGAGGATCGTGCATTAAATCTTCAGTATAGGAATAAAAAACTAAATAGGTGATTGGATACGATTTTTGCTCGATTGCTTCATTAAGAAGTTCAAAGGCTCTATTGGAAAAACCCATATAAGCTGCCATTTCACCATGAAGGCATGGATTGATATTATTATTACGTGCTTCTTCCTCTAACTTATGCCATAATTCCATTGCCTTCTCTTTCTGTCCTGCTTTAATATATGTGTACCCTCGCTCCACATCCCAAGAAAGCCCTTTAGGCAATTTTTCGCTATAGGCTATGGCTTCTTTAAATTTATTTTTGCGCAGATATAGCCTACTCATTGCAAAATTTCCATAGGGGATATTTTCCTGTAATTCCAATGCTTTACGAGCACTTTCTTCTGCTTTATCATATTCTCCAAAATACAGATACAACAAACCAAGCCAAGAATGATAGGAGGCAGAAAACGGTTCAAGCAGGGTTGCCTTATAGGCATGATGTAAACTTTTTTCTTTATTATCGAACAAGATATAATACCAGGCAAAATGAGCATGAGCAATGGCGTTATTTGGGTTGGTCCGCAAGGTATTCTCAAAGGCATCCTTAGCCAAAGCCCAATCCCACGATTTATAAAGATGAAGAATGGATAACGCACAATGCGCTTCTTGAATATCCGGATCCAGTTTAATGGCCTTTTCTGCCGAGGCAACGGCCATCAGAAAGGCTTCTTCTGACTTAAGCTGGCCATGTCCCATAATGGCATACCCCAGAGCCATTCCTGCATAAGCAAACGGATCGCCCGGATCATTATCAATAGCCAGACGCAGTTGT
Organism: Saccharicrinis sp.; assembly: GCA_041595375.1. Taxonomy (GTDB): domain Bacteria; phylum Bacteroidota; class Bacteroidia; order Bacteroidales; family Marinilabiliaceae; genus Saccharicrinis. The sequence continues at coordinate 18,551 of JBFHKL010000031.1, forward strand.
TGAATCCCTTTTTCAAAAGATTCTTTGGTTCCCTGATTCAAATAATACATTCCTCGGAGATAGGATTTATAAGTCTCGGGATGAACAGGACGGTAGGCAGAAAGGATTTCTTTTTCGTTATTGCTTAAACCCACATTAATATTTGCTACAATATCATGAGCCATAGCTGATTGTACAATTAAGGCATTTGGCATCAAATCATTGTATTGATTAACCAAAAGATGACGCTCTTCGGGGAAGACCTCAATCACCTGAATAAGGATGCATAAACTGTCGCCTAAGCAAACCACCGAGCCCTCCACAATACAATCTACCCCAAGTTCCTTGGCTATCACCTTCAAATACTTTTTGCTGTTTCTATAACGCAAGGTAGAGGTACGGGATATCACACGTATAGATGATATCTTTCCCAATTCACCAATCAGGGCATCGTGCATACCATCCACAAAATAATCAGAATCTTCAATCCCAGTCATATTGTTTAATGGTAACACAGCTACCGACATCTCCCTTCCTTCTTTATCGCCCCATAACAGATAAGCTGCATATGACACAAAAGCCATTGTGATAACGATTAGAACGACTCCTAAAATAGAATAAGAAATACGGGATGCTTGTGAAAGCGTTTTTTTTTGTTCCTGCTCAATAAGCTCATTGCCTAATTGAGCAGCTCCGGTCTTTCGTACCTCGCCAGGTGAGATGTTAAAATACTTTTTATATACCTTATTAAAATAACTCGGACTATTAAATCCAACTTTGTAGGCTATCTCAGCCACTGTAGCCTGATCTTGTTCGAGCATTTTTTTTGCACAAGACAAGCGTGCATCCATAATCATATCACTCGCGGTCACACCCTTTATTTTCACCAGCTTTCTATGGAGCATCGACCTACTTAGGCCAACGGCCTCGGCTAACGATTCAACAGAGTAATTCTCATTACCTATGTTATCTTCAATATCCTGCCTAACCCTTTCCAAAAAGACTTTATCACTTGAGTTTTTTAATTCCATGATTATAGGATTCTAAATTCCTTAGTCTCCATAGCCCGTAAATAAAGTTACGTCATTTAAGACCCTATAACAAGAAAAAAGGTGGATGATATCATCATCCACCTAAAGTATAATAAGTAACTGTTTGAACCAGTTTAATTAGCAGCTATTTTTCAACTTTAAACCCATACTGTTCTAAATGCTCCCAATACTTAGGGTATGATTTAGATACTACAGCAGGATCATCAATTTTTACTGCTCCAATTGCAAGCACAGCAGGTACAAAAGCCATAGCCATCCGGTGGTCTTTATAGGTTGAAATACAGGGCACCTCTTCTTTTTCACAGGTAGTGCCATCCCACCTTAAATCATCAATGTGGTTTGAAGCTAACACAAAACCCATTTTTTTCAATTCTTCAATTAAGGCTTTGATCCGGTCTGTTTCCTTTATTTTAAGCGTTTGAAGTCCAGTAAAAACAAAGGGAATGCCCAGACAACAACAGGTCACGGCAAATGTTTGTGCCAAATCAGGCTGTTCTATAAAGTCATAGCTAAATTTAGTAGTTAGCTTACCTGTATTAGTAAGCACCAAGCCATTTCTTGAGAATTTAGATTCAACCCCAAGCTTAGTAAACAATTCGGCTACTTTTGAATCTCCCTGTTCACTATAGCGTTTAACGCCTTTTAAATTTAGCTCTACGCCTGTGTTTAATGCAGCTATCTCATACCAATAGGATGCAGCACTCCAGTCCGCTTCTACAGTAAAATCGGTAGGTTTATAATTGCCTGCGGGAACGGTAATTACATTATCTTTCCAATGACTCTTAACCCCAAAAGTCTCCATCATCTTAAGGGTAAGTAAAATATATGGACGAGAAATAATTTCACCTGTCAGGTTTAATCTCAGACCATTTTTCATGGTTGGCCCAATCATCAGTAATGCCGAGATATACTGGCTACTCACATCTCCAGCTAACTCCAGCTCTCCACCTTCCATAGAACTTCCGAAAACGCGTAACGGAGGATACCCTTCCTTTTCGATATATTCTATTTTTGCACCCAGTTTATTTAGTGCCTCCACCAAAATTTTTATGGGACGTTGTTTCATTCGCTCAGAACCTGTGATGGTCCATTCGCCAACTATTTTCGACAAAAAAGCTGTAAGAAAACGCATGGTTGTACCCGCTGCACCAACGTCAAAATGACTACTATCAGATTTTAACGCATTAATTAGCAGCTGTGTATCATCACTGTCTGATAGGTTTTTGATAGGTTTTGCACTATAAGCTAAGGCATTTAAAATTAAAGCCCGGTTACTAATGCTTTTGGATGTTGGTAAATCAACGGTGTATGCTTTTATTTCCTTTGGTGCAGAAACTGTATATTGCATAAGAATAAAATATCAAGATTTGTGAATAAAAACATAAGGCTATAGGTATTCAACTATACCATTCATGAATTAAAGATTCTGATAAAATTGAAGAGCCTCAAAAATTTCTTCCTTGGTACAAGTTTGGTTAATTTCTATTTGGCCAATATCTTTCAATAGACTAAAATTTATTTTACTGTTTTCATTCTTTTTATCATGCGTCATCAAATAAAATAAATGATCAAAATCGTCTTGTTCAAATACAAATTTACCATATATAGATTCGATTAACTCATTTATTTCCAAAATCAAATCCATTGAAAAATTGCATTTTTTATGCCCCAGATACAACTCTGTTACCATACCATAGGCCACAGCATAACCATGTAAAACAGGTTGGTTACGTTTCATAGCAAAACTCTCAAAGGCATGACCAATGGTATGCCCAAAGTTCAATGATTTGCGCACATTCTGTTCTGTAGGATCTGCTTTTACAAAATGCTCTTTAATATGAATAGAATTAAAGACTAACTCTTTCAACGAATGAATATTTGGATTTTTTATTGGGAAGTTTTTCACTACATTCCAATCTTCCTTCGAATAGATCAGGGCATGTTTAATCATTTCGCCATAACCCGAAAATATATTTTCCTGATCCTGTGTTTTAATAAAACTAACATCAACAAGAACAGCTAAAGCATGTTTAAATACTCCAATCTCATTTTTAAATCCATGAAAATTAATTCCTGTTTTCCCACCAACACTAGCATCAACCTGACTTAAGAGCGTAGTGGGTATATTAATAAAATTAATACCTCTCTTAAAAGTTGAAGCTGCGAAGCCGCCTAAATCGCAAGGCATTCCCCCTGCCAAATTGATTAGGGTAGATTTTCTGTCGGCACCATGAGTACTTAAAAATTCCCACACCTTAGAAATGGCTTCTATGTTTTTATTCTGATCTCCTTGTTCGATAACAATCACTTTATCCTCATCAATTTCGGGCATTCCCTTAATTTTTGGATAACAATGCTCATACGAACCCGAATCAACCAACAAAAAAACTTCACCCTTACTATACTGTTTTATTAATTGAGCTAAGTCTTCCTTTAAATTTTCAGACCCATAAACCCGTGATTCGCTCTCTTCAATTACTTGCATGAAACTCTATGTGTTTGTAGAAAAAATATCTGCCAAAAATAAATAAAAATTAGACTCAACAACACTAAATAGTTACTAAAATACAGACTTAAATAATAATACATAGAAAACAGCCTTTCTATTTCAACAAAGTGTTATTTTTTTGCATTTTTACAGTACACTTTTAAATAACAAAACAGATGAATAACAGAAAAACAGCCAGTGGAATCCAGCTCTTATTCACTATACTGGTGATATTACTAACGGCTATATGGGTGTGTACATTAACCATATATACTTTATCGATACCCTGGCTCCAGTGGAGCAGCGGTTTACTTGCGCTATTTGTCCTTTATTATTTTGCTACGGGTGGCTTTTATTATATAGAATTAACTAAACCCGATGATCATTTTGAAATCAAATTTTATAATATATTTCCATTTAGTCGCGAATTCAAAATGTACCGAATTCCCATTACTGCATTTATTAAATACGAAACACAGGGTTTTAAATTATTTAAACGAAAAATGATTTTATATCAAATGTCATCCAGCCAAATGGCAAAATATCCTCCTATTATGATTTCGGCACTATCAGATAAAGATGAAAATGATATCAAAATATTTTTTAAGGAACTCAAATAAATAAAAATAACCTGCCTCATTACCGAGACAGGTTACCCCTCATTAGGATTAGATTTATCAAATGGGAATTTAACACGAACATTATTGAAATGAATAAAACCTATAACACAATCATAGTTTTTACCATTAGAACAAATATGACAAAAAAAAGTTAAAGAATCACTGTTTTTAGCGTGACAAAAGCGTGACAAAATACATGATGCTGATTTTCAGAAATATACAAAGGCCATTATTTCCTCAGAATAAACAATATTTTTATATTGTATTATTTAAGAGGGGTTTTTATAAACTGTTTGATAATGGATCAAGAAACATTTAACGGGTTAAACTCCCCAGAACTCCCTGTCGCTGCTATTGTTTTTTGTTAAATGGGCCTTTTGGCATCACTAGAGCCATTTCCATGAGTCAAATTATTTCGGCACGATATCTCACTCATCAATACCCAAG
>JBFHKL010000032.1:0-23072 GCA_041595375.1 Saccharicrinis sp.
CAAATGACATCGGCGATCATCATACTGCAGTCAATGGGCACAGAACTTACGGGCCATCAGGATGATTATCTGTTTTTATTTTTACTTTCGAGTATTATGTCGGCCATACCTGTATCTCTTGGAGGCTTAGGTTTACGAGAATTTACCTTTATGTTCGGATCACAATATCTGGGACTAAATCAGTATCATTCGGTAGCATTAAGTATTATCTTTTATACCATGTCGCTTTTCGTATCTATCTTTGGAGGGTTCTATGCTTATAAACCTTCTCTTATTTTTAAAAATGACAAGGAAATAACACAGCCTGTAGAGGGCTAATGATTTATCATATATATGGACTCAGTATATTTTGCAGATATCATATTACCCGTTCCATTACCCAGACTATTTACCTATGAAATTCCGGGAGACTGGATTTCTCTGGTAGATATTGGCTCCAGGGTAATAGTGCCCTTTGGTAAAAAGAAAATATACTCCGGCATTATCTATTCGCTTCATGATCATAAGCCGGAAGATTATGAAACCAAGGAAATACTTTCTGTTTTAGATAAGAAACCGGTGGTAAATGAGTTACAACTCAATTTTTGGAATTGGATTGCCCAATATTATATGTGTACGCTTGGTGAGGTGTATAAAGCCGCATTGCCTTCAGGTCTGAAACTGGAAAGCGAGACCAAAGTTTATTACAATGAGCAATGGGAATCGAATGAGGTTTTAACACCTAAAGAAAATCTGGTATTAGATTATTTAGCAGAGAAGAAGACGGCAACCATACAGGATTTAAATAACATTACAGAATTAAAAAATTCACTTCCCATTGTTAAATCCTTATTGGATAAGGAAGCTCTTTTTGTGAGTGAGAAATTAAAAGATAGTTACAAAGCCAAAACAAAAAAGGTTATACTTCTTTCGGAAGAATATTATAAAGAGCAAAAAATACAGAACGCTTTTACGGAGTTAGCGAGAGCCAAAAAACAACTGGAAATATTCATGACCTTTTTCACCCTCATAGGAGGTGCGCATAAAGATCATTTCACAAAAGCAGTGGATAAAAAAACCTTGCTTGACAAATGTAATGCTTCATCAACACAAATTCAGGAACTGGTAAAAAAAGGTATTTTTATTGAACAAGACGAAGCCATATCCAGACTTGACAGATCCAACATAGCCGTTAATAAGCTTCATACACTAAACTCAGCACAGCAAAAAGCGTTCTCCAGCGTGCAAGAGCAATTTAAAGATAAGGATACTGTATTATTACACGGCGTAACCTCCAGCGGAAAAACAGAGATCTACATTCACCTGATACAGGAACAAATTGACAAAGGCAAAAAAGTATTATATCTGCTGCCAGAAATAGCCCTGACGACACAAATCACCTCACGGCTAAAAAAAATATTTGGCAACAAACTGGGTATTTACCATTCAAAATACAGCGATGCTGAACGCGTAGAAGTCTGGAATGATATTTTAAACAATGAAAACTACCAGGTTGTTGTTGGAGTTCGTTCCTCCATTTTTTTACCTTTTGATAATTTAGGCTTGGTCATTGTAGATGAGGAACACGAAAATACCTATAAGCAATTCGATCCATCTCCACGCTATCATGCCCGAGATGCAGCTATTGTTTTGGCCAATATGCATGGGGCCAAGGTATTAATGGGAACCGCTACCCCTTCATTGGAGAGTTACTATAATGTAACCAAAAACAAGTATGGTCTTGTAGAACTCTTTGAACGCTACGAAGGAATTCAAATGCCCCAAATCATAACCGTCAATCTGAAAGAGGAATACCGGCGAAAACGCATGCAGTCTCATTTCTCTCCAACACTGATTGAACACGTTAACAAGGCCTTTGAAAATGGGGAGCAGGTGATCTTATTTCAGAACCGCAGAGGATTTTCTCCGTATCTGGAATGTGCTCAGTGCACATGGGTTCCAAAATGTGATTACTGCGATGTCAGTATGACCTACCACAAGCATATCAATCAGCTGATCTGCCATTATTGCGGACACTCCTATCATTTGCCTAAGTTATGCAAAGCCTGTAATTCGCCCGCCTTACAAACCAAGGGATTCGGTACTGAAAAGATTGAAGAGGATATAAAATTTATTTTCCCTGATGCGCGCATTGCCCGCATGGATTTAGATACCTCACGCACCCGTAAGTCGCACGAAACCATCATCGGTAAATTTGAGCGAGGAGAGGTAGACTTACTTATTGGCACACAAATGATCTCCAAAGGTCTGGACTTTGACAAAGTGAGTGTAGTAGGCATTTTAAATGCCGACAGCATGCTCAATTACCCTGATTTCAGAGCCTATGAGCGTAGCTTTCAACTTATGGCACAGGTAAGCGGAAGAGCCGGAAGAAAAAGCAAACAAGGAACGGTTATTCTGCAAACATCAAACCCCGACAATCCTGTTGTTCTGGATGTAATTAACAACAACTTTAAACAACACTTTCACACACAAATGGAGGAAAGATTAGCCTTTAAATATCCTCCTTATTACCGCTTAATTCATTTAACCGTAAAACACAAAAACCAAAACTCAGTAAATCAAGCATCTGATTATCTGGGAGAATATTTACGTGGAATTTTCAACGAGAGGGTAGTTGGACCACAAGCTCCACCAATCAGTAAGATTCAAAACTGGTACCTACGTAAAATAATGCTAAAGATAGAAAGTGGCGTATCTCTCAATAAGGTAAAAAGTCTGGTACAGGATGCTATTACTACCCTGGTATCCCACCCAGGTTTTAAAGCAACCATAGTACAGGCAGATGTAGACCCCATGTAATACCAAAATGATACGTAATACATTTTATTGCTTACTGTTGCTTAATGCCTATACAGGATCATAAATTGCTTATCCTCTTTTTAACTTATAAGCCTTTTTTTATATTCCAAGCCCAGTTAGCTGCCATAACAACAAGTAACATAACTTTTACCAACCAGCCTGCATCCTTTTTTAAAAAGGGTATAAACGTTTCTTTATTATTAAATACATCTATCATCATCCAAATAATAGATACTAGAAATAAACTATTGCTTAGTATTGCTAAAGGATTAATGTGTATGGATTGCATGAACTCCCCCTTCAACAGCAGAATGGTTGCCCTAGTAGAACCACACGAAGGACAGGGTATACCAAACACCCTCTTAACGGGACACACAACAAATTCAGATAAGGAAGCAGGAAAATAATAAAGGATAAAGTACCCTGTGATCATAATACATATAATCACAAGGTACTTTAGCTTATAATTATTGAGCATTTTGCATAAACAACTTATAGTTTTCAGCTTTGGTTAAACCCATAATTAAAAACCAGTCTACAATAGTCCAAACACCAAACCCTCCACAGGTTAGTAACTTAAGTACACCTAAACCTGTTTGTCCTAACATAAACCTATCAATACCAAATGGTCCTGCAAGTATAGATACTATTAGAAGGGTTGTTGGGTTTTTGAAATTTAAACTTTGTAAAAAAGCAAATCTGTCATCATTTAATTGTTCCAATTGTTGGCGAATTGCCATCACATTTTCTTGAGGAAACTTTTCAATCATTGTTGACACAAAAAGGTCGATCTTATTCTGATCCATAAATAATAAATATTACTTGAGTGATATATTAAAAAAATAGAATTTTATAATTAACTAGCGTACAAATATATTGAAAATCTTAACAATTAAACATGAATCTATATTTACAAGGCCCCTTTAGCTTTAATCTCCAGATATTTATTCACCGTGTTCACCGTAAGATCTTCCGGTGCACTTAACACAGCATGTATACCATGTTGTTGAAGTTCTTTGACGATTAACTTTTTATCGTACACAAATTTTTCTGCAATTGTTTTAATATAGATATCTTCAATACTCCCTGCTCTTTCTTGTGTTATTTTAGAGACCTCAGTATTTTCAAAGAAAACGACCACTAGCATATGACTTTTGGCAAGATTCTGTAAGAATGAAATTTGTCTGCGGGCAGCGCTCAGGCTCTCAAAATTAGTATACAACATAAGCAAACTTCTATGATGTATTTTTCTTTTAATTTGAGCATACAGCAATTCTATATTTTGCTCCTTAAATCCGCTTTGCTGATTATAAAGCACCTCCATAATGGACTCTAAATGTCTTCCATTACGGGCAGCAGGAATCATGGAATGTATTTTATTACTGAAGGAAATTAATCCTGCCTTATCATGTTTAAGCATGGCAATATTAGAGATCACCAAGCTGGTATTAATGGCATAATCCAATAAGGTCATTCCCTCAAAGGGCATTTTCATATTACGCCCCATATCTATCAGATTAAAAACCTGCTGTGATTTCTCATCCTGAAACTGATTAACCATAAACTGCCCTTTTCTGGCAGTAGCTTTCCAGTTTATGCTTCTATAATCATCGCCGGTAATATAATCTCTAATCTGATCAAACTCCATCTGATGGCCTACCTTTCTTATCTTTTTCACACCCACATCAGTCAAACGATTAGAGATAGCCATTAACTCAAATTTACGCATAGCAATAAACGAGGGATATACTTTAACCATGGCATCCTGATTAAAAACATAACGCCTCGAAAGCAAAGCAAGGGGTGAATGAACCAACACATTCAGGCCTCCAAAATGATATTCCCCCCTTCTAACAGGTCGCAGCTCATAGGTACATATTTTTTCGTGATAAGCGAACAAGTAAAAGGTCTCGTTAAAATCTCTTATCTGAAATTGGAGCGGCAGTTCATCAATAACCGTTACTTTTATTTTGAAATTAAAGTCATTTTTCACCCGAAACCGCACGCTATTTACATCACCATTCGAAAAACGTTTGGGCAGATCGCGGAAGGCTTTCACTTTATTACTACTTCCTCTATGATATAAAATTACAAAGTCCGTTAGCAATAAAATCAACACAGACAGGAAGGTTATTTGGGCAGCAACAAACAGGGCATTAAAATACTGACCAAATACCATCATACCGGCCAATACTGCCAAGGCAATAAAAAAGCGATTTGTTAAGAAAAGCGATTTCCAGAATCTACGCATAAAGCAACTATCCTATTGGGTTATATATTATTTAACGGGGTATTTCAACGGAGTCTATAATTTGCTGAATGACCGTATTAGTCTTAACGCCTTCCATTTCTTTTTCGGGAGTTAAAATAACCCGGTGAGTTAATACAGGAATAAAAACAAACTTAATATCCTCGGGAGTTACAAAATCACGTCCTTCAATGGCAGCAAAAGCCTTTGCTGAATTTAACACAGCTAGTGAAGCACGAGGACTCCCTCCTAAAAACAAACTATGTGATTTTCTGGTTTTTTTAACTACCTCAGCGATATATCTGATTAAATTAGGTTCAACTATTACCTTTTTCACCAGACTTTGATAATGGATAATATCTTCGGCTTTCACCACGGCAGAAACCTCATCTGTTTCTTTTTTACTTTCTCTTTTCTGAGCATTCTCCAAAATAGCTACTTCCTCGTCCACCGATGGGTAATCCAACTCTATTTTAAACAAAAACCTATCGAGTTGTGCTTCCGGCAGGCGGTAAGTACCCTCATGCTCAACAGGATTTTGGGTAGCAAAAACCACAAAAGGAGCTCTCATGCTTCTGCATTCCCCATCTATAGTTACCTGACGTTCCTCCATGACCTCAAAAAGAGCCGATTGTGTTTTAGCCGGAGCCCGGTTAATCTCATCAATCAGAATCAGGTTAGAAAACACAGGCCCCTTTTTAAATTCAAAACTTGAGGTTCCAGCATTAAAAATTGTAGTCCCTAATACATCCGAAGGCATTAAATCAGGGGTAAACTGAATACGTGAGAAATCAGTTGAAATGGTTTTGGCAACCAACTTCGATAACATCGTCTTGGCAATACCTGGAACTCCCTCAAGCAAAATATGACCATTTGCCAATAGGGCAGTCATCATCAAATCAATCACTTTCTCCTGACCTATAATGACTTTACTTATTTCATTTTTAATTTGATAAACAGCCTTATTAAGCTCATCAAGATTTAACCTGTTTTCAAAAAGTGCTTGATTTTCCATATATGCTGGTATATTTATTATTTATTTGTCTTACAACGTTGATATACAAACTCAATATTTTTACTAAACTGCTCCAAGTCTTCTTCCGTGAAACTTAAATCAGAATTCAAACGCGACACCTGGGAAAATATCTTTTTAATACTTTTTAGGGGCACATGGCACTTTTCTGAAATTTCTTCCATGGTATTCTCATCCAACTCATCGGTATTGATATAATAGCGTGTACGCAGGAATTCCAAAAAATACCTAAACTTTTTCTGTGCAATATCTTGATGATTCTTCCTTTTAAAATACAAACGACCAATTGTTTCAATAAAGGTGAGAGTAGTATTTTTAGGATCCTTAAAAACCGGAATGACTCTTTGTTTTCTTTTAGCTCCAAAAATTAAAAAGGCCATTACCCCAAATAAGGTAATATACCAAGCATTACGCAATCCCTTTTGCGACAGAATATAACGCAACTCTGAGCCCGAGGGACGAGGTTTTTGTTTATAAAATTCATCCCAAACAACTGAACTTTTAGGTAAGTATGACAATGACTTAAAAGCATACTCATAATTATTACCCTGCAACAAATTGTAGTTGGTAAAAGCCAATGGGTTAGTATGAATAAAAAAATTACCCTCGCCGAATTTCATTTTAATAAAATTGGTTTTTGCCTGTTCATTAAGTCCTAACACAGTGGTATTTAAAGTGTCATAATCTACAAAACTGATTTTACTATAGGCTTTTTTGTAACAATATCCAAAATGATTGGTAAGATTAGGATTAACCAACTTGAGTATGGTGGAATCATTCTTTTCCGGATGCAGATTAAACTCTTCGTCTACTTCAAAGCCCAGTTCATCTTTTATTTCTTTTGAGAACTCACCTGAAGAAATAAAGATATTACTTCCTTCAAAAGCCAATAACAAAAGCTTTTCACGATCAAAGGTATCAGGAGCAAACTCATTATTGATAATGATCAGATTACTGGCTTTATCTGGAATATCCTGGAAATAATTATACACAGGCAAGTAACTGGTTTCAATTTCACCATCGGGAAAAAGAGTACTCAGCTCATCAAATAATATTTTGTTTCCAAAAGGAATATCGTCTTCCTTTGAAAAGCTAAGTGTCCAATTGACCTGTTCAGGTGTAAGCATAAGTACAGTCAGATACAATACCAAACAGATACAGACTCCAAAGGCCAGATATTTATTACTTTTTTCCTTCATCGCCACCCTTTATTTGCATATCGGCACCTACAACACTTTTAAAACTGTCAAATTCATCTTTGATCATTTCAAATTTCGATTGATCAATATGAAACTGACCGTACCATATGTACTCATAATTCAGCACCAACCTTTTAAACTCTTCTTTATGCCTTGCTCCTTTTAACTCGTAGTAATAATCACGATTAGTTTTCCATGGTTTCCATTCTATCCAGCTCAATTGATCGAGTTGCCGTATACTAAGCAAGTACAATAATCGTATCGCTTCGCGATAAGCTCCATGACGGATACATGAATTCAGCATCTGATCAAGATCCTCACCATAAATATCCTCTACACCCTGTTTAAAATTTAAATGAGTGAGTCGTTCATTACGTTTAAAAATAAACAAACCTGAAGGCCTAATACCCAACAGCATCAATACAACAAAAAGAAAGACACAAACAGCAATGCCCATAAATAGATATACCAGAATCTTAGGGTTAAAGCCACTGTCTGTAAATTTACTCCATATCCACCGCTTTACCTGATCCCACCAACTATCGGGTTTTTGTAAACGATCGTAAATATATCTACTCTCCTGCCTATAGGCCTCCATTTTCACAGCAGAAGGATGACGATATTCTACCTTAGAACGATCCCAGGCCTCTATTTTTTTCTTTTCGATGCCTGTAGAAAATGCACAAAGGCAAAATAACCAAAACACAGCGTAGAGAGATAATTGGAGAAAACGCTTACTCATTTTAATCTTCCTGTTCAGTGTTAATCTTGTTGATTTTATCAAGAAGCGAAGTGTTTTCTTTATGTTCTACCAGACTATAATACTGAAAACCAATCACAATAGCTGGAAGAGGCTGAATAATTGCAGCACCTATAGTTGAAATAAAAGTAGTTATGACAAAGGGTATAGAATCTATAGAAAATTGCTCGTTCAACAATCCTTTAGCAATACTATAGGAGCTTGCAGGAAGACTAAACAGTAAACTAATCATAAAAACAATAATTCCAGCAATAAACAAAAGACCCAAAGACTCCCACCAGTGATTTTTTACCAGAAAGAAACATCGCTCAAAGGTTTTTGAATAACCATTATCTTCGGCTACCTTGATCATTAAAATAAAAGAAACAGGCACCATAACATAGAAGAAAGGAATAATAAGAGCAATCAATGACAACATATATACCAGGCCATTCACAATACTAAACCCCAGCAGAGAACCAAAGAAACCACTAAATTTATGCCACACCTCGGCCGAAGTAAAGTTACCTGGGCCTTGCTGCACATACAAAACAACATAACAGTAAGTTAAACCAGATAAGAATATATCAACAATTAACGAAATCAAATTATAAAGTAACGATTGACCTGGAAAACTGGTTTCAACACCGGATGACATAGACGGATTCGCAATCATTTTAAAATAATCACCTAAAGCACTATCTACAAATAAAGTACCCAATACCGCACTGATCAATACAGGTACACCTGCATAAAGAAACAATACTTTCCATAGTGTTTTGTATTCCTGCTTTATAAAAGCAAAGGATGCATTTAAAACATCACTAAAATCTCGTTTCTTTTTTAATTCTACCTTTTCTTCAAACATTCTTTTCTTTTTTATAAACAACTACCGGATAAATAAAAAAATACCATACAATAAAGCCCAATGAAGCTATAATAATAAATAGATTTAATACCAGAGGCAATACCTCATAATGACGAGTAACGAAGCTTTCAAGAAAACCAGCCACCATAAAAATAGGTATCAAACCCACCAAAATCTTTAATCCTTTACGCACTCCCCTGCCAAAAGACACGGCTCTAGGCAATGTTTTTGGGAACATAAAACTATTGCCTAATATTAATCCAGCACCTCCGGCCAACACTATTCCAGGTATTTCCAATGCCCCATGAATATAAATAGCGAGGCTGGATACACTAAACAAATCTTTCATAAAAAAGAAAGTTTGAAAAGCACCAAGCATAATTCCGTTACGCAAAAGAATAAAACCTACGCCCAACGGAGTTAGTGCACCAAAAACAAATACCATAAAGGAAACCATAATATTATTCGATGTAATTCGAAAAAACATTTCAAATTCACCCATCGAGCCATAAATACCCATGGGATTTCCTTTTGCAATATTATCGAGGGTGGTATTTACATAAGTATCACCCAATATCAATCGTAAAAAACCATCATCATTATAGGCCGAAATAGCCCCCAATAAAACCGAGATGGTAAATATCAACATAGAATAAACAAAGTACCGCCTAATTTCATAAAGCTCAAGAGGTAATTCTGTTAACCAAAAACTTTTAAATCTATTCGATTTTTCCTTCTTATTTTTATAAACCTCCTGATGCGTTTTTAATGCCAAGGAATTTAAATACCTAATGGTAGGAGAATGAGGAAAAAAGGTTTTCGCATAGGCCAAATCATCGGTAAGCTCTATAAACTGGTCAGCCAATACATCGGGATTTATTTTACCCGCTTGCTTCATGTTTTTTTCAAAACTCGCCCAACGCTCCTTGTTACGGTTTATAAATGCTACCTCTTTCATGCAAAAAATACAAAATCATTCAGAACTCATCGTGTTCTATAAGCGAAAGTCAATCAATATGTTTATTTACTTATCACAGTCAAATATAATTAATCAATGTAAATTTGTTACATTTGAAATTCATTATTTTAAAATTTACTATTTAATAAAGGATCAGAAAAATGGAATATGTTAATATTGAGACGACACAAAATATTAACCTTGAATTTAAAACAGCAAGTATTGGAGACCGTATTTTAGCCACTTCCTTTGACCTGCTCATACAGATGATCTGGATTATTCTTTGGCTGATAATACTCGGAGGAACCAATAATTTAAACCTATGGCATACTATTTTAACCATACCCATACTATTTTATAGCTTACTCTTTGAACTCTTTGTAAACGGCCAAACACCGGGAAAAATGGTTTTAAAAACAAGGGTAGTTAAGTTAGATGGTTCAGAGCTTACTCTGGGCAACTGCTTAACAAGATGGATATTTAGAATTCTTGATATCAGCTTATTATCCGGCACAATCGCTCTACTATCAATACTGCTTAGCAACAAATCGCAACGTCTGGGCGATTTAGCAGCAGAAACAACAGTAGTAAAGCTTACTAACAATAGCTTATTAGAGGAAACCACCTACCTACAGGTTCCAGAAAACTATAAACCTAAATACCCAGAGGTTTATCATTTAAGTGATTCAGATGCACAAACCATAAAAGAAGTTTTAAATATCATAAATAAAAATAGGTTTTTAGCTGTATCATCTCACGAAGACCCTCTTTTAAACAAGACAAGACAAGCCATTCAGAAAAAATTAAAAATAGAACAGCCTGATATCGCCTCCCTGGAATTTTTAAAGAATGTTTTGTTAGATTACAACTATCTTCACCAATAAAAACACTGCATATGAAGATTATCAGATTAATATTATTGACTTTAACGATTGCTTCGTGTACTTCCCCTGAGGAACAAAAAGTACCACTTATCGATGGTCAGCTTTTAAATGGAGGCCCTCAGCAAATACTACTATACCTAAATAATACACAAACTGAATTTATTGACACCATTGCTGTTCAAAAAGATGGTGTATTTATTGTGAACCAGGAAAGCATAGTCACTCCAGGTTTCTATTATCTCGATTTGGGAAATAACGATAGAATTAATTTATTTCTGCATCCCGGCGATTTTATACAGCTTTCCTTTGATCCCAATGATGCAAACCAAACCTGCAGCAGTAAGAACTCAAAGTTTTTGAATGCCTACTGGGAAATTGAAAAAAACACTATTTTATTTAGTCAGGAGATTACCAAACTCACTAATCAATTTAAAATAACAACAGATACAGTATTCAATGCCGATCTCTATAATCATTTATATCAGGCAAAGGATAGTATCACAAAAAAATTCCGTAAAAGAAGTATAGAGATCACAAAAGGCATTAAGAATCCGGTATTAACCTATTTTATGCTTAATCAAAAGGCCGGCAATACATCTTTATTTTCTCTTGAAAAAGAGCTGAAATTATTTTTAGATAATGCCGAAAAGTTAATGAACCATCCCGAACTCAAAGAGCTATTTACAGAATACGATCAGCATTTGATGCAAGCATACTCCAGCATCAGGTCAATAGAGAGATATAGCAAAGGAGGTCAATTACCAGCACTAAGAGCTCGCACAAACTGGGATGAAGAATTAAATTTCACAAGCACCAATGGTAAATTAATTCATCTGATATTATGGACCGCAGAAGAAGAGTATAACGAGCAACTAATACCCGAGATAAAAAATTTAATGCGCCGCTACGGAAACAGAGGACTTAAAACGGTTATGCCTGCTTATCAAACGGATAAACAGATCTGGAAAAATAGTATTAAGAAATACAACCTCCCGTACTGGCATCTCATCGACACCCTGGCTCTTAACTCTCCCGACCTGCAAGAACTGGGTATCAGATCATTGCCCTGCAATTTTCTTATTACTCCGGAAGGAGCTATTGTACAAAGAGATTTATGGGGCAACAAGCTTGATGAGGCCATTATTAACTATCTTAAAAATAATTGATATATTTGAACGCTCATTCACAAAAAAAACAATAATAGATAAACCGATGAACGCAAACCGGATTATACTTTTTTTAGGACTTATTATTTTAATGTCTGCTTGTTCCAATAAGGACAAATTAAACGTAACAGGGAAAATTGAAAATAGTAAAGACAAGGTTTTATACCTACAACAACTTAACCTCAGCGATGCTGTAACCATTGACTCAGTGATTCTTAAAGAAAAAGGAAGCTTTAATTTCACTCTTCCCAAATTGGAGCATCCTACTTTTTTCTTACTAAAACTTTCAGAAAAGAACTTCATCACTATACTGGCCGATACAACAGAACATATTGAGGTAATTGGCGATGGACTTAATTTAGCAGAAGGGTATTCGGTAAAAAACTCCTTAGGATCATCTTATGTGAAAGTACTGAATACTAAACTGAATAAAACAAAAGCCATTGTTGATAGTTTAGTAAACGAATATAACGAAACCCCAAAGGATGACACTGAAAGGGTAAAAGAAATAAGGAACAGCATACAGGAAGCCATTGATAATCAAAAAGCATTTATAAGCGATTTTGTGATGGCTAATCCTCGTTCTTTTGCCAGTTACTACGCCGTTTTTCAACGTTTTGATGATGGAAGCTTAATCCTAAACCCATACGACAAAATGGATTTAAATTTATTTTCCACAGTGGCTACCAGCTTAAACGTATTCTACCCTGAATCTCCAAGAACAGAGCAACTTAAAAACTTTGTACTGAGCATCAAAAAAGAAAAAAGAGTTGAACAGATACAGGAAAAAATGATGAACGAGGCATCTAACTCGATACCCGAAATTGAAGAAGAGGATATAAATGGGAGGAAAATAAAACTTTCATCATTAAAGGGAAAATTAGTGCTCTTATCTTTTTGGGCATCCTGGGATGAACCCTCAAGAAAAGAAAATAAAAACCTGCTAAAAACATACAACACTTACAAGTCAAAAGGTTTTGAGATCTATCAGGTTTCTTTAGACAGAAGTAAAATCCTTTGGGAAGGAGCTATTGAGCAAGATAAACTCCCTTGGATTAACGTAAGCGACTTACGTTATACTGATTCTTACCCTGCACGAGTTTATAATGTTCAAAAAATACCCGCTAACTACTTAATTAGCAGAGATGGTGAAATCATTGGTAAAGATTTATTTGGCAGAATACTGGATGAAAAACTCAATGATTTATTAAAATAAAGGTAAAAAACTAACCAGATAAATTAAAGCTCGGAATATATATCCGGGCTTTTTTTATTCCCTAAAAAAGATACTTATCACAACAATTACCCCTAATTGAAGCATCTGACCGAATAGCTATTTTGGTCCAAAATAAGGCTATCTTGCTAATTCCATCAAAAAACTAATATATTTGCTCCTTCATAATTAAAATAGCAGTTGTTAAATTGCACCTATGAAATTGGAGGAAAAGGGAAAAAATATATATTTCGCATCAGACGTGCACTTAGGTGCTCCGTCCATAAAAAATCACCGTGAACACGAAAAGAATTTTGTAAGCTGGCTTGATACCATCAAACCAACCACTGCTCAGTTATACTTAATGGGTGATATTTTTGATTTTTGGTTTGAATATCGTCATGTAGTCCCTCGCGGCTTTACGCGTTTTTTAGGTAAAATAGCGGAGTTTACTGATGCGGGCATTCCTGTTCATTTTTTTACAGGAAACCATGATATTTGGATCTTCAATTATCTTCCTTCAGAAATAGGTGTACAGGTACACCGAAAGCCTCTTACTGTTGATTTAAATGGGAAAAAGTTTTATCTGGCACATGGTGACGGATTAGGTCCTTATGACAAAAGTTATAATCGCCTGAAAA
This sequence comes from Saccharicrinis sp., assembly GCA_041595375.1. Lineage (GTDB taxonomy): Bacteria > Bacteroidota > Bacteroidia > Bacteroidales > Marinilabiliaceae > Saccharicrinis. The sequence goes on from JBFHKL010000032.1 coordinate 13,752, forward strand.
AGATATTTACCAATAAAACTTTACAATGGTTTTTTGCCCGATTGCACCCTAATTTTGCCATAGCATTTGCCAGGCGTTGGTCGGCTCACAGCAGACTTAAAAATGAAAGCACTGAGGGATCGAAATTTTTAGGTGAAGATAAGGAATGGTTGATGCTTTATGCCAAGGATATTTTAAAGAAGGAACACTTTGATTATTTCATCTTTGGCCACCGACATATCGATTTGCACCAACCTATTGGCCAAAACAGCGAGTTTGTTTATCTGGGAGATTGGGTAAACTACTACTCTTATGGAGTGTGGGATGGTGAACAATTTGAGTTGAAGTATTATCATAAGAAGTAGTTGAATTAGTAGTTACATATATTAATCGTACACACTCCCAGCAAAAGACTGTGTATGATCACATTAGCAAAATAGAAAACAATGGAAATTTATGCTGTTGCCACAGGTACGGGCTCTTATATACCCGAAACAGTGGTAAAAAACATGGATTTTGTCAATCAATTGTTCTTGAACAATGATGGCTCTAAAATTGAAGCACCCGGAGAGGAAATAGTTCAGAAATTTGAACAAATTACTGACATTAGCGAGAGGAGGTGCCTCAGTAAAAACTTGGTCACTTCTGACATGGCTACTTATGCGGCTGAAAAAGCTTTAAAGGCGGCCAATTACAACAGAGAAAGTCTGGATTATATAATTGTTGCACACAACCTCGGTGATGTAAAATACGGTAGCCGTTTCCCTGATATTCTGCCTACGCTGGCCTCCAGAGTAAAACAGAAACTGAATATTAAAAATCCCAATACCGTCGCTTACGATATTACTTTTGGATGTCCGGGGTGGACTCAAGCAATGGTTCAGGCCAATTATTACATCAAGTCGGGCGATGCAAAAAGTGCCCTGGTTATTGGGGCAGATACCCTAAGCCGTATGATGGATCCTCATGATAGGGACTCTATGATATTTGCTGACGGCGCTGGCGCAGTGTTATTGGAAGCAGTTGAAAGCGACGAACCGGTTGGCATACTAAAACATGTGGCTCGAACTGATACCGAAGAGCATCTGGATTTATTGCACCTAGGGAAATCATATAACCCGGAACTTAAACACGATCATCTTTACCTAAAAATGTTGGGCAGAAAGCTATATAACTATGCATTGACCAACGTTCCATTAGTAGCCAAGGATTGTTTAGAAAAAAACAACCTTACTCTAAGTGATGTTAAAAAGATACTTATCCATCAGGCTAATGCTAAAATGGACGAAGCGATATTAAAAAGAATTTATCGTTTATACGGACAAAGAGATGCTGACTATACAGTAATGCCCATGACAATTAAAACACTCGGAAATAGTTCTGTGGCTACGGTACCTACTCTATTTGATTTGATAGTAAACAACAAACTTGAAAATCATCAACTACAAAGCTACGATTATGTTATGATGACTTCGGTTGGAGCCGGCATGAGCATTAATGCCTTTATGTACAGGATGCCTTAATATTTTTAAGGTCATCCTGATATTTAGCTTATATATTAATCATCTAAAAGCTTACTATTCGTATCTAAGCACCTACAATATCAACAGTATATTATTGCTGCGTAATAGCAAAACTAAAGCTTACTCCAACACTTGAAGTAGTGGTGGCATATGAGCTGGATACGTAAGGCGAATAATAAGTCCTGTCGTAATACAATTGCATAGTAAACTTATCGCTTAAAGCATAATTAGCGGTAAAACCGACGGTAGTAGATTGTGATCCTGAGGTAACTTCATTATCCCCTTCCTCAATATCCCGCGTTATATAAATTTGATCCGCAAAAGAAAAGTTAGCCGACAAATCCAAATCACTGGAAAAATTCTTCTGTTTACTACCTTTCTTTCCTAAAATCAGATCCATCCTATCAAAGGTATACCCCACACTAAAAGATAGCTCATCTTTATGATATTCAACCAATTGATTACTGGTTAAACCCAGACTTAAGGTTCTGGATTTACTAATCTCGGCAGAACTGGTCATTTTATTATTCCAAACCATCTTAGCTGAAATCAAAGGACTAAAATATTCACTGATAGTTACAGTGGTTAATCCATACTTAGAATAAAAATCATCATCCGAATTTCTGATCCAGCTAAAGCCATTATCTGCCTCTTCGTAATATGAACTGGTAGCATACGAGCCTGTACTATAAGTGGATTTATAGGCATGCGACAGACTGATACTTTTTAAATAGCGCTGTATAAATTTAAAATTCGACAAACCACTGTATGAGATAGACCAATTTGGAAAAATACTATAAATAGCAGGAAAAAGTGAGGTTGAAATAGAATTTGCATTTTGTCCGCTATAAGCAGCCAAGAACGCCGGCACCATCACATCTTGCGAAGTCAGGCTATAACCACTCTTACCTTCCTCAACACCATCGATATCATAAATCTCACCTGTTTCGTCATCTATCAAACCTTCACGACTACTGGCTACCCTATCGGCAATAATTTCTCTGTTGGACAAAAAAGTATCATATACCCCCGATTTATAATTTCCGCTTTTCGAATAGCTTTTAAATGCCGTACCTATGGACAAATAGGTCATACTAAAACTTCCACTCACCCGTGTACTTGAAGCATCAAAGGCTCCTATTTCATCGGCATAATAATACTCACTTAAATTTCTGGAATAAGAACGGGCTGCATTTAAACTTATCTCCAGTCCCGGCAATGGTTTCAAAGTTGTTTTAATAGAATAACTATCAGAATGGGACATGGTATATTCTTCATTAATACTATCAGTAGTTAACCATCCACGATCTCCTGCCTTTTGAGCAAAATCACGATCCTGCATTCCGGTAATAAATCCAAAACCGGGGGCCAAATCACCTCCATATGTCGTGTTACCCAAAAATTTTGTTCCGGGTAAAAAACCTGGCAAATAAGTACTATTACTCTCAGAATAGCTTAAGGAAAGACTTTTTAGTCCGGTAACTAACATGGAACTATAATCCAAAATAGTACCAAACACTGTACTCTTATCTTCCACGGTACCCGTAACCATAACCCTAGCATTTTCAGCATCCATGGAAGGGATAAATTCAGTTTTTGATTCATTGATTGAAACAGTCTCTCCCCTGACAGTACGACCATTGGAATCAAACATTCTTACCCTTACCTCTTTGGTTTTTAATTTATGGTTAATAATATAAGACGTTCCCTTTTTCAAATTTATTCCATCCTTATTATACCTGACTGTTTTTTTTGAAGAACTCTTTTTTGTCTTTCTTTTACTACTATACTTGCTTGTTAATGATTTCAGATAGTTAGATTTATTATATAAGGTATTAAAATTAAGCTGTCCGGAATATTGCCAACTATTTGAGTTGGTTATTTCATTACCCCAAGTGGTTTCATCATCAGTACCATCTGCTTCGGCTTCCCAAGCATACTCACCACTGTAGCTAAAGGAAGAGTTCACCCAATCTAAATAAGGGAGCTTATTTACCGGAATAGTATACGACACATTAAACTCATGTTGGTAATTCGTAATACGTCCCCCATTTAAAATATTGGTTAATACCGAATCTTTCCAATTTTCATAACTACTTCCATCACCACTATCTACAACTCCATCGGGCTCATCAATTTCAGAATTCGTTGTAGAACTAAAGTCAAACGATAATGACTTGCTTAAGTCATGTTTATAGGTAAAGCTCCTATCCCAGCTAAAGCTCTTATCTACGGTAACATCAAAAACATAATCAGAATTACTAACATCACGCAATAAACTTTCGTTATAATAACGATAAAACTCCATACTATAGCTTACCTCTTTAGGAAAAAGATAAAAATTAAAGTCTGTAATAAGTTTAAAGGCTTTTCCCTTAAGCAGCTTGCTATTTTTAAAGGGCTCTATGGCCTTAGGCTTTCCCTTGTATGAATAATCTACTTTAGCGGTATGTTCTTTTTCAATATCATATTCGGTATCAATATCATGTTCTTCTGTTTCATTATAGGCATAGGAGACACTTACATTGGAGACATCAAACACCTTTGATTCTCTTCCTTTTTTAGGAGAAACCCCCACATTCGTAAAATTAATACTTTTACTTTTTGAGGTCTCAACGGAAATATCCAATATCTCCGCCCTTTCTTCGTCTGATTCAGCCCTATCCAATACATCTTCCAATAATAAATCCTCATCCAAAGGATAATATTTAGGTGTAGTTTTACTATTGGATAAACTAAAATAGAAAGGGATAGACCAACGGGAATTTACACCGGTAAACTTACCTAGCTCCAAACTACTGGCAATATCAAACTGCTCATAATCCTCATCATTCCGTTCACTAAGGCTTTCATCGAGACTACCATAGCCCGCAGTAGATTTCGACCATGCCATTGCCACATTACCCAAATCAGAAAGCTTTACGTCTACACTTGTGGTTGCAGCCCATCCTCCATCTTCCTTAAAGTCACTTACTTTTAATTCATTAAACCACACCTCAAAATCCACCTCGCTATCTCCATCGAGACTACGAACCCCTAACATGATTGTTTCCACATCACCCAGGTTAGGACTACCTTTTACTCTTACATAGTTACTGCCATCCATAACTGAGTACACCTCATCGGTACTATAGTCTGCTTCATCACGCTGCACCTTGGTCTCGGTAAGCAAATCCATATCGAAGTCAAAACGGTTAGATGTAGGCCACACCTCATCAGCATCAGTAGCTCCATGATCGGTCATGGATAAGGGCACCTCATATTCGTAATAGTTATCAGTATAATCCGATCCTAAACGAATAAAGGCTCTTATCATATTGTCATCTATCGTTCCTTCAACATCCTCTTCAGCATGCACTTCCATCTCCATGTGCCCATAATCTCTAAGGTCGTAACTAGTACTTTTATACACAGCCTTTCTTTCATTCTTACCCAGGTTGGTCAACGTTAAACTAATCGATTGTTCATTCAGTTCAGTATACGTAGAACTGGATCCATCAATGGAGCGTGAAACCCCAGGAGGCAGAACATAATTAATCGGAGATCTGTCACTATTTTCTTCTATATTCACCGTCCCCAGGTCGAAGCTCACATCTCCAGTATAATTAACCACCTCATCATCTTCGGCTAAACTATCAGAATAGATTGTCCAGTCACTACGTACCAAGTCAAGGGTGGCAAAACGAAGAACTGTACTTTGTTTGAAATTACGTAAAAACATACGCATAAATCTGATAGAACTAAAATCATCGATACTACCAATAGTGGTATCAGGAGCGTAAATAGGGATTCGGAACTGATACCAATTCACTGTTTCAGTCTCTCCATTTTCCAAATCCACATCTGCTTCCACAGAATCATATATATAACCATTACCCACTTCCATATTATTTGGATCAAGGGTGATCTTATATTGATAATAACTTTCTGTTTCGCTTAGGGTATTATCTTCATTAATATCCTCCTGTTCAGGAATAGTGGTGGATGCTGTAGAATAGCTTTCCGGGGAGTAATCAGAAGGACAGGAGTTACCTTCAGGTCCGTTATATAATTTATATCTATCCAGAATACTTAACTCATCTTCATCATAATCTGTCCCTCTAAAATAATGATAATCATCACTGGCGGGGTCCTCTTGCAAGTCCTCATAGGCATCTGCCGATAAATTACCGGCTGCATACAAGGATTGAACATCCGTCATAAAGTCAGTAAAGAAACTAACCTCATCATCGCTATCCATACCGTCCAATCCCACATCCTGTGCCAGAATGGTTTCCGAGTCGCTACTAAAAGCATTTACGGTGGTAGAGGAAGTAGGTATAAAACCCCAGCTGGTTGTATCTACATCCCAATCCTCATCGGGACCAGGTATTCCTTGTTCAAAGAACTTACGTGAATCATTAAGAATATCCTCAGAAATACTACCCAGGTTAATATATAAATCACCCCCTTCATCTGTTCCATCATCATTAATAAACGGGTCAAGCATCCAGAATTCGATATAGGAAATATTAGCAGACTCAAAATTGGTGGTTGTCATCTCACGCATAATTCCAGCCCAACGATCCTCAGGGCTATTCAACTCACCGTCGGAATTTACATCCGTATCGAAATTATAAGGACCCCTCTCGGTAGGATAGTAAGCCAGGTTAAGTACTGAAATATTGGTAGATGTTCCGTATTCGGAATCCATTTCCGGCCATATTTCTTCTTCGTACACTAATCGGGAATAATGATCTGACTGCTCATCGGGATCATTTTTAATATTATCAGGAGTAGAGGAATTATTATAAAAAAACAATGGATCAACGGTATACCAGGCAAGTTTAGCACGGTTAAAACCATATTCCAGATCATCCGACAATTCTGCTTCAGGAAACATATCCTCCTGCCCCTGAGGTACACTGGCCATTTCCCAGGATGACCAGCTACTAACATCGATATCTGTTTCAGAGCTTTCAAAATCATCAATATAAGCCTCTCCATTAATATCATTACTGGTACCTGCAAACAGATAGGCAAACTCTCCTTTTAGGGAAACGGAAGAAGGCTCTGTTAAGGTTAAAAATGGTAATTTATTTAAGGTGTTGGTGATCCACTGTGACTCACTATTGTAACTGGCGTTTAAGCCCATCATAACATTCGATGCCGGCTCATTACCTACATTTACCTTCTCAGTATAGGAGCTCTCATCATAATGCATGATAGTACCTCCAATGGTGAGCTTATCATTAACATGATAATCCATATCCACACCAAGCATCGTTTTGGTTGTGGTATTAAAATAACTATCACTCTCCAGAGAAACCGTAATGGTATTCCCACTACTCAAAACCCCCTCATCAATAATCTTAAGGATTCCCATGGTATAGTCAATGGTATAGTCTTCATTTTCAGTAAGCGTAATACCTCCAGACTTCACTACCACTGAACCTTCTACCAAATTGGCTACATTCAAATAAATTTCACTGGTTATACTAGCCTTGTAAGAACCTGTTAATAAAAATTTATTTAAATCGGCATCTTCTTCAGCTTCTGTTTGTGTTTCATCATATAGAGATTGATAGACGTATTTCTCCTGCAAATCGGAATAACCATCTAACAGATCGTACAAATGCGAACCGAAAGGCTCAAGATAAGGGAAGATAATCTTACCTTTATCGGCATAGATAGTTTGATCCTCTAAAAAATCGAATTCCCCGTTAGGTGTTGCACTTAAACTGGAGTTTAATTTATCCAGCCCCATGACTTCAAGCAAAAGATCACCTTCAATACCACTGGCATCTGGAAAATAATTAATCTCAGTACCGGCATCATCATCTTCATAGGCTACATTTAACTCAAAATCATCCTCATCGATTTGATATCCTCCCAAGGAATAGATATTTTTCATCATCAAATCCCAGGTTAGCTCAACATCAGGTGTTGAATTGGAACTTTTCAGCATCTTTAATATTAAGGCACTGGGCGAGTCGAGGTCACTGGAAAACTCCCCGATATAATAAGTCGTACCGCTATAGTCATATTCAACAGCCACAGCCAGCACTTCATCATTATCCAGCGCAGTATTTAGCGAAATAAAACCCAATTCCTCATTAATCGTATATTCCGAAGAAGATAACAAACGCGCATCCTGCACTTTTTCATAATCCTGTGCGTCTTCAAAATCACTGCTCGACAATGTTTTAAGCGTAGATGTAACATCATCAATATCCCTAATAGCCGCATAAGTACTGGTCATTTGGCTATACAAATTGTTGGCACTATTACTGGCCGGGGTGCTTGTTGTACCCGCCCAAAGACCGGAATTATATACATTACTTCCTGATTCACCCAAATCCATAAAAGCAACAATATCACGTGTATCGGTATAATCCCCCGATGAGTTAGTAACCCAAACCTCTATGCTCTGTATCTCGATTTTTGAATTCATCGGATAATCTTCGGCCGCATCTTCAAACAGGTCTCTAAAATAGTTAGACAGAAAGTAGTGTCTGTTAGCATCGTAATCGAGCACTTCTATTTCAAACTCTGTTGTTTGTGCCCCATCATCCAATTCTATTTCGGTACTGGTACTTTGCTGTTGCGAGATTACAGCGGACACATCGAGCTTTCCGAATTTCAAATCGGTTTTTACTCCAAAAAGACTTTCACTCCCGGTAATTAAAGATCCATCCAAATCCATACTCACATCACCGGCCTCGATAGATTGAATAATATCATCCTCTTCACCCGTATAGCTAAGACTCACTTCATTTTCGGAATCGAAGGTAGCATCCGTATTATAGTTGATACCCAAATTCACCTTATCACCAATCTTACCCTCCACATTCATCTGAATAGATTCTTCAAACTCGAAGGTTGTTGTATTTCTTTCTTCCTCGGTCAATGATGGGTTATCGATAGTAGTATGGCTCACGCCAATTTTCAAGGTGGTTAAACCCTGCGCTTTGATGCTGATCAGATTACTCCCCAAAATATTTTCAATACCTCCAGCAGAACCCGAAACAGGATTAAAGATATTGAACTTATCCTCCCCAACTTCAGCGCTTGCCCTTTCTTTCCAATAGGCCAGCAAGGAGGCTCGAATATCCTCATCCAAATACTCATCTAAAGTCATGGTATAAGGCAAACGAATATTTCGGTCACCAATTTTACCATACACTACAACTTGACCCGTAACCGGATCGTAATTCGCCGTATAGGTAATGTTCTCGGCCTGATTAAGCTCTATTTGATTTTTCTGTTCAGGACTCAAAAATGGGTTATTACTCTTCTGATCCACAGCAGGGTAAAAGGTATCTTTTTGATCAATGCTATCGCCTTGCAAAACAGACAACACAGATGACTCACCACCCTGCGCCTTTAGCCCAGCAACACATAGTATATAAACTACCCAAAGAAAAACTAATTTTTTCAACATCATTAATATTCCAGCCATTAAACACCGAAACTGCAGCCTACCTCACGTACTCCTAAAACGGTTCCAAGTATATTTTACAAATCAAGCCCATCTTCTTTTATCCAATTGGGAAATAAGACAGGGATACACATATCAAATTAGATTATTGTATTAGCAATTGAAGAAAGAGCTAAATATAAATAAGTTTAAGCTTCTAAGCATAAACGATAAATTTCTCATTCTATTGTAGAATCTTTACTTTTTTCAATTAATATTCTACTATTAAATTTTAACTCCTTACGTGAATGACACAAAGATGTAATATTTATCACAAAATTAGATAATTTAACCGAATTTACATCTGATATATTTATTTTACCGCAAAAAACAATTATGGACATCACACACATGAGTATC
>JBFHKL010000033.1:0-22930 GCA_041595375.1 Saccharicrinis sp.
GAGGTCGGCGGTTCAAGCCCGCCTCTCGCTACGAAAAAGCCACTTACAGAGATGTGAGTGGCTTTTTTTATTTCCAAATGTTTTAGTAAATCATACATCTATTTAAAAAATGGGTTAGTTGGAATGAATAACGTTGTAAAACCTTCCGGCGCACTGCTTGCAGTTTTAAATAGGAGATAGGATCGTGTGATTAAGGGGAATAAACAACAAAAGCTGCATTAATAAGTGCAGCTTTTGTTTTATGTGGTAGTTTGTAATTTCGTACCTTACCTCTCGGCTTGTTGGTAGACAGATAATTTGCTTAATCCATCACAAAATACGTTGAGTTTTTTCTTTTGGACTAAGGCATCCAGTACGTCGAAGATGTGGCTTTTATCGTCATCTTTAAACCAGGCAAGCTCTAAAATCCGTTTATGGATAGATTTAATCATCTGTTTTACCCTTCAGGTAACTCAACGATACTACCAGATTATCGGACATCTTAACTGGTGCTTAATAGCTTCTTCTCGTTACGCTTTTAGCAACTAATGGCTGGTTCTATTAGTCCAGCAGCTTAGTCTGTTCTTCGGTATTGGATTGTTTAACCTATGGATAACACTTTCAAAAGGTCAATGGGGTGCTCTATGGTGTGATTGGCTTTGTTTTGTTTTAGCTCTTCTTTGGATTTAAATCCCCATAATGCACCAATAGCACACATGCCTGCATTATTTGCTGTTTGCATATCGATGCCACTATCGCCAACAAATACAATTTCTTCGGGATGATGTCCGAATTCTTTGCTCATTTTTAAAGCGTTTTGAGGATTTGGTTTTTTCGATGCTTCATCTGTTACTCCAACAACGAATGCAAAATTTCTTTGTGGAAATAGGCTAGCTACTATTTTTTTTGAGAATTCATCAGCCTTGTTGGATAGTACGGCATATCTTATTTGTCTTTTATCCAAGGCATCCAATAGTTCCGTAATACCAGCGTAAGGTTTGGTTTTATTCATACAGTTTGCCTGATAGATGTCGAACATGGCTTGTGTACATTCTTGTTGTAAGGCGGTGTTTCGATGTTCTTGTGGCAGTGCATCTTGCACCAGTTTTTTTATTCCGCTGCCAACTAGTCTCTTATAGGTATCTATGTGATGAGTAGGTAAATTGTTGTTCTCTAAAACCTTATTTAATGAGTCAGCAAGATCTTCAATTGAATCAACTAAGGTTCCGTCTAAATCAAAGATAATAGCATGATATTGCATGTTTGTGTTTTTTTAGTGTTTATTATTGATCTTCTCTTTCACTTCCAATTTTAATAACCATACTAATTTTGCTCATGACATGGGCATAGGCATTCTTTGAATGTGGTATTAAGCAATCGCTACAGTCTTTTACGCCATGGGTGTATTTAAAATTACCCCCACATTTATCTTTAAGCATATATAGGGGACAGTAACAAAATAAGCAATTAAATTCCTCTTCATTTTCTACCTTATGGCAGGGAAAAAATTCGCATTTTTTATGCTGGGAAAATTTATAATTCTCAGTTTTAAATTTCGATTTCATTTTTAAATATTTATGAATGATGGCAAAAGTATAAAGACTTTTGTGTACTTATTATTTAATTTCTTTTTTTAGTCCTGAATTTCCAGTCAGGAACTTAAGTCATGTAGCGCATAAGAAAGTAGATTTTACATTTTAATTATTTCTTGAGCCAACTCTATTAGGTTCGAATTAATTAGGTTGGGTTGGGCGTAGTAGGGGTGATAAATTTTCTTTGAACGTTTGATATATGCGGTGGATAAACCTGCTTTTTTAGCACCAAACAAGTCCCAATCATGTGTCGCCACCATAACAATATCTTGAGTGTTTATTTTTTCTTCGGTGGCCACATGTTGGTAAATATCTTTGAATGGCTTGTATTTATGTACAGCATCTACGGAGTAATAGGCATCAAAAAGTTCTATAATGCCTGCATTGGTTAATTGTTCCTTGATCATTTGTAATGATGAGTTAGATACAGCAATAACGCGGATGCCTTTTTGTTTAAGGAATTGAAGTGCGCCTGAAACATCATCATAGGCAGGTGGTTTGACAAACGAACCCAGTAGTTCAGCTTTTATTTCGGATGTTAATTCCTTATTGTTTTCCAAAAACAGATTGTCAAGTTCAACGGCAGCAAGTTCTCCAAAATTTTTATATTCATCCATTATTCCAATAATAGTTGAGGCATGCAGTAGCCTTGTGAACCAGTACTTTAAAACATACTTATCATCGAAGTACTGATTGAAACTCTTGCTCAGCTCATTTAGATTAAGTATAGTCTCGTTGATGTCAAAAAAAACAGCTTTCTTCATTTTTATATCGGTTAAAGTAATATATAAAATAGTTTAATGGTCCAGATTGTTAAATAGATGTAGGAATTTATTTTGTATTAGAATAGGTAGCTATGTCTGTTTTTAGGAATGAAATTTTTCAGATCAGTTTTTTAATTATTGTTCTTGCTTTTTTCATCGAAGCAGGAGAGTGCTGCATAGAGCTATCCACGTTACTTCCCTCAAGCAGGAAATGGATAGTATCACCCAGCTCTTCGGATGACATAGCGGATGTTTCGGGCAGTGAGTGAGTTAAATTTTTGATGATATTTTTAAATTTATGTTTGTGACAACTTACGGCTTTCAGAACTTTTTCTTCTTCTTCTACAGAAATTTCTTTTGCAATTTTTATAAGCGGACAACCTTTAAAGTTACTTTTATAAAAGCGCTCAATCCGATAATCAACCAATGCGAGTAATTTATCTTTAGGATTTTTGTGTTTTAATAAAATGGCATCAACTTCCAGAAATATTTGTCTGTCCAATTCTTCTATATATGCAATTAGCAGGTTTGTTTTTGATTTAAAATGATTGTAAAAGGAACCCTTTGCAATCTCTGACTCTATTATAATTTGGTTGATGCCGGTGTGGCTATAGCCTTGTTTATAAAATAGTTTTGTAGCAGTAATTAAAATTTTATCTCTAATTCTTGATTCATGCATACCGCAAAAGTACAAAATTGAATAAAAATAGACAAGTCTGTCTATTTTTAAGTAATTCAGGTCCATGTCTTTTATTTTTGAGATAAGAGGCAGTCATGCTCTTTAAAATATGTATAATGGCATGAATGCACTGGATAGATGCCCAAAAGAGTAAGATTCTTAAGATTTCATTCTTCGACCAAGCATATTATCCAACTGTCTGAAGTTATATTCTACATGGATTGGTATTTATGATTTAAAGAAACGAGAGTGAAAATTGAGGAAGATGGCAGTTGAGCTTTGGATTTTACAATATTTAGTGATATCAGATGAGCTTGCCTTAAACTCATTTAAGGGGAAAGGATTAATTGGCTTTTAAATAAGCACTTTGGGGAGAGGTTTACACATGGTGTAACAAAAAAAGCATTACAAAGCAAGCGTTTAGCAATTGCTTTGTAATGCACATGTATGATTGCTACAGAACGACTTTTGAAGCCACTAAAGTTTTCACTTCCTCTAGGGTTGACATGTTTACATCTCCTGGGATGGTATGTTTTAAACTGGATGCTGCTGTTGCAAAGTCCAGACAATAGCGATCTTCGTCAGGATGATTGATTAATGCGTATACCAAGCCGCCCATAAAGGCATCGCCTCCACCAACTCGGTCTACGATATGTGTGATTTCAAAGGGGCGTGATTCAATTAATTCCTTGCCATTATACATAAGTGAAGACAGCGTGTTGTCAGATGCATTATGACTTACTCTTCTTCCTGTAATAATTTTTTTGGCTTTAGGATATTTGTTCATCATTAATTGTGATGCTTTCACAAAGGATTCTTTGCTAAATTTCCCGCGTATAGAATCATCTATTGCTATTCCCATGGCATGTTCAGCATCGTATTCATTCCCTACAAGTATGTCACACATCTCAAGCAATTCGGGTAGTACTTCATTGGGTGTTTTTCCGTAATTCCACAAATTCTCCCTTAAATTGATATCGCACGATATTGTTATTCCACGTTTATAGGCTTCTTTCACTCCTTCTGTAAGTGCGTCGTTAGCTCCTTGCGAAATAGCAGCGCTTAGGCCTGACCAATGAAACCAGTCTGCGTCCTTCAAAACTTCTTCCCAGTTAATCATTCCTGAGGCTAAGGATGCAAACGATGAGTTGTCGCGATCATAAACCACTTTCGAACCTCTGTTTACTGCTCCTGTCTCTAAAAAATAAATACCTAAGCGGTTTCCTCCTCGGGCTATATTTTGTGTTCCTATTCCATATCTTCGCAAGGACTTGATACATGAATCACCGATGTCATTATTAGGAATTCGGGTAACATAATCTACTTTTGTACCAAAATTGGCTAAAGAAACTGCTACGTTAGCTTCTCCTCCACCAAAAGAGGCGTTAAATTTATTAGCTTGGATAAACCGTTTATTATCTTCGGTTACGAGCCTTAATAATATTTCTCCAAATGTAACTACTTTCATTATAAGGGGTTTAAAATAGTGTGAGGCCTATTTGCATGTGGTAAATCCATGTAAGTAAGCCGTCTTTTTTTTCATTTAATGGCATAAAATTAAATTTTTTTTAATCAATGTATGTGCTTACTGCCTAAAATGATGCGTATTTTTTGTTGAACACTTAAAATGATGGGTAGAAGAAGAAAATTTAGATTATAAATGAATTGTTGTAATGTATTTGTTGTGCTTGTTTTTAATCTATGGCAATTTCTACATCTTTTATAGATGGGTCAAGTATGAAGTTTTCCTTATACTTAACATGTGTGTTTTCCAATGAAATACAATACTCGCCATGTTCGTCTATTTCAAATTCATAACCTGAAATAAGATCAAGCTGGGAAACGAGATCTACTTTTTTCATGCTTCCTTGGATGGTAAGCTTTATGTCGGCTTTGTTTGAAATTTCATGGGTACTTAATATATTCTTGAACTCTGCCCAAATGATTATTTTCTGCATCTTGTTTTTTAATGATCCCTTGTGGGGGAGGATTTATCTTAATACATTAATTGAAAGCACAAATTAATAGAATTATAGTTTAAGATGTGGCATTTTATTGAAGTTTATTAATAGAAATCTTAGTTAGATAAAGGTGAGTTTGGGCGAGTTGTTATTGTAAAATATTGTTCATTAGCTTTTTTCTGTTCATAGGTTTAGCAATGTTGGAGATGCTGATAATTAGAAGATAAAGGATAGCGTGATTTTATTTGTACCTTAAGAGTTATTAAAAATTTTAATAAAGTTTTCAATCCCCTTATTCTATGGTTTTTATTTGATATCTTTCAACCCTAGCCCTACTGTTTTTTCTCGTTTAAATGAATGATTATTTCTAATATATAAATGTTTTAAGATATGAAAGGATTGATTTATTTCATGTCTATTTGTTTCATCATTCTTTCGTGTACCCATAAAGGACAGGTTGAGTATGGCGAGGGGACTAATTTGCCAGCAGTGCAGACTGTAGTAGACGAATTTTTGTCGCTTATGACTGATGCTAAGCAAGGTTCAGATCAGGCACGGAATAAGTATAAGTTATCTTTGGATATGGAAATTACCGATGGGAGTTTTGGTTATCGCAGTAAAGGTGATGTCATTGAGTTTTTTGCAGGGGATGCAATGGGCTTATCACACGCTATGTATACTTTGCTCGAGGATATTGGTTATACTTTTGATATTACAGGAATAAGTAGGCCGCTTACCTGCGACTGGACTGTGCTTAAAAATGCAGATAAAAGAGTTATTCCTGAAGTTCGATGGAGAGGTATATGTCAGCATGTGAATTTCCCAATGGACGTGTCTTCTTATTCTATTGAAGATGAAAAAAATATATCGACTGTGTTACTCGTTTACGCATGAATAAATTTACTATTCATGCCTATCCAGGCCAGTGGTATGAAACACAGATTGGTGATAGTTTGGCCTTGGTAGGAAATTTTTTCTATGGCAATAAGCATTATATTTATAATAATTCCTTATTAAAGAAGGTGATTCCAGCTAATGATTCTCTTTATAGTATACCAAAAGCAGAGAAATTAAAAGGACAGGCTTTAAGTAGTTTTGCTATTAGTTGGATGCAACAATTTATGGCTTATGCTAAGAAAAGAGGTTTTTATATACAACTTTCATTTGAACCACGTTCTACCTCAGTAGCTCAGGCTATAAGTACCGCAAAAGACATTGAAAAGCAATATTCGGATATTGATGCACTGGAGTTTATAACCGAAGAAACAGGCGGGTGGGGGCCAGTTTGTACTCAAGAAGAAACATTAGTTACCTTAGATAAGTATTTTAGTAAAGATGTGGCTGAAAATTCAATCGTATTAAAGCCTATAGAAAAGAAGCAGGAGAAATTTGTAATAAGTCATTGTTAAAATTAAATCAGTTTCTGGAGATGTATGCACGTATACTGCCCGACAGAGGGGTTGAAGGTACCCTTGCTAGTGTGTGGAATGCACCTGTTCAGGGTTTAAAAGTTTCCCGCGCCAAATATAGTGGTGTCCCAATGGAAGAAATGCCGCACAGCGATGAGGCTATAGATGCACCTCCATTGCCTATATTGTATGAGTAATTAAAGGGGCTTGTCTGTTACAACATTGGGCTGACTTAATTGTTCTGTACTCCCTACGTGTTGATTCATAATATTTAAAAGAAATTACAATGTGGCTCTGGTGGTATAGACTAGGGGCACATTGTGATTCCTTTAATCCAATAAGATTACAATTTTTTAACACCACGTACAACATCCTTTAACTTTGTAGGGAAAATAAATAGTGTACATTTGCGCATTCAAATTTTCAGATGGGCAAATTACTCTACATTATTATTTCCATAGTTATATTATCCCTTCCGGTAAAGGATGGGAGTAGCTATGCTTATGCCAGTAAGAATAGTGCGGGTACTTTTGCGAATATTAAATTTTATGTAGATGGAACAGAGGAGGCTTCTTTTTCATTTATTGAGGTAGATGAAGATTATTTTCAATGGACCCTTGCTTTATTTTTGTTATTAAAATTTGATCAGCCGTTACGTACAATCGTTTATCCCCAAATAGTAAGATCCTTAACCATAAACAGCCTTATACTTTTCGAATCCGATGTTTCTCCTCCCGGTTTGAATGTATAATTTATATTGTTGTTTAGTGGTAACTTATTGTTATCCAATTATTTGTTTTTTATAGATATTGTGGTTTTTCCAGATGAAATTCCCATGTCTTTCTCATTACTAATTATCAAAAATATATTGGAATGTTTTATTTAATGATTGTTCTATTTATTATAGGATATGGATTTATTATTTTCGAGCATATTCATCATGTTAACAAAGCTGCTATAGCATTGTTAATGAGTTCGTTATTGTGGGCTTTATTTTCCATAGGAGGAGATGATATACTTAGTTTAGGATATAGCTCGGCATGGAGTGACTATGTTAAGGAAATAGGTTCGTTAGGTCATGTAAAAGAGTTTATTACGCATCACGCTTTGCTGGAAAATTTATCTGAAACATCATCTATCATTTTCTTTTTAGTGGGAGCTATGACTATTGTAGAGCTGGTGGATAAATTTCAGGGTTTCAGAATTATTACCAGTAAAATACAGAGTTCAAGTGCTACAAGGTTGTTATGGATTATAAGTATTCTTACTTTTTTTATGTCGGCAGTGCTCGATAATCTGACAACAACTATTGTACTTATTACGGTCTTAAGGAAATTACTTACCCAAAAAGAAAATCGTTGGATTTTTGCCAGTATGGTTGTTGTTTCAGCCAATGCCGGTGGAGCCTGGTCGCCTATAGGTGATGTAACTACCATTATGCTATGGATTGGAAGTCAGTTAACGGCGGCTCATATTTTAAGTTCTGTATTTTTGCCTAGTGTAATTAATCTAGTAGTAAGCACAGCTTTATTTTCCTTATTAACAAAAGGTCAAACTGTTCGTCCGGTTCTGCCTGAGAACGAAACCAAGGAATTTACAACCCATCAGGAACGTGTTTTTATTTTGGTTGTTGGGATTGCGGCATTGATCTCTGTTCCGGTATTTAAAACTATTACCCATTTACCTCCTTATTTAGGTATGCTGTTAGGATTAGCGATATTATGGGTGATGACTGATAGATATCTGAAGGATAGATCAGAAGAGGATAAAAGAATATTTACGCTAACCACTGTTTTGAAGTCTATTGATATTCCTACAGTACTCTTTTTTCTGGGAATCTTAAGTGCGGTAGGAGCTTTGCAAGCTGCGGGTCATTTAGATGTTATGGCTAAATATCTGGATAGTCATGTAAAAAACATTTATGCTATCAATTTTTTAATTGGCCTAATTTCATCTATAGTTGATAATGTGCCTTTGGTGGCAGCATCAATGGGTATGTATCATATAGCCGGTGCTGAAGCAGTTGGTTATATGGGTAACTTTGTTCAGGATGGTAATTTTTGGTCTTTTTTAGCCTATTGCTCAGGTACGGGTGGTAGTATTTTAATTATTGGTTCAGCGGCAGGAGTTGCTGCTATGGGACTGGAGAAAATTGATTTTATGTGGTATCTGAAAAAGGTTAGTATTATTGCTTTTGCAGGATATTTATGCGGTTGTTTAACCTTTTGGATGCAAAGTATTCTTTTTTAATAGATTCATGTGGTATGCTTAATAAAAAAGTAATTCTTAATATCCTGGGATTGATATTGGTATTTGAAAGCTTGTTTATGCTTTTATGTATGGGTGTTTCTGCTTGCTATGGAGAGAGTGATAAAGAAGCTTTTTTTATGTCCTTTGGGATAACCTTTGTAACAGGTAGTTTCTGTTGGTTCTTTAACCGTAAAGTGGAGAAAGAACTCTTGCAACGCGAAAGTTTTATCATCGTTACCCTGGTTTGGGTAGTGATTTCTGTTTTTGGCAGTTTACCATATTTATTAAGCGGTTCAATACCCTCATTTACCGATGCTTTTTTTGAAACCATATCGGGTTTTACAACTACGGGTGCTTCTGTAGTGAATGATATAGAAGGATTATCGCATGGTATTTTATTTTGGCGTAGCATTACCCATTTAATAGGAGGAATGGGGATTATTGTGTTAGCGGTAGCCATTTTACCTTATTTTGGCTTTGGAGGGATGCAGTTGTATAATGCCGAAGCGGCCGGAGTTACCAATGAAAAGTTACATCCTAAAATTACACGTACGGCAAAAAGTTTATGGGGAGTTTATATGGTTTTGGTGATAGCCGAAACCATTTTTTTAATGTTGGGAGGGATGCCGCTTTTCGATGCCTTGTGCCATAGCTTTGGTACCATTGCCTCAGGTGGTTTTTCTACTAAGAATGCAAGTGTTGCTAATTATTCGCCCTATCTACAATATGTTATAATTGTGTTTATGATATTTGCAGGAACTAATTTTGCCTTATTCTATTTTGCATGGAAAGGCAATTGGAAAAAGTTCATAGGTAATGCGCAGTTTAAGGTGTATTTAATTGTTATTTTCCTGGTTTCAATGAGTGTAGGTATTACCCTTTATTTTCAGAGTAACCAATCCTTTGAAAAATCATTCAGAGATGCTTTGTTTCAGGTAACCAGTATTATTACCAGTACTGGTTTTGTAACTGCCGACTATACCGCATGGCACCCTTACCTTACGTTTATTATGTTTTTATTGATGTTTAGTGGTGCTTGTGTGGGGAGTACTTCGGGAGGTATTAAGATATTTCGGCATATGATACTTGTTAAAAACATCAAAATGGAATTTAGAAGGATGTGTCATCCCAATGCTGTCATTCCTTTGAAGATAGGAAACAAGATGGTCTCGCATGATATTATTTATAAGGTGCTGGCCTTCTTGGTGCTTTATATAGTTGTTTTTTGTGTAGGAAGTTTATTGATGACTATCGTAGGATTGGATATGGATTCTGCCTTTGGTGCAGTGGCTACCTCTATGGGAGGCATAGGCCCCGGATTGGGAGTGGTGGGCCCAATAAATAATTTTTCAGGTATACCTGAAACAGGGAAATGGATATTGTCTTTTCTGATGTTATTGGGACGCCTCGAACTCTTTTCTGTACTGATTCTTTTTTCACCAAGTTTCTGGAAAAGGCATTAGATCATTATTTTTATTTCATAAAAAAACTTTTTATTATCTTGTTGGGCCAAAAAATAATTTTGTGATTGCTCGGTGTAAGGACTGTAATGAGTTGATTGTTAGGGTGATTTCGGCTTTGATGCTTTTGTGCTTGAACTTAGTTTAGGGCATACAGCTAGGCAAGTAAATTATTATAGTTCAACTAGAAAATAAGATACTAAAATATGAAGATAATATCGTGGAATGTGAATGGTTTACGTGCCGTTGCTAAAAAGGACTTTTTTAAGGATTTTAAGGAGATAGATGCAGATATATTGTGCTTACAAGAAACCAAGGCGCAGGATGATCAGGTGGCAGAAGTACTAAAGGAAGTGGATGGATATCATGTGTATTCAAATTCAGCAGAAAAAAAAGGTTATTCAGGAACGGCCGTTATCTCAAAAATAAAACCACTGACAGTTGCCCGAGATATTGGCATAGAAGAACATGATACGGAAGGTCGTGTTCTTACGCTTGAATATGAGCGTTTTTACTTGGTAAATGTATATGTGCCCAATTCAGGCAGTGAATTAAAACGTCTGGATTATCGTCAGCAATGGGATCAGGCATTCTTTAACTATTTGAAAAATTTGGAGAGTAAAAAGCCCGTGATTACCTGTGGTGATTTTAATGTGGCCCATAAAGCCATTGATTTGGCCCGTCCTAAAGCAAATTATAATAAGTCGGCAGGTTTTATGCAGGCAGAAATTGACGGCATGGACAGATATACTCAGGGTGGATTAATGGATACTTTTCGTCATTTCTATCCGGATAAATCAGATGCCTACTCTTGGTGGAGTTACAGAGCAGGTGCCAGAGGTAAAAATGTTGGTTGGCGTATTGACTACTTTTTAGCTACTGAGTTATTTTTGCCATCCATAAAAGATGCCTTTATCATGCATGAGATTATGGGTTCTGATCATTGCCCAGTTGGTATTTTACTGGAGTAAAAATAAGCACTGTTTTTACTTTGTACATAAAGTATTTGCATGATGTTTTAATAGTGCTTTAACTTTTGGTCTTTGGCGATAATAGTGAGGACTAAGGCCAAAAGGCATTATTTACAAATAGTTATGTGAGCTATATCTTGTTAGTATATGATGGTTTTTATTGACAGGTGGTTATATAGTGTGTGTTTTAACAAAAGAAA
Organism: Saccharicrinis sp.; assembly: GCA_041595375.1. Taxonomy (GTDB): domain Bacteria; phylum Bacteroidota; class Bacteroidia; order Bacteroidales; family Marinilabiliaceae; genus Saccharicrinis. The sequence goes on from JBFHKL010000033.1 coordinate 11,266, forward strand.
TATAGAATTTAAATTAAAAAATTGCTATCCAAAAACTCCTGAAATTTAGACTTGTAATTATCTCCCACTGGGATGTAATTCTTATCGTCAAAGATAATGCGGAAACGTTCCACAATTTTCACCTTATTAAGGTTCACAATGTAAGATCGGTGAATACGCATAAAAGACTTGTCTGGTAGAAATTGTTCCATTTTCTTCATGCTCATCAATGCCATTACCGGGGGGTGATTTTCTATATGGATACGCAAGTATTCGCGCATGCCTTCAATATATTTTATATCACTATAGTTGATTCTGAAAATTTTGTACTCCGATTTAATAAATAGAAACTCCTCATTGCCATTAACGGATTCAGCTTCATGGCTGGGTTTTAACAGTCGTTCCTTGGCTTTATTGGCTGAACACAAAAAATCATTGAAGCTAATGGGTTTAAGCAGATAGTCTATAGCATTTACTTTAAATCCTTCAACAGCATATTGGCTATAGGCTGTTGTAAAGATTACCTTAGGCGGATTGTTTAATGATTTTACAAAATCCATCCCATTCAAATCAGGCATGTTAATATCAATAAACATCAAATCTATTTCGTTATCTTGTAGATAACTAATTGCTTCCAATGCACTCTCAAACTGTTCTGATAGGTCAAGAAAAGGTACCTTTCTGATGTAGGCCGCAATTTGTTTTAGAGCTAAAGGTTCGTCATCTATGGCTATACATTTAATCATAATGGGATCGTTAATTTAATTTTATATATTTTGTCGTTTTCTGTTATGTCAAGAAGGTAATCTTTGCCATAAATCAGATCCAGTCGTTTTTTTGAGTTTTCTATGCCTATTCCAGATGACTTCTTATCCGATACTTTTGCATGGTTTGTGTTCTCAACTTCCAGTATAAATACTTCATTAGTGCAAAGAACAGTAATATATATATAAGATTTCTCTCGGTAACTTATCCCGTGTTTAAATGCATTTTCTATATACGAAGTAAACAACAAAGGTGGAATTTTTTTAGCAGGAATATGCTTAGGTTGGTTAAAATTTATTTTTACTTTGTTTGAACATCTTAATCTCATTAATTCTACATAATTAGCAATGAAATTAAGTTCTTTCTCTATATCAATGTGATCTATTTCAGAGTCATATAACAGATGACGCATTAATTTAGAGAGTTGAATTACGGATTCCTTAGCCTCTTCGGTATCTATATCAATTAAAGAATGAATATTGTTGAGTGTATTCATGAAAAAATGAGGACTCACTTGGTTTCTTAGAAAAGCTAATTGTGATTGAACGTTCTTTACCTCAAGCTGCGATTTCTCCTTTTCTGCCTCCATAAAACGGTATGATGTTCTTAATCCGGTATCAAAACCTACCAATAAAACAGAAAATATTAATACGTTTATAAAAGGGGGCATGATTGGTGGTGCCATGTCATTTCCAAGTTGTCCTCCCATTGGTTGTCCTCCCATGGGTGGACCGAAAATAGAGGAGGGGCTGAATTCCTGGTGAGGCATATGCATAAAGTTAGGTTCATTTTGTGAAGAAGGGGTAATGTTGATAATGATGTCGTTGTAATAGTAGCTTGTAGCTGTCACTGTTGCTATCATAAGAGTAACAATCGCTAGGTATATTGTTGTTCTTTTTTTGAATAAGAAATTAGGAACCAGTATAAAGCGATTGACGATAAATGTGATTACTAATGGAAGAATTACTTCTATGGGTGTAATTGTTTGCAGCCAATTGGTATAGCTATTGTAATTTAGTAATAAGGGGGCTGCAATGAGTACAATCCAAACCAGAATAATTAATAAAAATTCTGTAATTCTTAAGCTATTTATTTTGACCATATTGGGATACGCCTTAATCTTGAATAAAGATAATTAAAGGTAACAACCTACACTTATTTTAGGTACATTAATTATGTGTAGGTTGTTTTTATGTATTTTTACTTAATCTATATCTCTAACTATTCTAACATAGTTGTAATATCTTTCAGCTTCTTCAGCTGCTGGTCCGTCAATATCTTTTGTGTCGAAACGAACTGCCCCAGCGCCATGGAAATCATCACCGTCATCATCTACTGCACATCCAAAGGCAACATACCAAGCATAATAATAGCCGGGTGATGAAGTGCTAAAATAGGAGGATGTGCTAGACCAAAAGTAAGGATAGTCTTCATCGTAATTGCTGTCATCGCCAGTATATAATGAACAGTAAAAATAGTCAGTGTCAATAGCAGGCCCTATATTTTCTGAGTCTGTGGCACTTGGCGATTTTGAATAGTCAATAATACCCTGAAGTTCTTTGATATTTGGCAGTCTCCAGTCAGTATAACCTGCTAATGTTGAATTTTCAGCGTACGATAAAGCATCTTCCCAAATTAATCCTTCTCCACTATCATATTGCGCCCACATCAAACCAGTTGAAGAATCGGTAATTGTACTATCGCTATTGTTAGTATATTCATTTACACCATAGTCATCGCCTCTTACAGCACGTACATAGTTACCAAATTGTCCACTCACAGTAGCAGCATAAGTTTTATATGTCCGGTAACATGGTTTACACCAAAAGCAGCATCAGAACCACCTTCTACAGTAACACCAGCATAATAATCGCTGGCCCAGTACTGCTCATCTTTTGAAACTTCCACAGCTAAATCAAAATAGTCTGTATCAATATACGGCCATCCGCTTTCAAAATCGCTGATCGAAAATAATTCCTTACAACTGGGCATTCTCCAGTCATCGTATCCTCCAAGCGTTAGGTTTTCGCAATAAGTTTCAGCTTCTTCCCAGCTCAACCCTTCTGAAGAAGGTGTTTTTTGCCACATTAAGCCGGTATTGTTGTCTAATATTGTAGTTTCATCATCACACACTTCGTACGACATAGTTTCCCCTTTTAAGTAATGTGCATCTTGTCCATAAAAGTCATCACCTTCACTTACATTGATTTCTTCACCATCATCATCGTACGCTACATCCTGTCCCGTAGCAATCATTAAGTAATTATCAACAGTCAAATCTTCATAATCTCCTGTTGTCTCAGAAGCATCGCTGTCGTCGCTGTCGCAGCTGGTTGTAAAACATATAGCAAGAATAAGAAATAGTGTGTAAGTAAATCTTATTTTACCTGTTAGATATTGTTTTATTTTCATATTATGGTAGTTTAAATTAATGGGTTATAAAAAATTACCTTTACAAAGGTATTTAAATCAGTTGTTTGATTAAATAAAATCAATTAACGATCCTTGTTTCTCTATAAAAGATCATGTTTCATCAATTTTGAAAGAAATAAGAATTCAGAATATAGTTTTTGAGAGAGTAAGTTTTCTTTGGTGTTCATGTTTTGTATAAATTGATGATATCAATGATGTTATTGTGAAGATGGATATACAGGTGATGTTTTTAGGGTAGAGATGAGTTTTTAGTATATTGTAGAAATAAAGAGAGCTAAATTGAGCAGGTAATTTTGATAAATCTATATTCTCAAACAATAGAAATAATCATACATAACTGTTGCATAACAGTTAGTATTGAATTAGGAAATTAAGTTTATTTGTGAGCTCGGAGTGACCCGAAAAAAGAGAAATTGAAACGCATGAAAAATTTGAAAGGAAAAGTGGTTTGGATTACAGGAGCCTCTTCCGGAATAGGTGAAGAGATGGCGTATGCCTTTGCTCAGGAAGGAGCTTTTCCTGTGTTAACTGCACGCAATAAGCAAGAACTTAACAGGGTGCAAGCCAAGTGTTTGTTGCATACTTCTAAGTGTTGGGTACAGCCAATGGATCTTGCATATGTGGATGGTATTGATAGGCTTGTTAAGGATGTAGTAGAGCAAACCCAAACAATAGATATTTTAATTAACAATGCTGGTAGAAGTCAACGTTCATTAGCAAAGGATACTCCTCTTGAAAACGATAGGAGTATTATGGAGCTTAACTTTTTTAGTGTGGTGGCTTTAACTAAAGCAGTATTGCCTTATATGCTAAAAAGGCAGGTAGGACATGTGGTGGTCATTAGTAGTATCTCGGGTAAGTTTGGTTTTCCCTGGCGAACAGCTTATGCCGCATCTAAACATGCAGTACAGGGTTTCTTTGAATCCTTAAGAGCTGAGATCTACAAGGATAATGTGAAGGTGACCATTGTTTCCCCGGGAAGAATAAAGACGAATATATCCTTGAAGGCTCTTACCGAGAGTGGTAAGTCATATAATAAAATGGACGATGGGCAGGCCAATGGTATGGAAGCTCCAAAATGTGCTAAGCAAATAGTGAAGGCTATTAAGAAGGATAAAAAGGAAATATTGGTAGGGAATAAGGAATTGCTTATGGTGCATATTCGCCGATTTTTACCCGCATTATATCATAGGCTGGTTATACAAATAAAAAACTAAAGGCTTATAATACCGATTGTATACTGAAATGAGCCTTATCTGGGTTTCACAGGAATTATTATTCCGAAATCCTTCGGAACAGGCTATGTGATCATTGGAAATGAAATGTTAACACACGAAATATCCTTAAGGTAATATCGGGTCAAAGTAAAGGTATTCAGCAGAAAAAAAACAATTGGGATTTGAACTTAAAGACAAAAAGGCTAAAAAATTCTTTTCTGCTGAATATTGGCTCAGTGTAGTGTAATGAACGACAATAACACAAGACTATTTCGGAGATTTATATTTAAATCTCCGAATAATATCTCTATTTTGTATCATTATGAATGCTTTCTATTAGCATCAATATATATTTCTCATTTTGAAAGGTGAATGAACGTGTGGTGTATTGGAGATGGCAATATATTTTTTCGTTTTTATCATTATAAAAAGGTCGGATGATATTCTTTTTATAGCTAACGGTATTGTCCAAGTATGACGACATGGCATTCGTTCGAAGTTCACAGTTTTTGCAATGTGATGTTTTTCCACAATCCGTGGCCTCCTCAATTTGATAAGCACATCCGATAGCTTCACCACAGCGTTTATAATTGAGATTGGTGTTTTTAGTTCTGGGAAATATAGTTGAAATAGCATCATTAAATGATATTAATTCCATTTTATTGTTTAAAAGCAATACGCAACTATTTATATTTTCCAGTACGATGTTTAAAAACTCAGTGGATCCCTTTAAAAAATTAAAGGATACATTGGTATGGGTAAGTACAGTCATGATAGTTTTGGTTAAAGTTTGTTGCATAAATTTACTAAAAAAAGACTATAAGTATCTGCTAAATAGTGTTTTTTATTTATATTGATGGTTTTGAACGAATGTTTTATAGATTTGTTATTTACATATTCAGTCAAAAGCACCATTAGATATAAGTTAGCAATGTCGTATAGTTTAAAGTTTGAATATAAAGTTTCCATTACGTATTTATTGATTGGAGGTCTCTGGATTTTATTTTCTGATCAGGTTCTTAATTTTTTTGTGGCCGACAAACAGCTGCTTACTACTATGCAAACCTATAAAGGGTGGTTTTTTGTGTTAGTTACTGCAGTATTTTTATTTTTGTTTTTACGTGGTTATCTTAAAAAATTAAGAAATGCCGAAAGAAAAGCGCAGGAAACTGACTTGTTGAAAAATGTTTTCATTAGAAATATCTCTCATGAAATACGAACGCCAATAAATGGTATTCTAGGGTTTATTGAATTGATTAAAGAACAGGATGTTAGTGTGAAAGATAAGATTGAATATCTGCAAATTATTGAAAAAAGCACCCAGGATTTGCTACTTACGGTTAATGGAATGATGGATTTGTCGTTGCTTGAGGTGGGAGCTGAAAGTTTAAATTACACAGCCTTCGATGTTAAGCAGCTTATAAACAGTCTATTTCAGCAATATAAAAGCTTTGAGAATGAGCGAGTATCTTTATCTATGGAAATAAATTTGAAGGAGGGTATTGGTTTCATTCGTTCTGATGAAAGTAAAATTAAAATGATATTAGGGCACCTCATTAGTAATGCATTTAAATATACTGACCAGGGATTTGTTAAGTTTGGTTGTTATGACGAAAATGACAGGTTGGTTTTTTATGTTATAGATTCAGGTGTTGGTATCGCAAAGAGTGATCAGTCGTTTATTTTTGAGAACTATAATAGGCACACTCAAAATAACGAAACAGACAATGTAGAGATGGGATTGGGATTAAATATCTCCAAATCGATTGTTTCGTTATTAGGTGGAGCTATGTGGGTGTCTTCTGCATTGGGCAAAGGCTCGTCGTTTTATTTTTCTTTTGCAAATTCCCTTATAGTCAGTAAAAATGATTTGGCTGAATATTAGGTAAAAAAGCATACTTCAATTGCCTGTTTTAAATGTAGCCAACATAACTATTAGTATTTCTTGAGTATAGTCATATTACCCAAAAGAGCAGTGTTTATTGCGGTATTCATATTTTCATTTTCTGGTTCATAGCTTAGTATGAAATGGTTGATCCCTTGGTGGAGAGGAATACTTATTCGGTTTGTTTGACCAATATTGCCCCATTCATTTGATCCTCTTTGTGCCATTACAATGGGGGCTGTTTTTACTCCATTCACCCAAAGTGTTCTTGTAGCGCATTTATTGTCGGTATTCCAGGGGCCACTGCCGTTTGAATAATCAAAGTAAAGAATGTATTCGCCTTCGGTATTGATATTCATCTGCCATGTGAGCTTCGTGTTCTTTGTTTTGCTTAATTCAATCATATTAGAAGGAGCGTCGTTTATCGATATATTTTTATCGCGGGCGTATTCCCTCATACTTGTATATTTGTGGTTATTGTTAATTTGGCATACTGGTTCGCTAAAAAACGAAACATCCCCTCTGGCATCTATAGCTCTTACGCTGTATTCATTGTTTCCTGGTTCAATGGTGAGTCTGGTCGAATCACTCATTTTTGTTAGTAATGATCCGTTTTTATATACTTCATAGGCAACAGCACCATTTATGCTATCCCACTCTATTTTAGAGAGCGAGAGTTGCACCTGAGGAGTTGGTAAATGAAACCTATTATCCTGCAAATTGACTTGTCCTTTTAGCTCATTGTTGGCCATTTGAATTTCAATTAGATGTCTGCCTTCGCCTGTAAGATTGAGGACATAATCATCTGATGTTTTACCGTCTATTTTAAAAGTCTTAATTTGGTTGCCATAGCCGTTGATCCTGATGCTTAGTTCTTTGTCTCTTATTTTTAAGTTGCTTAATTCCATTTTGCCCTTTAACGAGGAAGGGATGGTAGGCTTAAATTCGAGGGTGTTGTGAGCGGTCAGATGAATGCCAAATAAAATTTTGTAGACCTGTCCCAGATTGGCAGCCACGCTCCAAAGTTGTCGGTCAGAGTTCAGAGCGGTCATGAAATCACCATTTTCCGCAACCATATTTTCTTTATTGGTTAAAAACAAGGATGCAGATCGGTAAAAGGAGCCTAAGCCATGTTCCAATGCTGTCCCATTGCCTGTTTTTGCAGCAGCCATATTCCAAAAAGCCTGGACAAAAGGCCAGATGCCATTATTGTGATAAGGGCGCATGTTGGGTATCTGGGGGTAAACACAAGGTATGCCATAGCTCACTACGGGCGTATTTGCTATTACCTGATAAGCCTGGTCTTCTGCTACACCAAACAATACTGAGAAAGCTTCTCCCAGAGCCTCTGATTTTGGAGAACTTAGCAAATAATCCCGACCATATAAATATTGTATATAGTATCCTTTTTCCTTATTCCATAGTTTCTCATTGATGGCCTTTTTTAATTTTTCTGCCCAGCTGCTATATTTTATAGCATCGTCATTCAGACCTTGCAATTTTGCCATGTCAGAAAGGATAACCAGTGCTTTGTAATGTACCATATTGGTACCTAGATTTTGCGACTGGTAAATATCAATATTGTCCATCCAGCGAGGGTAAGTTTGGATGCGCCAGTCTAAAAACGACGACTCTCCCCGATAAAGACCAGTGGCCTTGTTGTATACTATTTTTCGGTCGTCCTCTATGGTGTTTTGTATGATCTGATAAGTGTATTCTAGCCATAGTTCGTCACCTGATAGCAGATATATTTCCCAGGCTGCCAGTGCCCAGGTTGTTCTGTCTGACGAAACAGGCCAGGCGCCTCCTGAACCGGTATCCTGTATGATTCTCTTGTTTTTTACTTTTCTCAGCAACGAAGTTCGGGCTCTCTGTCTGTCGGTCATGCCCATTCCTAAAACAATGGCATAGCTTACGTCACGTGTCCAAACACCTGCCCATTTTGCTCCTGTTCTAAAGGTCCCGTCTTTTTCACTGAGAAGCACAGTTTCTTCCAAAGCCATATTGTAAAGAGACTGAAGGAGAGGAATGTCTGTTTTTAACTGGGGATAAGCCGATATGTCTTGAGATAATTTCCATGAAGGTTTTATAAAACGGTCAGGATCATAGGTGTTTATTTTTAAGGTGATTTCAAAAATATGATCGTCATCTTCATCGGTTAGTTGAACATCCTGTCCTAGATTTTCAAAATCAAAACTTAAGGGTACAATGTTTCCGGCCAAATAAATACCTTTAAAGTCTTCCTGGGTGATTTTCTCGCCATTCAAATCAATGTAAAATCCTTTCGTCTTAAAGCTATCGAAAACAGATCGCATATCTAGTTTTATTGTGATTTCGGTATCTGGTTCCAGAACTTCTTCAATACCTGCCTGGGGATCTATAAATTGTTTGCCAAAGGTAATGACAGGAGCTGTATAGTGACCGTCTTTGGGTTGGATGACTATCTGATGATTCGTAGCAAAAGGGAGTTCGTTATCTTTTTGATTGATGCTGAACTTTACCTCAATGGTTCGCTTTACAGGGTTATTGGCCGGACTTTTATAGTTGCTGGTCATGGAGCCATCAGGCAATACTTGAGCGCTAAACTTACCTTGAGTAACTTTATTTTTAAAAACAGTAAAATCCTTGTTCTCATATATTTTTCCGGTATCTTTTGTACATCCCAAAATAGCTGACATAATGATTAAATAAATATATTTCTTCATGCTTTATGATTTTTTCAGGGTAATTATTTTTTGTATATAAAAGGGGTTTTTATGCTTAGTTTGATTCTTACAATTCGCCTTTTTGCAAGGCGATAAATTCAATGGCACATCCGCCACCAGGAGCTAAATTTAATTCCATGGTTTTTGAAAAGTCAACAGTCATCGATTCTATATTATATTCGTAAGGGTTTGATTTCCAATCTGCATTTTCACCATCTTTATATATGATAGCCTTGTAGGTTTGGTTTTTATTTAAAAAGTTAAGTTCAAGATTTAATGTTCTGCCATTTTCATTGGTGATTGAACCCAAATACCAATTATCCGAGGTTCTGTCTTTACGGGCAATGGTCAGGTATTCTCCAATCTCAGCATGAATCACCTTCGATGTTTCCCAATCAACAGGTACGTCTTTAATAAATTTAAACATATCCATATGCTCTTGATAATGTTTAGGGAGGTCGCAAGCCATTTGAACGGGAGAATAAATGGTCACATATAAGGCCAGTTGCTTAGCTAGTGTTGTAGGAATGCGACTGGAAAAATTCTCTCCACGATATTCCTCAAGAGTCATTCTAAAGGCTCCTGGCGTAAAATCAGTTGGTCCTGCCAGGCCTCTTGTGAAAGGAATAATAGTGGTATGCTCAGCTGGATTTGAAGGATTGCCCCATGCATTGTATTCTTGTCCGCGTACTCCTTCTCGTGCCAGAAAATTAGGCCAGGTTCTTCGTAGTCCGGTGTCTTTGATGGGTTCGTGGGCTATTAGGGCTATTTTTTCTTTTGCGGCTGTTTCAAGTACACGCTGGTAGTGGTTCACCATCCACTGACCATGATGGTATTGACCGTTATCAATTTTGCCAACATAACCTGTTTTTACGGCCTTAATACCTAATTGGGCATAGTACTCAAAGGCAGCTTGCATTTGTGGTTCATATTCGGTACTTACTCTACCTCCTGTTTCATGATGACCGATGAGGGTCATGTTTTTTTCAATGGCATACTGCTGTACCTTTTCAATATCAAAGTCAGCATAGGGCTTAGTAAAATCCCAATTACGCCATTCTTCCCATCCCGTATTCCATCCTTCAACCAATAAACCTTTAAAGCCATGTAGACTTGCAAAGTCTATCATCTGCATCGCATAGTCAGTGGTTGCTCCATGTTTTTCTCCTTCGTGCCAGGTTTTGGTTTGTAGGTGCATATCCCACCAAATACCCATGTATCGCATGGGTTCAATCCATTCAGTATCCTCTAGTTTATTGGGTTGGTTAAGATTAAGTATCATATCCGACTCAATTAAATCCCCCGCATTATCTCCTATGATAATCACTCTCCAGGGTGACGTCAGGGTGCGTGCAGTTTTTACTTTAACACCATCGGGCCAAGGAACTAGATTGCATTCGAATCCTGTTCCGTTATTTTTTAATGTCATGGAGGCATAGTTTACTAAGGCTGCTTCATGAATGGCTATATACTTAGAGTTGTCAAATTTAGCGGTCAAGGGTGTGTGTGCCGAATCTATTTCATTGATGTGCGATTTCTTATATAATCGTTCATAGCTGTCATAATCTGCTTCAATCCACCAATAAGTTGGATTGTTGTTTATGTTGAATTCAGTTAGTTCATTCATCAGGTTTAAACTGTCCATGCCTTGCTCAGGGATAATATACCTGAAGGCTATACCATCGTTAAAGGTTTTTATTTCTATATGGAGCTTGTGTTTGGCATTTGAAGCTTCAAAAAGAGCCCGAACATGGTGGTCGCCTATCATTTTGTTTTCTCCCCATATGGTTTCCCAAGAGGTGTCGCAAACGGAGTGTTCAATCATATGAAGGCTAGTAAAAGAACTTAGGTCGAATTCTTTCAATAGCATGCCCATTCTCGATGCCTCAATAATGGTTATGGAATCACTGTTAATACTGTAGATCAGATTTTTTTTCTGTAGTGATATGTGTATCGTGTTTAATGTATTGGGTGATTTTAATATATAAGATTGTTTAGGATGGCAGCCAATAAGGAGTGTCAAGGATATTGACAAAAGAAGTATGTTTTTCATTTTTTTTGAGTTTACGTTTCAGAGCATATCCCAAAGCAACTTATATTCTGTTGTAAATACTAAATATACAAATAAAATATGGAGTAGTGCGTGGTAAAAATATTGTAAATCAAGGTAATGTAAATTTATTTAGGATTTAAAAATATAGACCTGTTTTGTCGAAATACGTTCGCTTCACTGAAAAAAAAAGCATTGTTTAATAAAAATAAAGTTGGACGTATACTTATTAATTGTAATTTCAAGCCGTCTTAAATAATACAGTTCATTCAGCGTTTTTTAAACTTAAAAAAAGGGTATGTGCTTTTAAATCGTAAGTAGGATGCGTATATGTTTGTGACAGAAGTCACAAATTGGTTGTTGCTTATGGTTTTTAGTGTTGTAATGAATTGATAGGTAATGGATATTAAATTTGAAATAAAAAAAGCAATAACTTGCTAAAAGTCATAAATAGGATAGCGTAGAATATCTAATTTTGACTTAACAATTAAAAAAAATCTATAAAAGTATTTACCATGGATGCTAAAATAAAAGAGTTCATAGATACTGTAAGGATGAAGAATCCCGGAGAAGATGAGTTTCTACAAGCAGTAGAGGAAGTTGTTGAAACCGTATGGGATTTTTATCAGGA
>JBFHKL010000034.1:0-22781 GCA_041595375.1 Saccharicrinis sp.
GTCCCTCTATTGGCTCATAGAATGTATAAAAATATTTATTAAGCTTATAAGCGAAAGTAGCTCAGCTGATAGAGCATTAGCCTTCCAAGCTAAGGGTCGCGGGTTTGATCCCCGTCTTTCGCTCAATGAAAACCATTCGATGAATTTCGGATGGTTTTTTTTGTTTTAATACCACCCGCATCTTCCGGAATTAGGAAAGAATGAACATTTACACGGGCATAAAAAAATGGATTACTCACGGTTTTATCCGTATAGCAATCCATTCTAACTCTTTATAACGAGTTTTGCAGTGAGTTTAAAGCTTCATACTTACCCCCAAAGTAGTATGAAAAGTATTTCCACCACCAAACTCAAGGTTAATGCCCCATTTATCGCTCCAATACCAGCGGCCTCCCATTTGAATACCCAGTTGCAATACATCTCCATCCCCCACATTTATACCTGCATTAGCTCCAGCATATACATCCCATTCATCGCTTACATCCAATAAACGATTAAAATGGTAATCCCCTTTGGCATGAAAAGATATTCTGGCATCATCATCATCTAAAACAATATTTACTTGTGGTCCGATGGTTACATCATCATGTACTGCAAATTCAATACCTCCATACATAGGAAAGCCCTCGGAGTTAAATCCTAAGCCAAAATTTAATTGCGATTCTCCTTGCGACAAAGGTGCTTTTCCGCTTTGTGCCAACATAACTCCGGAAATCATTACAAACACCAGTAATAGTTTAATTTTAATCATGTGTATAAATATTAATTTTAATAATTCACTTTATAAGATACTTTAAACTCGATAACGAAATTAATAAAGCTTTATTGGATAAACAAAGTTTTAATGATTACAAAAACAAAGAAAAGAAAAGCAAAGCTTTGGTATGTTTTAATAACAAAAATCATCTAAATAAAAGTTAGCATACTGGAATGAAGTGTTATTTTTTGCCATTGATAAAATCATTCAAGATTTAAAACTATCGTTATGTCACATTTTAAATCCCGCTCATTTAGGCTGGGTTTAATGATAATCCAATGCAAGAGGCAAGTAATAAACAAAATGCGATTTGAGAAACACAATGAATTAAAATTAATATGATGCGATCTCTTTGTCTGCCTATTTAAAGGTTTTCTGCAATATTCTTAAAAATACTGAGCCTGTAATTTATTACTATGGTTTAATGAAAAAATAAAAAGTTATTTTTGTGCTTTCAAAAAACAGCTTAGCAATGCAAGAATATCAGAAATTATTAGCAAAACTCAAGGAAAACAAGAAATGGCCACTGCTTTATATGTTTAAGTTTATAGTTCCCAATGAACATGGAAAAGTGGATGAAATAAAAGACTTATTACCAAAACATGGACAGGTTTCCTTTAAGCACACCAAAAATTTAAAATATGTATCGGTGACCTGCAAGGCCAGTATGAAAAGTGCAGAAGATATTATTGAAGTGACAGCTAAAGCCAGTCAGATAAAAGGGGTGATTTCGTTATAATAACTACGTTTAAGCCTGGTCTATTCTTTATTTCAATAATGATTTAAAGTATTTTCACTCTTTTTAATTACAATTTGCAATTAAAATGGCTTGTATTAATTATTAATTAATACCTTTGACACTCTGACAAATGATGTTTAATTATTCACTCTTGGATTTCATCCTATCTAACTACCACTAAGACAAGATGTATTCCATACAAAAAATGATATCATGGAATTAAAACATTGGCAAGACGTTGAAAAAGACTGGAAGTTTTATTTCGATGAAGGAAAATCCTATTTTGATACCTGTCAAAAGCTTAGTGTTAAAAAAGGAGTTTTCGACAATGAATTTATTTTTAATCTTTCGGTACTTGCAGGAGAGCGATTGCTTCTTGGATTGCTGCTCAGCTACGATTATATTCCAGCGTCTACTTCACTAGGTGGAATGTTACAGGAAGGAAAATCATTATTTAAGCTTAATGATGAATTACTTGAAGGAGCTAAGTATATTTATTCCTTTCAAGCCTTCTGCTCACTGGATGTGGCTCCATTAACCGTTCCTAATGATGAAGAACTAGCATCTATTATCTCTTACATTAGAAAAATAGCCACTTTTAGTGAAGAAAATTTAAGTAAGAAAGTTCGTGTAGCATAATTAATTGAGTAAAAACATATACTTTTGCGCAATATTAAAACTATTCAATGAATTTTTTAGATATTGCTGATTATACCGGTACCTGTGCCTTTGCTATCAGTGGAACACTATCGGCTAACGAACGGAAGCTGGACTTATTTGGTTCAGCTTTTATAGGTTTTATTACGGCTATTGGAGGTGGAACCATTCGCGATTTATTAATGGGTAATACACCTGTTACATGGATACAGAATATTGATTATTTCATTATTATTCTATCTTCTGTGGTTCTTACCTTTGTTTTTTACAAGCATATTTTAAAGCTTAAACAAACTCTGTTTTTATTCGATACCATAGGAATTGGGGTATTTACCATTATTGGTATTGACAAAGCCTTGCTCTTTGGCTTAAGTGCACCAATAAGTATGGTTATGGGCTTGTCGTCAGCTGTAGTTGGAGGAATTATCAGGGATACCCTTTGTAATGATTTACCCCTTATTTTTCACAAGGAAATTTATGCAACAGCTTGCATTGTTGGAGGAAGTATTTATTTAATATTACATCATTGGAATGTAAATATTTATTTTTCACAAACAACCACTATTCTCTCCATTATTGCCATTCGTTTGCTGGCTATTAAGTATAATTTAAGCTTACCAACAATCACAAAAAATCAAGAATGATATTTTTTAGCTTGTTATTATTAACAGCTAAAAACAAAAATTCCTAAGCTACACCGGAATTGTTAAAGACCGGTGTGACTTAGGAATATTTTTTATCAGAAGTATACTATTTACAGGGCAAGTAAAACTATATTATATGGGGTATTCAATTTTACTTTACCATCTTTAATTTTAGCGGTATTGCCTGAATAATAATCGGTAAGAATAATTCCTTCCTGAAAGGTATCTCCCACAACAATTACTTTCGCCCCTTTATTTAAATCCAGTCCTACAACAACTTTATTGATGTAATCTTCTTTCGTAAACTCTCTTTTAAACACATAAGGATCAGCAGATAATTGGGTGTGCAAACCAGCTCCAACAGAAGGATTTTGAGCCCTGAATTGTCCTAGTTTTTGATAGTGAATCAGCAGATCTTTGGTAGCTACATTGTTAACCACGGTATTACTTTCAATATCGTCCCAGTTCATAAAGGAACGTAGCGTGGCATCTCCTATAGTCCCATCAATAGTAAGGTCGCGATTGGTTTCATCGCCGTAATATAGCTGTGCGGCTCCAGGACACAATAAAAGTACATTTGCTGCTCTATATGCCTTCTCCCTGTCTTTGTCGTAAGGATGCGAGTCATCGTGCGAAGTCATATAATTTAATACAGACTTACCTTCGAGTTCGTGAGCCAAAAGATCACCATACTTACTGAATATAGAGTCGTAAGGTTGATCTGCCTCTGATTTAAGCTCAAAATTGATTAGGGCATCCATACCATTGGCAAAATAATCAACCATAATACCCCCATTATCAAACTGTCTGCCCGAGGAAATACCATAATTATACACCTCTCCCACTGTATAGAACTCATTATCATCCATAAGCTGATCAGGATGAGCTTCTTTCCATTCAGCAAAGGCTTTTTTAGCCAAGACATCCAATTCTGACCAAATAGATTCTTCGGTATGTTTGGCCGTGTCGATACGGTAACCATCTACCCCATATTTCTTAACAAAATCGGTCAACCATTTCATGATATAAAAACGGGGAGCACGAGGATATCCTGTCTGGGCAAAAAAAGCATTCAACTCTTCCATTTCCTGCTCCAGCCTTCCTTCCTGTTCCCATTTTTCCAGCAGCACTTCTGGCAAAGCAACCTCCTGATCGCTCTCTGTTTTTACATCCGGAAGATTTTCGACCAGCGTACAGCTTACCGTATTTTTGTATGTATCATATGTACAAGTTGGAGAAGTACGCACCCAGTCATCACCATACATAGGGTCCTTTTCAGTAACAGGACCAGTATGGTTAATCACCACATCCATTACTATTCGTATTCCTTTACTGTGGGCTGCTTCAACCAATTTGGCAAATTCCTCTTCTGTTCCCCAGTTTGGATCTATTTGTGTCCAATCTTTAGCCCAATAACCATGATAACCATAGGTGTTTCCTGTACCTTCATCCACTGAGCCATGAATTTGTTCAGCAATAGGAGAAAACCAAAGCGCATTAACCCCCAGGTTGGTAAAATAGCCCTCATTAATTTTTTCGATGATTCCCTTAAAATCACCCCCCATAAAACCACGCAACACGCCTGTTTCTTTGGTTCTATCAAATTGAATATCATTGGTAGTATCACCGTTTTTAAAACGGTCGGTGAGTAAAAAATATACATTGGCATTACCCCATACAAAAGGAGCGGGTTCCTGGGCTGTTTTCAATGGCGTTTTTTGCAAACAAGATGATGTAAGCAATAAAACAGCAAAAAATGGTAAGATTTTCTTTATCATTTGTAAAAATTTTGATTTAACAAGCTCAAAGATAGCAATATCACCAAGCTCTCAAAACCTTTACCTAAAGGCTATTCAAGGAGTTTTTATGCCTTATTCAGATTTCAACCGTTTGCGGTCGGTGCAAGAATATTTCAAAAAAAGGAAAATAAGAAAAAAATCCTATCCGAAGAGATCAAAGGATTAGTCTTCGGATAGGAATAATTTTAGCGTTTTACCTGAATTTTTTTGGCAATGGTAATATCGCCTGAGGTAATTTGAATAAAATACAAACCAGAAGGTAAATTACCCACATTAATCTCTGCTTTACTATAAGCCTGCTGTGTTTTAACAACAGCTCCAGTTAAGCTTATCAGCTCGAGTGTTTTAAGAGTATTGTCAGGCAATTCAACAATCACATAATCAGAAGCTGGATTAGGATAAATAAGTACCTGTTCTGCAAAATCCTCTTCAATACCATCTTTATCCTCTATTAAAAAGCTCTGTGTAGCTTCTGCAGCCTCATAGGTATCATCGCCTTCCTGAACTGCTTTAATAGTAACATCACCGGCATCCAGGATACTTACTGTAGTACCATCAATACTTACCTCCCCTGTCACCACTTCAAAGGTCACATCCAATCCGGAACTGGCACTGGCTACCAACTCAAAATCATCATCGCCAACTATTTTATCATCAATAGGCTCAAAGGTGATAGTTTGTTCCAACTTACTTACGGTAAAGGATACCAGATTTGAAAAAGCAGGATCATATTCATCATTACCGGTTTGTATAGCCTGCACAATCACTTCTCCTCCTGCGCTAAAAGTAAGCTCATCGTTATCATCCAGACTTGCATCACCGCTTACTACGATATATTCAGGCGTTAAACCAGAAGATACAGTTGCACTTAACTGAACACTGGAAGTCACTAATTGATCATCTATATCAGTAAGTGTAATGGATTGTGAACTCTTATCTGAGTCAAGCAATAACCGGATCATAACCGGATCGTGATCGGAGATGGTAACGCTCTCGGAGTATTCTCCATTTGATAATGAATAATACTCAGTATATAATTCATTGGATACAGAAATATGATCTATACCACTCTCCTCACCTGCTACATGCATAAAATTCTCATTGTCATTCTCGTACCAGGTAGTATAAGGATCATCATCGCTCACCCCATCGTTATAATCGCCTAAAATAATCACATTATCATCTGAATAATCACTCACTATCTGATCATATAAATAAGTAGCATCTGCTTCACGACGATCTTCATAGCCAGAACAACATTTGGCATGTATATTCACCATATCAATCACATCACTTTGGCCATTAACAGTGGCAATAACCTGCATATACTGAGGTAAACGTCCACTCACCCAAAAAGTAGATGCTGTACCTGTGTATCCCTCAATGGAGGAGGTTGAACTACCATTGTATACATCATTAAACAGAGAGAATGACTCAATATTACTGATGGAGCTGGTATTATAGATAAAGCAAGTCCGTTGAGCCGGATAGTCGGAGGAAGCACTGGTAAAATAAAAGCTGTAATATTCAGACAGCACACCCTGATATTGATTTTCTCCGGCAAGCTCATTTAAGGCATCCAGCAGAGGTTCAAAAAAATCGCCATTGACATCATCCGACACCACCTCCTGCAAAGCATAAATATCAGCATCCAGTTCAACTATCTTTTCGCTTACATATTCCAACTGCGCGGTATAACTTGAAGTACTGCTTGAATTGGAAGGGGAACCAAACCACTCCAGGTTCCAGGTAACAATATCCAACGTGAGGTCTTTATCTAAGGTATCGGCATCCTGCTGTACAATGGTTCCGTTTGCCGATATGGCAATCTGATAGGTGGCAGCATCATTCGTTCTGTGTTCTATTTCAGATTCTGGTCCTATGGTATAGTTTTCAGAAGGTACATATTTAACCATTACATCGCTACTTCCATCTTCTGTAACAGAGATAGTTAAATCCTGGGACCAGGTAATACCATCGCTTGATAGATAAAAATCAGAGCCTGTACTTACTGCTATATCACTGCTTACACCAGTATAAGATAAGGAATAAGTGATTACACTACTCTCACTGCCATAATCTACATAATCAAAGCTAAGTTGATCATTGGTAACATCTGATGAAAGCGTTCCGCTAAAGCTTATCTCCTCAGCGACTAGCACAAAATCATCGACCTGATAAGTGCTTGTTTCCGTAGTATTATTACCATCGTATTTAAAAGCAATATAACCGTTTCCGTCATAAGAGGATAAATCCAATTCTCCAGAGCTGGTAAATCCATCGGAATAACCTGAAGCATTATCTGTTTCATCTAATATGGCAGCAGAAAGTGCTGTCCAGGTAGCATTTTCAACATCCGAACCATCAAAATCGGTAGAGATCCATACTGATAAAGTGGTATTGGTATAATAACCATTTTTAGTACCAAAGGTTAGCACCTCATTATCATATAAATCAAAATCAATGACAGGTGATATTAAATAAGATACAAAGTCCTTTGAGGAAGAAGCAGACGAATCATAGCCATTCATCTGCATATAACTATTATCGCTATAAGTATAATTGCTCCAATAGCGATCTCCTTCTGTAGTAATAATCGTCCAGTCATCTTCATAACTATCATCTTCAAAGTCTTCACTAATTACAGTTATTGACTCAGCACTGGATGCCATTTGCTTGTATTGTGCAGATGTTTTCAATGAAAAAAACAACATCACCATACCAATTAACAGATAATACTTATTATCATTTATTTTTTTCGGGGGTAGAAAATGCTTCATGCCATATTTTTTAATGTGATGCACAAAAATACAAACTTAAATTCTTAAAGCTTAATCTATCAAGGAATAAGTGAAAATAAAAAAGGGTAGAATTATAAAAAAACAGCTTAAAAAGAGTTTTTAACCAATGAATATAGGCAAACTTTTGTTTCGGGCAGCTCAATCGGGCAATATAACAATCATTGAAACTCCACAAAAAATAATATTTTTAAGGAAAGAGAATAAACACAAGAGCAACTATTGTTTTGTAGATAGCTTAAGAAGGAATTTCGCCAAAAAATGGCGAAATTCCTATAACTTATCGTTTTCATTCAGTGAATTAATCAGATCCTCGGCCTTTTTAAAATCCGCCTGATCAACGAATAAATCAGCATTTCCGGGTAAGCCTGCTCCAAAACCAGCATTGGCAGCCTGTTCAAATTCATTTTTAACGAAACATTTAATACCCTCTTTCTCCAGAATACTTTTGTACATCTGAATATCAACTATGTGACCATAAATTAATCTTTCCATATCCCAATAGTTTTAATCTGTTTATAATCCAACATATTGTAATGGTGTAAAATTCATCATTTAATTTCAATTATAGGTAATATAGTTAAAACTTAATGAATAGAAAAAGAGAATAAATAAAAAACATGGTGCGTTTACCACAAAGCTTTGTAATTTTGCACATATTTTTTCAACATTATTGAATGAACCCAAGCAATTCCATCGAAAACTGTTTTAACCGTTTTAAGCAGCCAATTTCACATCTTGAGATACCAGAAAAATTCACTTATCCTTTTTATTACGAGCCACATCCCTTGTGTGTCATTGCCTCGCAAGAACTGCAGGAGCATTTGTTGACTCAACAAGATTGGCAACACGATTTTGGTATTGATCACCATGTAGAAGGTACAAATATTGGTAAAATGTTTGGTGTAATGGTGGTTTTAAAACAAAATGGTGAATTGGGTTACCTAGCCGCTTTTAGTGGTAAGCTGGCAGGTACTAACCTACTGCCCGGCTTTGTTCCTCCCATTTACGACCTACTTAATAAAAATGGTTTTTTCAGGAAAGAGGAAGACCAAATCAGTGCCATTAATCATCAAATTAAGGTTCTGGAAAATGCTTCAGATTATATAGCCTGCCAAGATCTGTATCAGAATTATCTGAGCAAATCAGAAAAGGAACTGCAGGACTACCGTCATTTTATGAAAAAGGCTAAGGAACTTCGGAAAACACACAGAGACAAGGCAAAGGATGAACTTGAGGAACAAGACTTTTTGCTGTTGACCGAAAAGCTTAAACAGGAGAGTTTAAAACATCAATATGATTTTAAACAACTGCGTAATCATTGGAGGGAACAGATTGCACAAACACAGACAGCGCTAAATGAGTACCAGAAAAAAATAAATTCACTAAAAGAAGAAAGAAAAAAACGTTCTGCAGCACTTCAACAAAAACTCTTTGATCAATATCAGTTTTTAAATTTCAAGGGTGATACCATTGATGTAGGCACTATATTTTCCCACACAGCGCAAAAAGTACCCCCTGCTGGTGCCGGCGACTGTGCTGCGCCTAAAATGCTGCAATATGCCTATGACAACAAGCTCAAACCCATTGCAATGGCTGAATTCTGGTGGGGACAGTCGCCTAAGTCCGAAATCCGTAAACATGGCTACTTCTATCCATCCTGCCGAAGTAAATGCGAACCTATATTGGGCCATATGCTTCAAGGACTGATGGTAGATGATAATCCGATTCAAAATCCTACGATAAATAACGAAGATCTTAAGATCGTTTTTGAGGATGATGATATTGTGATTGTGAATAAGCCGGTAGAATTTCTTTCGGTTCCGGGCAAGGAAACTGAAGACTCTGTATGGCTTAGGATGCAGCAAAAATATCCCGATGCTACAGGTCCGTTATTGGTGCATCGACTGGACATGTCCACATCGGGCTTAATTTTAGTAGCTAAAAATAAGGAAGCCCATAAAATATTACAACAGCAATTTCTTGACAGAAGCATTCAAAAGAGGTATGTGGCTTTGCTCGATGGAATAGTAGAAGCTGACGAAGGTTTTATTGAACTACCTTTGCGTGTTGATTTAGATGATAGACCCCGGCAACTGGTCTGTTACGATTATGGCAAACCTGCCAAAACAAAATTTAAAGTATTGGAAAGAAAAAACGGCAAAACCAGAGTTCACTTTTTCCCCCTTACAGGACGAACCCACCAACTCAGGGTTCATGCCGCCCATCCTGATGGATTGAACACCCCCATTGTTGGGGACGATTTATATGGAAAAAAAGATAACCGCTTGCATCTGCATGCCGAATTCCTGGAATTTACCCACCCAGTAACCCATCAGCTGATTAAAGTAAAGACAGATGTAGATTTCTAGTCAGGATACCTATAGTTAACTGAACATGCGTTTTACAATTAATTTTATTATTATTATTCCCTTGTATTGAGATTTAACGGAATAAAATTTACAGATATGAAAATTTTTAAGTGCTTGCGAATAAGGATTCCTCATGTTTTTGTTTTACTAACAGGTGTTATTCTTTTTTGTAGTCTGCTTACCTATATCATTCCATCAGGATTTTATGAGCGTGAAAAACAAACCGTTGGATCGATAGAGAGAACGGTTGTGATTCCTGGCAGCTATAAGCACATAGAAAAACACATCTCTTTGAACAGCATATTGCTTGGTGATAAAGTAAAAGACAAGGCCACACCAGTAAGTTTCATCGGATTTTTATCAGCCATTCCTCTGGGTATGGAAAGTGCCTCTTCCATCATCTTTTTGATTTTTATTATTGGAGGTGTATTTGGCATTCTTCAGAAAACAGGAACCATAAACGCTGTGATTCAGGCGCTGGTAAATAGGTATTCCAATTCAGGCCCCATACTAACCATTGTTATTATGATTACGCTGGGTTTAGGTGGATCGACCATAGGTATGGGAGAAGAGCTTATTCCACTGGTACCCATTTTTCTATTGGTATCCAATAAATTTGGTTATGATCGCATCTATGGATTATCTATGATTTATCTGTCGTCATCGGTAGGTTTTGCTGCCGCCACCACCAATCCCTTTACTGTACAAATAGCGCAAGGTATTGCTCAGGTTCAAATAGGTAGCGGTATTCTTTTCAGAATGGTGTTTTTTGTGGTCTGCATTAGCACTACCTTACTATACGTACTCAGGTATGGTCGCAAAATAAGACTACATCCCGAAAAATCACTTTTATACAATATGCCCCTTGATTTGGAGTCTATATACCAGCAAAAAGAGCGTTTAAACCGAAAACACCTGATGATTGTGCTTTCGAGTGCCCTTATTTTTGTTTTGATGATCTATTTTATTCAAACCAAAGGGTGGTGGTTAGCCGAGATGTCCGGTGGATTTATATTAATAGGCATCATAGCCGTTTTTTTATCCGGATTATCTATTCATGAGGCTAATAAATCGTTTATTAAGGGAATGGAAGAAATGGTGGTCCCTGCATTGGTAGTAGGATTTGCCAAGGGCATTCAGGTAGTTCTGGAGGATGGTCAAATCATGGATTCCATTATTTATTATATCTCAGGTACAATCAGCCATTTACCCAAAGTTATGGCTGCCGAAGGCATGTTTATCTTTCAAAGCATCCTTAACTTCTTTATTCCTTCAGGATCTGGTCAGGCGGCTGTCACCATGCCTTTGATGGCTCCTATCTCGGATGTTCTTGGTCTGAGCAGGCAAACTGCTGTGTTGGCGTTTACCTCAGGCGATGGCTTTTCAAACACCATTATACCTACATCGGGCATATTAATGGCTATGCTTAGTTTAGCCCATATTCCTTATGAAAAATGGTTACGCTTTATGCTTCCTTTATTTTTGCAGCTGATGCTAATATCGGCTTTATTTATTGCAATAGCCGTTTTAATAGGTTTTTAAAGAATTATAGATTAGCACAAACCTTGCTATACAGCCAATTGAATCAAAAACTAAACACCTGCAGATCAGCGATGTTATTTAAGCGACAGTAGAAATACTAATTATACTCCTTTATAGGTTGAATAATTGCCTCTTTAGTTATCTCCATGAGTTTACCTATATCCCCTTTGTATTTAGAGGTATGAATGCAAGGATTAATTGTTAAACTCACCTTACCAGGCCTAACATTAAAGGGACCTCCTTTGTATACTTTATAGGTATCTTTAATGGTTACAGGCAAAATAGGTAATTCCAATTCCTCGGCAATTTTAAATGCCCCTCTTTTAAAATTTTTAACGGTATTGCTTCCGCTACGGGTACCTTCGGGGAAAATAACAATTGAAGTACCTTTGACTAACCTTTCTTTGGCTTCTTTAATAGATTCATAGGCGGCTTTAGGAGAAGAACGATCGATAAAAATATGTCCTACTTTAGCACTTGCAGGCCCAATTCCAAAAGCATGGCGTAATTCCTTTTTCATAATCCAGCGAAAATCAATCTTCAAAAAACCATATAAGGCAAAAATATCATAGGCACTTTGATGGTTAGCAACAATCACATACGATTGCCCCTTACGAATATTTTCACTACCATAAACCTGAACGCGCATAGGGGTAAAAAAAGAAACCGTTTTAGCCCACATCACACCACTCAGACTACCTGCCCGGGGTGAGATGATCACAGCCAGCAATATGGCTCCGATAGAGAAAATAATACTTGCGGCGACAAATACCGGAATAAACACGATCCACTTGTAAATTTGGTAAAAAAAGTTGCTGCTACCTTTCATATACTTATTCATTTATATTCAACAAGCCAATAAAGCCTCTATCTCTTTACTTTATCTGCTTAGCATGAATTCCGATAAAACAATAAAACTCAATACCTAATCATTCAGTAAACTTCTCCAATTATCCAGACCTTCCAGTTCTGCCAAAATTTTAAAAGCCTCTTCCCTGCTCGATCCGCAAATCAAAGCCTCCGCTTTAAACCCTCCGCATACCTCCGGACGCAAAGGAGAGTTAAAAAGAGCACACAAATTATCTTCCGTTAAATGTGCACATCGTACACCTGCGGGTTTACCATTCTTCATCTTAGGCATTGATGATGATATAGAAGGAACAATACAACAAGCAGCACAACCATTTCTACACTCCATTTTTGTGCACAAAAATATACCATTCCCAATGAAATGACAAAAGAACTAACAATAAAAATATTTATTCAAAGACATATTCTTGTTTAAACAATTGTATTTTTAAGCATTTAAAAATTATCGGATGAAATTTAAATCAAAACTCATAGCCGGTCATCTTATTAAGCGGTATAAAAGATTTTTAACAGATGTGAAATTAAATGACGACACTACTGTAGTGGCTCATTGCACCAACTCGGGAAGTATGAAAACCTGTATAGAGGAAGGTGCCCCTGTTTATCTTACCTATCACGACGATCCCAAACGAAAAACCAAATATACCTGGGAAATGATCTTTATCAACAACCACTGGATTGGGATCAATACAGGCATTCCGAATATCCTGGTTTTTGAAGCCGTGCGGGATCAGATTATACCTCAGCTGACTAACTACACACATGTTAAAAGAGAAGTAAAATATGGAGACAGTAGATTTGATGTTTTTGCTGAAAATGAGCATGAGAAGTGCTTTATTGAGGTAAAGAATGTCACTCTTCGCAGTGGCAATAGAGCCCTATTTCCCGATGCTGTAACTACCAGAGGATTAAAGCATTTAAAGACCTTGATAGAAGTGAAAAAAGCCGGTATACGTGCGGTTATGTTTTACGTGATTCAAAGGCAGGATATTGAGACCTTTGGTCCGGCAGTAGACATTGATCCGGCCTACGCTTCCGCCCTAAAAGAGGCAGTTAGTTCTGGTGTTGAAGTGATCGCATATATGGCTAGAGTAAGTCCCGAAAGTATCGAGTTAACCAAAGAAATACCTCTTGCATTTTAAATCAAGCTTAGCCATAAATAAGGCATCAAATAAATGCCTTCAAATCAAACAGGAAACAATTTAAAATCAGCACATTTGAATAACTGTGCCCAATGTAAAGTAAATTACTCTATTTTCTTTTATAGAAATCTAACAATCTATACTATATTTGCAAGGTTTTTATTTATTCATTAAAAACTAAACACTAATGAGTCAAACGATTATAACCAGCTTCAACGATTTAGAAGCTTTAGTAGGAAAAGATTTAGGTATATCAGCATATCATACAATCACACAGGAGCAAATCAATAAATTTGCCGATGCTACGCTTGATCACCAATGGATACACACAGATCCGCAAAGGGCTAAGACAGAATCTCCTTTTGGTGATACCATTGCCCATGGATATTTAACTATCTCACTTCTTCCTCACCTATGGAGTCAAATTGTTGAGGTACAGAATTTAAAACTGCAGGTGAACTATGGAATTGAAAGCCTTAAATTCAATCAGCCGGTTAAAGTGAACTCGAACGTGCGTTTAGTGGCTAAGGTAGCTAGTGCAAAAAATTTAAGGGGAACAGTGAAAGCTGTGATCTCAGTTGTGTTGGAGATTGAAGGCAGTAAAAAACCTGCTTACGAAGCTGATGTGGTTTTCTTATATCACTTTAACAACTAAAAATAGTTTATAACTTTACACTATATCAGGCACCTGTTCTTTTTTAAGGACAGGTTTTTTTATAGCCTTTTAATTTCATCATTCCTTTCAGTAGATGGCAAGAAGTCTGGAATCCAATATCACAAAACTGTATATCATTAAGGTGGCCAAATGGTTTATGCTTACCATGCCCATTTTAATGTTATTTTATAAAGATATGGGTTTTAGCGATAAGGAATCGTTTCAGCTAAAGGCTTTTTACTCCATTGCTATTGTTATTTTCGAAATTCCCTCGGGTTATGTGGCCGATGTGATTGGGCGAAGAAAGACACTGATCATAGGCTCCATATTGGGCACATTAGGCTTTGTGGTTTACGCCACAACTTCAGGTTATTATTATTTTTTAGTGGCCGAAGTTATATTAGGCATCGGACAAAGCTTTATTTCCGGAGCTGACTCAGCCTTGTTATACGATACGCTAAAAAGCCGAGAGAGGGAACATGAATATATTAAATACGAAGGTCGAAATTTTACCGTAGGTAATTATGCAGAGGCACTAGCCGGGTTACTAGGTGGAACATTGGCTGCTGTTCATCTGCGTTTGCCCTTTATTCTGCAATCAGGCATTGCCTTTATGGCTGTTCCGGCGGCTATTATGCTCATAGAACCTCGCCTGCATCTGATACGAAAAAAACCAGGAGTAAAGGATATATTGGGCATTGTTTGGTATGCGCTGGTTAAAAATGCTAAACTCAGGTATAATTTACTATACTCCAGCATCATGGGAACAGCCACCTTAACCATGGCCTGGATATACCAGCTGTACTTAAGCAACATTGGATTTACCTCCTATTATATTGGAGCCACCCATACGGTATTAAACCTGGTTGTAGGAACCACCACCCTGTTTGCCTATAGAATTGAAGCACGTCTCAAGCCGCAATTAACCATATGGCTCACATCAATTGCCATTACAAGCAGCTATATAATAGCTGGTTTTATTGAATCGGCCTGGGTACTGCTTGTACTGCTTGTATTTTATTTTAGCAGAGGAATTGCCACTCCTGTTCTTAAGGATTATATCAATCGAATTACATCAAGCGATATACGCGCTACTGTTTTATCCATAAGAAGCTTATTAATCAGAGGCTTATTTGCTCTTATTGCCCCTTTTGTAGGGTACTTATCGGATACCTACAGCAGAGCTTTTTCAATGAAAATGATGGGTATCACCTTTACCATCATGGCTGGATCGTGTATTTTCATGTTCCTTCGATCGTTA
This sequence comes from Saccharicrinis sp., assembly GCA_041595375.1. Taxonomy (GTDB): domain Bacteria; phylum Bacteroidota; class Bacteroidia; order Bacteroidales; family Marinilabiliaceae; genus Saccharicrinis. The sequence continues at coordinate 15,237 of JBFHKL010000034.1, forward strand.
AAAAACAGTGCAAAGGAAACAGATTACAGCCGACAGTGATATAAAGACAAGTGATTTAGTATAGTGAAAACATCAATCTGAGATAATATTTTTCATTCGCTTAGGCTTTAGCATTCAAGCACTAAACCATCATAGGCCAGTTGAATATTCTTGGGCAACAGGGGATTTTCTTCTTCGTATAAACCCAACTGATGAGATATATGTGTTATCAATCCTATTTCAGGCTTTATTTTTTGAATAAGCTCCACGGCTTCCCCCTGCGAATAGTGCGATATATGCGGTTCTTTTCTGACTGCATTGACCACTACTATTTTTGAGCCTCTTATTTTTTCAAGCTCCTGATCAGAGATATAATTAAAATCGGTGAGGTAAGTAAAGTCTTTAATACGGTAACCTAACACCGGCAAATGTAAGTGCATTCCCCGTATGGGAATAATCTCTACCTTACCAATCTGAAAAGGTCTCAGGTCAATCGCATTCAAATTAATCTTTGGAACACCCGGATAAGGATTTTGGGTAAATGCATAAGCAAACTCAATTTGCAAAGCCTTCAGCACCCTTTTTTCAGCATAAACCTCCACGGCTCTTTTATTTACCCAGTTAAAAGCCCTCACGTCATCAGTACCGGCAACATGGTCCTTGTGCTCATGGCTAAAGAGAATACCATCAAGAGTTTTTACCTTTGCCCGAAGCATTTGTTGCCGAAAATCCGGTCCTGAATCAATCACCAATACCAACCCATCAACTTCAATTAATACAGAAGAACGCAAGCGTTTATCCCTTGAATCAGCTGAGCTACATACTCTACAATCGCATGCTATTACAGGCACTCCCTGTGAAGTTCCGGTTCCTAAAAATGTTATTTTCAATACTGATTGTTTAGATATTAGCAGAAAAATGGAAGAACAAATTTAACAAAACATTCGATTTATTATCCAGAAATTTCTATGGAGTTTACATCCAATCAAAAGCTACAATCCTCTGCTTGTTTATTGACAAAATAAAAATCCTTTGGATAAAAAATCCAAAGGATAAATTCAATACACACTATAAATGAACACTTCTTTTTAGTCCTCTTATTACGAAAGCGCTTTTTTCATGGTTACTCCTAAATCAGCAGGAGATTCAACCACATAAATACCACATTCCTTCATCACCTTCATTTTTGCTTCGGCAGTATCTTCTGCCCCACCAATAATAGCTCCAGCATGGCCCATCCTACGCCCCTTAGGTGCTGTTTGTCCTGCAATAAAACCAACAACAGGTTTAGTAGCATGTTCTTTCACCCAAAGAGCAGCTTCGGTTTCCATACTTCCCCCTATCTCTCCAATCATAATAATCCCTTGGGTATCGGGGTCATTCATCAACAATTCCACGGCTTCTCTGGTTGTTGTTCCAATAATAGGGTCACCACCAATACCAATACAAGTACTCTGTCCCAGACCTTGCTTTGTTAATTGATCCACAGCCTCATAAGTCAAGGTCCCTGATCGAGAAACCACGCCAATACTACCTTTTTGATGAATAAATCCAGGCATGATACCAACTTTAGCTAAACCAGGGGATATAACTCCAGGACAGTTAGGACCTACCAGACGGGTATTTTTATCTTTTAAAAACGCTTTAGCTTTCACCATATCGGCTGTAGGAATACCCTCTGTAATGGTAATCACTACTTTAATATCAGCATCGGCTGCTTCCATAATAGCATCGGCAGCAAATGCCGGAGGAACAAAAATAACAGAAACATCAGCTCCTGTTTCCTCTACAGCCTCTTTGACCGTATTAAAAACGGGCAAGTTCAGATGTTTGGTTCCTCCCTTACCAGGAGTAACACCTCCTACTACCTGTGTGCCATACTCAATCATCTGGGAGGCATGAAATGTTCCTTCACTACCTGTGAAACCCTGCACAATTACTTTTGATTTATCGGAAACTAAAACGCTCATAACTTATATTTTATCTAAATACTATGCTAAGCAAAATATAAATAATTTTGCATAAAAACCAATTTAATATACAATGAAATTATTTGATCTTACTTATTTACTACAATTTATAATTTTATTTCTTCGACTGAAATATCTTATTCATGATTGATGATGTATGACTTACCTAAGGTCAATAAAAACTTTTGCTTCTGAATATAATCGTTATTGCCAAATTCCAACAACAAAGGACTCATGCCCATTAAAAAACATCTCTGAATAGGAACAACCCGATGGCCAATATGTTTGATACTTTGATGCACTTAATTAAATAACAATTGTTTCACTTTATATTTACATAACTCTGTTTTAAATGCTGCTAGAATGCTTAAGGTTAAAATATAATTTTGTTAATCCATACCATTAAACTATGACAGTTAATATTTTATTTACTGCACACTCCTTTGAACCCTCAAATTCAAATTCATTTTACAATAATAATATGAACATCATATTCGCTTAATAAAAATATGCTGGGCTAACCATACATTTGCTTCCATTAAAAATAACTGTTCCCTTATACCTAGAGCCCTTAATAAGCTATAAAAAATATGATACATTGGAAAGATATTAGAATTGCCAATAAGCTAAACATTAGCTTTGCATTTCCCCTAGTCTTATTTATACTTTTTGGAATTTTAACTGTAACAAGTATGCATGTTATACAAGATTCGGCAAAAGAGATCTCTGTAGAACAACTGCCTACGGTAAGAAAAGTTGCCGAATTGGAAAGAAACTGGCAACAATCGATATTTTATTTACGAAGTTACGGATACAGTAAAAATAAGCAGTTTTTATATGATGGATTAACACACCTGCAATTTACAAAGGACATTTTGGAGGAGATAAAACAGTTGTTAGCCAGTGATCATTCTTTAAACGATCAACTTAGAGTGCTTACCCAGGAATTAGATTCTTTTTCTTCAGTAGTCAAGTCTGCTCAGATAATGATAGACGAACAAAACGACAATCATTTATTGACATCTGACCAGATGGACAACGGCATATTGCTTATTCAATTATTATCCAAAAACCTATTTCAAAAAGCAGAGATTGCCGTTCAAAACAATATAAATCATGCTTCTCGCTCCATTAATATGGTATTGATTACTATTATTTCGCTGGCTTTGATTATTTTTTTCACCACCCGTTTTTTAACAAATTCAATTACCCGACCGATTTATCAATTGGTTAAATTTGCTGATTTGCAGGCTAAAGGCAAGTTAAACCATAAGTTTGAACTCACACAAAAAGATGAAATAGGTAAATTAGCCCATAGTATTTACTTAAGTAACCAAGTAATAAAAGATATCGTTATTCAATTATCTCATGCTGCGGTAAATATTAAAAATGCCAGTGAGCGCTTTAATAATAAGGCTACTCAACTAAATAGCTTTGCCACATCTCAGGCCTCCTCTTCTGAAGAGTTAACCGCATCAATGGAAGAAATGACTTCCTTGATTACACAAAATACCCTTGATGCACAGCAAATAAATAAAATAAATGAAGAGTCGAATCAAATTATTGATAATGAAATCCTTTATACGCATAATGCTATGGAGATAATGGATGAGTTAATAGGTAAGTCGACACACATCAAAGAAATAGCCATTCAAACCAATATACTGGCTTTAAACGCAAGCATAGAAGCGGCTAAAGCCGGCGTACATGGCAGAGGATTTGGTGTAGTAGCCAAAGGAATCAGGGAATTAGCAGAGCGTTCTCAGGAAATATCAAACGATATTAACGCTGTTTCTTCCAAAGGAAAAGAATACTCTTCTTTAGCAGGTAATAGTCTTACTAAAATTCATCAGGAAAGTGCACAAACCAACGGATTCATCCGAAAAATATCAGAATCGGCACTTGAACAACAGAGTGAAGCCAACCAAATAACAAATTCCGTTAGCGATTTTAACCTTCATACCCAACAAATAGCCAGCTTATCGGATGATATGGCGGAAGAATCCAAGGCCTTACAAAAAGAAGCATTGAACATGGATATCATGCTACAATTTTTCTCTGTAGATGGAATGATTCAAATAAAACGTCATAAGAAAAAGAAAAAGAATAACAAGAAAAAATCACAAGCTACCACACCTCCTAAAAAGACCAATAAAATTTACTCCCTGTCCTCTGTGACATCATAAATTAGCATCTCTCCTGCTAAAGAAAAATAAAAAATGATCAAAGATTAAGCATGCTTACCCTGTTTTTTTTGTATCCTTTAGGATGATTCATATTTCATTTATGTATTTTTGTGGCAAATAAAAATACATGATCAATCTTAAAGATACTATTGTAGCTGTTTCTACCGCTCAAGGAGCTGGTGCCATTGCCGTTATCCGACTTACCGGACCTGAAAGCATTGTAATTTGCGATCAGGTTTTTTTATCTATTAAAAAAGATAAAAAACTAAATAACCAAGCAGCCAATACGGTTCATTTTGGTTCGTTAATGGATGGAGATAAGGTACTTGACGAAGTATTAGTAAGTATCTTTAGAGCACCCAACTCCTTTACCGGAGAAAATACGGTTGAGGTTTCCTGTCACGGAGCACCCTATATTCAGCAAAAAGTGCTGGAGCTATTTATAAAAAATGGCGCTAAGATGGCCGGTCCGGGTGAGTTTACCCAACGTGCTTTTCTTAATGGGAAGATGGATCTTGCTCAAGCCGAAGCAGTAGCCGATTTAATTGCTTCGAGAAGTGAAGCTGCCCGACGTGTGGCGCTTCAACAAATGAAAGGTGGTTTTTCTAATAAGTTAATTGCTCTCAGAGAACGCTTATTAAATTTTATATCACTTATTGAGTTGGAACTTGACTTTAGCGAGGAGGATGTAGAATTTGCCGATAGAATACAATTGATCGACTTGGTCAATGAAATAGAACAGTTATTAGCTAAATTGATCAACTCCTTCTCTTTAGGTAATGCCATTAAAAACGGTATCCCAGTGGCTATTGTGGGTCATACCAATGCGGGTAAGTCGACCCTGCTCAATACCATTTTACAGGAAGATAGAGCCATCGTATCCGATATACATGGTACCACACGCGATGTGATTGAAGATACAATCAATATACAGGGCATCACCTTCCGTTTTATTGATACTGCCGGCATACGCAAAACCACAGACACCATCGAAAGTATGGGTATTGACCGTACTTTTAGCAAGATAAAATCAGCCTCTATCGTTATCCTGATGCTTGATATCAATGATCACAATGAAAAAATTAATGAAGCCATTGCTGATGTCAAGGAAAAGATGAATGATAATCAAAAACTAGTTGTTGCCATTAATAAAATTGACTTGTTAAGTGATAGTGAAATAGAAGCCCGCTTTGATAAAGCCAAATTCAAAGAGCTATCAGGCACCGATGCCATCGTTCTGCTTTCGGCTAAAAAGCAAACAGGCATTGACCAACTAAACAGCGAACTGATTAAAACCATTAACCTACAAGCCGTAGACAACGATGAGGTAATAGTTACCAATGCCCGTCATTACGAGGCTCTGCAAAAATCACATGAATCCATACTCAGAGTAGTCGATGGTTTAAACAATGGCCTATCAGGCGATTTTCTGGCGCAGGATATCCGAGAAGTATTAATTTACCTGGGTGAGATTACAGGAGGTGAAATACAAACAAACGAGGTACTGGGTAATATCTTTAAAAACTTTTGTATCGGAAAGTAATCGTGGTCGTGCAACGACCATGCGATGGCAGCGACCATGCGATGGTACCGGGTAATAGATTTAATACAAAAGGAACTGTCATTGACTATTGAAGTAGTAGATAACAGTTCCTTCATATGCTTAATACATTGCCTTACACTTGAGCTAGTTATGACTTAACAACAATACCCACTTTTTCCAGTTCCTGACTTTCAGTGCCTTCATAAAATAAATTTAAACATTCGCGCAGGTCAGAACAATAACTCATCAGTTGGTCGAATAACTCATTCTTTTTAGCAGTAGCCAATTGCGCCTCACCATCCTCTTTTTCTGCAGTAAGTTTAAGCTGATCCAGACTGGACACGTCATCTTGCAGGGCAGCAATTTTATCGGCAGTAAAGCCCAACAAGGCCAATTTTTCTACTACCTGTGCTTGTGTTCCCAGCTCTGATAAAGTTAAATCAACCATGGTACGCCATTGTGCGTAGTTGGTAGGTAAAGAAACATTCAGCTGTAATTTATTCATCAGCGCAGCATCGCTTTTATAAAAATACCGGATAGCTTTACGAATCTTCACTATGCTTGTGTGTAAATTGTCCTTGGCAGTGTTGAACTGCTCGCTTGCTGCCGAGCTATCATTCTTTTCCTGCGTTTGGTTCTTATCCGCCTCATAAGTGGCCTGATAAAGCGCTATGCCTGTTGCAATTTTTTCTGCCGTATATATGGGCTCAATACGTTCTTTTATGGATGCGTTTTCATTTACACCATAAATTAAAATTCTTGCGTCTTCCAGACGCTGTTTATTTGTTCTATTCATGATATATGATTTTTAGATCCAATGAAACAAGCATTTTTTCACTCGAATCACCGGAGATGTGAAAGCAAGAATGATCCATAGTGGATGGCGTATACTAGCGTAGCGGAGAGATATACAAAATAGATGCATAGTTCAATAGTATTGGTCAATAAGGCTTACTTAATTTACTTATATTTTCATTTTAAAACAAAATTCGACGTATTTTTTTTATGAGTCCTATTTAACAAAACACACTTTTGTCTGACTTTGTGTCGCTTTTGCTGCATTCCGCAGTGCTTTTGCAGCATTCCGCAGCACTTTTTCTGACAGTGTGTCGCTTTTGAGGCATTTTGTAAGGCTTTGGTGGTATTCTGTAGCACTTTTATGGTATTTTGTAATGCTTTGGAGCCGTTCTGCAATGCTTTGATGACCTATTGCAGTGCCTCTATGGCTTGCTGCATTGCTTTTAAAGCATTTTGCAGTGCATTAATGGCTTGATGTTAAGCCCACGAGGGTAAAATTTAAGCATCAGCAAGGGATGTTCAGGTAGTGTAACAAAACAATTGAATCATACACTTCATTGTATATTGCTGTAGGATTTATGTTTGTGCATCCTTTACTATTAATCAATTGATTATTTCAACAAATGCTTCCTTTATAAATTATTGCTTCAGTGCTATGATACAGTATTAAACTCAAAATAGCCATTAGTTTTAAACAATTTAAACTTTATAATCAGTAAGCACATATAAATCAGTTTTAAAATAATTATCTTAGTTGCCCTCAAAATAAACAGACTGACCAAAAAATGAAGTTCAACGAAGACTCTAGGGTTAAAATACCAACCATTCTGCACCTAATAAGATTAGGCTATGAGTATCTGTCTTTGTCCAGGCAGACTTGGGACGAATCAACCAATATATTTACTGATATATTTAGAGAGAGCATACAACGATTAAACCCGGATCTAAGCGAAAGCGACATTAAACGCTTTTACGACGAAGTTGCACTATGCTTAGAAAATGAAGATTTAGGAAAAGCCTTTTATGAAAAACTCATTGAGAAATCGGGCAATAGATTGATTGACTTTGA
>JBFHKL010000035.1:0-22636 GCA_041595375.1 Saccharicrinis sp.
ACGAACAAAACCCCCAATTACCTAAGTTTCAACCCCTTCCGGATCTGCAACCTCTCTTATTGCTTTAAAAACGGTACCATTTAGACTTTCTAGCATCTTTGTTTCTGCCATATTTTTCATTTAGGACGACAAAATTACAATATATTTACGTGATTATAACACAAAGAAATCAATAGAGTTTAAGAACGCGAATATTGAATTGAACTTTTCGGCCTATTAACTCTTTTATTATATAGATTTTATCTACTAAAAATATTGGCATATAATTTGATATGGATATATCGACATTTTTACATATATTTGTATGTACATTATTAAATAGGAAATAACTTAAAAATTTATAATCATGTTAGAACATTTAACCAAAGAAACATTTAAAGCAAAAGTATTTGATTTTGAAGCAAACAAAGACTGGAAATTCGAAGGAAACAAACCTTGTTTAATCGATTTTTATGCCGACTGGTGTGGACCATGTAAAGCCATTGCCCCTATTCTTGAAGAACTAGCAAAGGACTATGATGGTAAAATAGATATTTATAAGGTAGATACCGAAGCTGAAGGAGATTTATCAGGTATGTTTGGTATTCAAAGCATCCCTTCTTTATTGTTTATTCCCAGTGAAGGTCAACCACAAATGGCACAAGGTGCTTTACCTAAGGAATCATTAGAAAAAGCCTTTAAAGATGTACTCAAGGTAAGTTTAGATTAATGAGATAACTATAATATTCCCTTTCCTGCTTGCAGTCAGGAAAGGGATTCATTTTTTTAATGATAAAATTTGAAAAGCATGAAAAGTTCAATCATATTTGGATTATTGTTCACATTTCTTTTTAGCCATGCAGCATACGCCGTTGAACCTGGTAATAAAGGAGAAGGAGATGAACATAGTGAGGGTGGGGTTATTTACCTTAACAAAGAAACTTTTAAACAACAGGTTTTTGATTTTGAAACCAACAAAGAATGGAATTATGAGGGAAAGGTTCCTGCCATACTTGATTTTTATGCAGATTGGTGTGGTCCATGTAAAATGCTTGCTCCTGTTTTAAATAACATTCAAAAAGAATATTCCGGTAAAATTCAGGTATTTAAAGTAGATACCGACAAAGAAAAAGAATTAGCTGCGATGTTTGGCATAACAAGCTTACCTACCATCGTATTTATTCCCGTTGAAGGAGAACCTCAGGCAGTAATGGGATTTATGCCCAAAGAAGATTTGGAAAAAACGATCACCGAAGTGTTAAAAGTCAATAAATAAAAACTAATATACAAAGTGCAGTAAGCAATCTTCAGTTGGCAGATGACAGAGAATATTCATCCGCGTCTCTGCTCTTATAGATCTTAGGCATAGGTTTATCTCTTATGGATTAATTTAAGATCCTGAAGATTTAAGAACACGTATGCATCATACAAATTACGATTACTGAATATTGCTTACTGATTACTCTATTACTCTTCTATTTCTTTTAATATATTTTCCACCTCTGTCTCTGTCTTATGGAGTTTTTCTTTACAGAGCTTTAACAACACAGACACCCGCTTAACCTTTTCGGCTAAATCATCCACATCCAGTTCATTATTTTCTATTTGAGCTAATATTTCTTCTATTTCAGTGATAGCTTCAACATATCCTGTCTTTTTTTTAGTCATTATTTTAGTTTTTAGAGAATGAACCCGTTAGGGGAATAGTAAACTTAAAGATACTTCCTTTCTCTAATCTACTCTCAGCCCGTAAAGTTCCTTTATTAATTTCAACAAACTCTTTACACAAAACCAACCCTAAGCCGGTTCCTTTTTCATTGAACGTTCCTTTAGTCGAAACATTGGAATCTACATTAAATATTTTTTGCAGATTTTCTTTGGTAATTCCGACTCCACTATCCGAAACAGAAATTTCAATAAATTGTTTATTTACACTAGCGCTCACCTTAATGACACTACCCACCTTAGAAAATTTTATCGCATTACTCACCAAGTTGCGCAGAACGGCACTATAGAGATTTTTATCGGCCCAAGCCAACAAACCCTTATCCACATCAACAGATATAACAATATCCTTTTCTTCGGCATTGATTCTTAGAATAGAAACGATATTACTCGTAACAATACCAACATCCATCCTTTCCGGCCTATACTCAGTTGTTCCCAACTGCGTTCTTGACCATTGCAACAAGGTATCTACCAGTGAATACAATTTACGTGTTGAGTTATATATAATTTTACTTTGCTCCATCATATCGCCATAACTCCTGGTCTCGGCATGTAAGGAAAGCATCTCTGAGAAACCTAACAAGGAGTTAAACGGACTTTTCAGATCATGAGCAATAATAGAGAAAAACTTATCCTTTGTGGCATTCAATTTTTCGAGCTCAATATTTTTAGCTTTCAATGCCTTCTCAGCCTTATTTTTCGCCCTAAACAATAAAAAAAGCACCAACACAAAAACAAAAAGAAAGATAGTAGAGACCAACAAAATATAACCTTTACTTCGTTCTTTTGACCAATATTGAGTCAAGGACAGATTTTCCTGTTCCAACTCTTCAATTACTCGATTTCGCTCTTGGGAATCTTCACCAACTGTAATATTACGCAGCGCAACTAAGGTATTCGTATTTAAAATAGAGTCATTGATTTCGCTGCTCTTCTTCTTATAAAATAAGGACGACCTATAGTCGCCTAAATGCTCATATAAATCAGAAAACACCCCATAGCAATCTGCCTTCATTTGTTTTTCATCAAGAGTTGATGCAATCACCAAGGCCTTTTGCGCATAGGATTTGGCCTGTTGAGGATCTTCTTTTGCAGCATACAGTTTTGACATCTCGAGGAGCATCTTTCCTTCCAAGGAAACATCCAAACGATTACTCAACAAATTCTTTGCCTCATGAAACAACAAAGAGGCTTTATCGTAATTCTTGATTTGAAAGTAATATTTCCCTAAACCAATCTGAGCGTTTATCAAACCTACTGTATCATGTCTCAATTGCTTGAATCTGAGATAATCATTTAAATACCCAATTGCATCCCTTGTTTTATTCTGAGCTAAATACACCTCTGCAATAGCCAGGCAGGCATCCTCTATCTCTTTTTCTAAACCAACCTCCTCACCAAGCTCAATACCCCTGTCATACATCAACAAAGCCTGTTCATAGTCCGTTAAACTATACAACACTTTACCCGACAACATAAGAGCCTCACATATTCCACTCTTCGATTCTTCTTTTTGATAAATTTCCTGTGCTTGATTTATTAAGGATAATGCGTGATCATAATCCCCTTTACGCTGGAAAGAACGACCTTTATTCAAGAAAACATCGGCCTCTAATATCGATTGATTATTTTCTTTGGCAAGCTTTAGGGCTTGATTATAAAAGGAAATAGCCTGGTTATACTCTTTTTTTACATATTCAAGCTCCCCTTTAGCATTCCAGATCTCTCCTAGAAACTGTATTTTATTCTTATCTGAAAAGAATCCAAATGCTTCATCGTAATCACTACTTGACTCTGAATATCTTCCTAACATCGCATTAATTTTCCCCATTACAAAATATAACTGACCTGGCATCAATGAAGATTTCCATATGGTATTAGCATGCCATAAGGCGTTGCTTAGGTATTTTTGACTCTCCGTTAGATTATCCTGTAAAAAAAGCTCAAGACCAATATATGCCTGAGCATAAAAAAGATCCTTGCTATCTGCTTTTGCGTAAAGAGAAGTCAGATAACCTTGACTGGCTAACAGGAAATCAGGTTGTTTCTTTAACTCTAATACCTTTTGGTAAATACTACCCGATTCCTCAAAAAGATTGGACTGGCTCAGCTGCTGATAATTATTTCCCCTTAAGCAAATGGGCAAGGAAATAAATGCAACAAATAAAAGTAATCTGGATATTTGCATGTGACGATGAATAAAATCTAAGCAATGTCATAAAGATAAAAAAAGTATCGATTCATCATATTATTTTGATTTATATGATAATTTAAATTACATGAACAATCTTTTTACAAAGACGATTAGCCCAAGGTAGCGGGCAATCATAATTATATCGTCATTTATCTAAATCGCATTAACAGCGATATGAGCAAAGACTAAATATTCATTTGAATTGCAAAAGATCACTTATTATCGATCAGGAAAATAAAAAAGAATCGACCAGCGTATGTAATTCGGCATAGACATCCTTCAGTCTTTGCTCGCCCGATATTTGTACATGAGCAAATAATAAGGTATACAAACCATTTAAGGCCTCTACTAAATAAGGAGCCAACTTAGTGGCGGAATCCACATGTAACAATTTTGCTGACTTTGAACCAGAATCCTTGACTCCGCTTTTATAGGCTGTATTAGCCTCCTCTATAACATTGATCCAACGGATAACACCCGAATGAACGAGGGACAAATTTTCTATTCTAGTTACCTCTTCCAATAGCTTATCTATAGCTAAAGACTGCTCGTTGAAACCAAGCTTAACAAGCTTTGGCCCATATTTTTTTGTGATTACAACCAATTGCTGCAGGGCTATTTTTGCCCTTTCATCCTCATAGGGGTAAAATCTCTCATATTTGACGGTTTGAAAAAAAGCGAACAAAGGATAATCGCGATTCTGATCCAATGATTCCCTACTTATTCCTGAGGTTTTGTCATTAAGCATCCCTTGCCTAAAGGTTTGATAAGAACTTACTACCTTGGCAACGCCGGTTTGAATTTCTTCAATAGGACTACAAATACTAATGGTCTGCTCTGCTAAAGATTGCAACTCCTGCATCCTTAGCCTGGGTACAGTAATTAAGGTCATCAGATGAAGATTTAATAAATAATAGCATTTTGAAATTAAAATAAGCCTTATTTAATGTTGGTATAATGTCCATAGCCTGTTCTGAAGGATTTCGGAATAATAATGCTTGAGCATTTCAGGTGAAACGCAGATGAAGCTCACTTCATTATACCATCGTTACAAAACAAATGCTAACACGCTTTCTAATTTACAATAATTTTTCTATCGATTTCTATTTTGGATATACTATTAAGTAAAATTCCCATTAATTTTTAGTACGTCAGTAAAAAAAGTAAATGAGTGAGCAAAAAAAAAGGCCATCAACCGAAGTTGATGGCCTAATATAATCATTTGAATACAAGATTAATAACCAGGATTCTGATCATCTGAACTAATTGCATTATTCGAATCAATTTCATCCTGTGGAATAGGGAACAATTCATGTTGCCCAGCCACAAAACCTATATCTGACATTTCCTCTTCTGCCATATCCCAACGAATCAAATCCCAATATCTGCAACCTTCGAAACATAGCTCAAGTTCTCTTTCCAATACGATAGCATCAAAAAGATCATCTCCTGTAGCTGTTTCGTCAGCTAAACCAGCACGTGTTCTTACCTCATTTAAGACTGACAATGCATTTGCATCCTCGCCATTAAAATGGTAAGCCTCAGCAGCCATCAATAATACATCAGCATAACGCATCAACCTCCAGTTGGTAGTGTAGTTTAATTCTGAAGTAGCATCAGAATTTGTTTCTGCAGACCAAGTAGCATATTTCAATCTCAAATAACCTTCATAGTCATGAGTAACACCTGCTTCTATTCCATCTTTGATTGCACCACCTGTTGCTTCAAATTCTGCTTCCGACATTAGCGTAGCACCTTTTCTGTCCACATCACCTGCAGTTTCAAAAGCTTCACCTATTTCTGCTGATGCTCCATTAAAGCCCCAGCCGTTATTTAACTCCATGGTACAATCTGATAAATCAAATATATCTGAACGAGGTCCCTGAAGTTGAACTTCAATATTACATTCCTCTGAACTATCCCATGAGTAAGTAGACCAAGTATACGACTCTCCTGAAGTATAGGAAATTTCAAACAGAGACTCATCTCCAAACTCCTCACTTGATTTCCAAACATCAGCAACATCTGCTACTAAAGAATATTCACCACTATTAATTACACTTTCAAATTGAGTGACAGCATTGTCATAATCCTCCTGATACAAATATACTTTACCCAAATACGCCTGAGCGGTACCTTTTGACATACGACTCTGATCTGCAGAGGCATAATCACTTTTCAAAGGCAAATCATCAATAGCTTCCAACAAATCTGTTTCTATTTGTGCATAAACTTCTGCAGCAGTTGAACGTGCTAAATGATAATCTTCAGTCTCAACTGCATTTTCAGTTCTCAAGGGAACACCGCCAAACAAAACAACCAATTCAAAATAAGAATAAGCTCTGATGGCTTTGGCCTCTGCAATCATTTGAACAACATAATCAGAAATAGTAGGATCTGCATCGTTAATAACTGTATTGGCACGGTTAATAACGGTATACAAATTAGTCCAAACACCTTCTAACTTCACATTATCCGATTGTATATCAAAATCATCTAAGTTTTGATAATCTGTTTGGTCCCCATCTGATGATCCAGCTAAACAGTCATCAGCCGGCAAGTTTTTCACGAAAAAAAGGCTTTGCCATGAATCATTAGCATGAGTAAGCTGTAATTTATTATAAATACCTACCACAGCAGATTCTACCTGATCTTCAGTAGTTAAATATGTATCAGAGGTAAGCACCCCGGGCTCTTCAATACTTAAAAACTCATCCTCATTGCACGATGCCATTAGAAGGACAAATAGCAATAATGGAATTTTATATAATAATGTCTTTTTCATTCTTTTCATTTTTTTAATTAGAAATTAACTGATAATCCGAATAAAATCTTACCTGCAACAGGATAGATACCACGGTCAACTCCCTGGCGGTTATCTGTTGAACTACCTGCTTCAGGATCTAAACCATCATACTTTGTAAATGTGAAATAATCATCTAAAGAAACATACAAACGAGTTGATTTAACTACACCTACTTTGCTCAATACACTTTGAGGTAAAGTATAGCCCAATTGAATTTGCTTAAGTCTTAAATAAGAACCATCTCCTATCATCAAATCACTTCTATAAACATAATCACTTGAGTTATCAGCAGCTGGTCTACTTGCATCAGTATTGGTTGCAGTCCAACGATCATCGTACATAAACTTAGGTTTATTAGAAGCCAATCTATCAGAACGGAACCATCCCATAAACACTTCATTACCCTGTGTTCCCTGTACAAATAAATTGAAATCAAAACCTTTATATTCGGCATTAAAAGTTACACCATAAATAAAATCAGGATGAGGATCACCAATATAAGTTTGATCTTCAGAGGTGATATCTCCATCTCCATTTACATCAACCACATTAGGATCTCCAGTAGCTTCATCGATACCATCGGTTTTATATCCTTTGAAATACCAAATTGGGTAACCTTCTTCAAACCATGTTAAATCATATCCTCTTAAGTTATCACCGCTAATTGGTGAGTCAGCAGAAAGTTTGGTCACCTCATTATCTAAAGTAGATAGGTTAGCATTAATACTGTACTTAAATTTGCTGGAATGATTACGGTAACCTAGTTCGAAATCAAAACCTTTATTGGTTACATCACCACCATTCACATATGGATAGGCATTACCTACAGATAATGGACCACTACCTGTTACAATTAGGTTTTTAGTTACTTTGTTATAATAATCCATACCAAAAGAAAGTTTTCCTTCAAAGGCTCTCAAATCCAAACCTATATCAGTTTGTTCTGTTCTTTCCCATTTAAGATCGGTATTTACCAAGCTAGATATTTCTGATCCTGAGATTACAGTATCATCACCATCAACATAGGCAGCATCGAACGACCAATACTCTATATCCTGATTTCCTGACAGGTTTGATTTACTACCATTTTGTCCCCAGCTAAGTCTAACCTTGGCATAATCAATATAAGCAAGATTAAAGAAATTCTCTTCTGACACCACCCAACCAGCTGATACGGCAGGGAAGATTGCAGACCTGTTTTTTTCAGGGAAAACACTGGCGGCATCACGACGAAGCGAAGCCTCAAACATATAACGATCTTTTAAATCGTATGACAAACGAGAGAACATTGAGGTCATGGTCTGATTATCATAACTTCCATCCACATCATCATACTCATTAGAATCGGCATATCCCTGGTGAGCATATGTATCTCCCTCAGCAACAAGATAACCTGAAGTCATATAATAATAGTCTGATGTATATTCTTCAGAAGAATAACCCCCTAAAAGAGAAAAGTTATGCTCTCCCAAACTAAAATCATAAGAAGCAAAGTTTTCCCATAACCAGGTATACCATTTATTAATACCATCAGAAACAGCTGTACTTGTACTATTACTCTCAGCAGAGAAATAATATTCACCTGTCCAAGAATGATCGGTTTGGTATGTTAAATCAATACCGAATCTGGAAGTAAAACGTAATCCTTTAATAGGTTTTAATGTAGCATAAACAGTACCTAAGAATTTATCTTGAGTGATTTTATTATGGTAAGTTTGAAGTTTAGCAATCGGGTTAACAATTTCACCCAATGACTGTTCTGTTAAAGCATAATAATCTCCTTTATCATCTGTAAGAATAGTATACCCACTATCTTCAAGATCTTCCATATCGGAAATTCTATCTGCATATAAGGTTTTATCATCATAGGTTACAGGAGTTAATGGATCCATTAACAAAGCACAGTTAACAATACTACCATATTCGCTGTCTTCACCAATATATTTTTGTTTAGATTGGGCATAACTAAAATTATCACCTACTTCTAACCAATCTTTCAATTCACTTTTAACATTTACCCTTGCTGTAAATCTGTCGTACTTAGCTTTACTATCTCCTATTACACCATTTTGAGTGTAGTAAGAAGTAGAGATCAGATAACTGGTTTTATCATTACCTCCTGAAAAACCAATGTGATGCTTTTGCATAGGAACCACCTCATAAATCTCATCCAGCCAGTCAGTATCAGTTCCATCCTGTGTTACCGATACATCTCCAGACTCTTCCATCCATGTTTCATATTCCTCAGAATTCATCAAGTCTACTTTACTACGTGCACTTTGAATACCAAATTGAGCATCGTAAGTAACTCTGGAAGCACCTGATTTACCACCTTTAGTGGTAATAAGAACAACACCGTTAGCACCTTCTGTACCATAAATTGCAGCAGATGCAGCATCTTTAAGAATTTCCATTGATTCAATATCGTTAGGATCGATATTGTTAATATCGCCAGTTTTCATACCATCGACAATAAACAATGGGTTTGAGTCTCCATTTGAGTTTGTACCACGGATTCTAATTTTAGTACCAGCTCCCGGAGAACCAGAGGTTGACAATACAGATACACCGGCAGTTTTACCCTGCATGGCTTGATCAGCCCTTGAAACAGGTCTGTTTTGCAACTCATCTCCCTTAACACTAGAGATAGCTGCTGTAGTAAGGCTCTTTTTCTTTACACCATAACCCACTACAACTACTTCATCCATATCAAGCGTTTCTTCTTGTAATATTATATTTAAAGAGCTTTGTCCTCCAACAAGCACTTCTTGACTGGTATAACCAATAAAACTAATGATTAAAACATCAGTAGGTGCTACTTCTAAGCTAAAATTACCATCAATGTCAGTTACTGTTCCTGTAGTAGTTCCTTTCACAACAATATTTACACCTGGTAAGGGTTGATTACCATCATCCTTAATTGAGCCAGTAATTTGGTTTGTTTGCGCAAATAATTGAGAAGGCACAAGTAGCACACACAATAGCAGTGCAAAAAATACTGCTTTTATCCGGCTTTCACCAGATTTGACCTGGTCATGCTTACTGTCCTCACACAACCTAATTAAATTAATTTTTTTCATAAAATGTTTACTTTTTTTTTAATTAATCAAAACATAATTCAAAGGATTAAGACTTTATCCTCCAGAAACTATCCAACCTATTGTTCCGGATTTACAATTTACTTTTTACACTTTCATAGGCGCTTTATTTTCGATGTGTTGCATATTATAATTATAAAACTCTACTCTATTTTTTTTCACTATCATACTATATATTTAAGACCTAAATCAGAGCCTTCTTTACCTTTTATACTTTCTGCTTGCGTCATTTTATAATATGGGTAAAATTGACACCCTTTAACTTTATTTTTATTTTATCATTAACTTTCATTCACCAAAGATGTAACTAAATGTTAATATATGCTAACTATCAAACGTCACAAAAAACTCGTTTATTCAATATCACTACCTCACAAATAACTCACATCAAAAATCACTGAAAACTTATTTTCAAATACTTACAAGTTTAATAAACACCTTTTAATCATAAAACGCCAACTCATTTTTATTTAAAATAACGGTAACTAAATAATTAACATTTAAAAACACTTACAGCTATCGTATCTGATGAACACTTTTGTTAAAAACGCACCGATTTATAATAAAATAATACCGACCCCTTTCTCAGACTCACAGAAACACAAAAACACACTTTTTATCCAAGCAAATCTTAACTTTCAAGACACTATTTCAAAATTTCATCTTCTTCTGGAAATCATTTACCTAAACACCTACATTATACATTTTCAACATTACTATTAAGCCAAGAGCTTATTCAACTCATCTTTCCGACACCTTCACTCATTAAATATTGAACACTTAAAACTCAGACTGTAAAATCAAATATTTCTTTCTTGGTTTTTTCATAAACTTCGCGACTAAACACATACAATCGAGCAGGCTTGTGAGCTACACCCTTTTGCTTTTCATCTAAAGGAATCAGATATTTCATTTTGGCCATTTTTTTTCTAAAATTTCGTTTATCCAATTCATAGCCTAAAATGACCTCATAAAGATGCTGCATCTCTGTCATCGTAAATTTTTGTGGTAACAACTCAAAACCAATAGGTTCATTTTTAATTTTATGCCTTAAAGTATTTAAAGCATGATTCAATATTTTATTATGATCAAATGCCAATTCACCCACATCTGATAAGGGCTTCCACATCACATTTCTTCCCTTCCACTCTAGGGTAACATCACGCGTAGGCAACAAGGCAAAAAAACCAATGGAAATAATTCTTTTATCAGGGTTTCTATGATCATGTAACAACCACTTCCTATCATTTTCCTTAGTGATTCTACCTGGATCAGCAAACACCATAAATTGCTCCAGAAAAACATTTTCCAAACCTGTTAAATCAAACAAGATTCTATAGGCTGCCTCATCAACCGTTTCGTTTTCATAGACATGATTTCCTGTTAAGGTTAAATCAGAGAATATGACACTGTCGTCTATATCATCATTAAGTGTTCGCTCTACAACAAGTATATTCAACTCCTTATCGCTATAACCAAATATTACACAATCGACAGATAAATAGCCACATAGTTCGTCTCTAACCATATTAAAATCACATATTAAACTTATATAATAAATTTCTTAGTGTGTTTTATACACTTAGAATTAAAAATAAAATTACATCATTTTTTGTAAACAAAAAAGAATAATTGTGAAAATTTATTAAAAAAAAGAAAATACAAGTCACACAATACTAGTTATCTGTAAGTTACACTTGTGACCAATTTTAATATTGCCCTATAAATTGAGTAATTTTAAAGAAATAAGGGAAGTGTGAGCCTAACAAAATATGCTATCTGACCACCTTTCATTATAGGAAAGGGTCATCTTCAAAAAGAAAATCGTAAAAAACTAAAGAGAACTAAGACTAAGGAAAATACAATTTAAAAAATAGAGTAAGGAAGTATACAAACTACACAGCCGAATACTATTAAAGTTTTAATTTATATGCAACGAGTGCCTTGTTGTTACAATACAATGTTAGCCACCCACTCCTTCTATTATTTACAGGAATTTCAAATCTCATTTCTCCATTATTAAATTCGCCCTGTACAGGTTTTGAATATTTATCATTGTTAAAACCATAATATAGAGTATTATTGCTTTTAAATGCTCTTATCACAAATTTAATCATTCCCTTGTCTGATTTTGTAATTACTCCTTTGTGAGGCAATACCATTTCCATACCCAAATGAATAAAGGCAGAATAAAACAAGGGTAAATTAGCAAAGTCACTTTCCTTTTTATTGGTCAACAACCACTTAGTATCTTCAGGAAAATGCTTTAAAAAGAAAACATCCGGATTGGTTAAGAAATAGCTGTCATCATAGTCCTGAATAAACTTTTTTAAAGTCAGATTATAACTGCCTGCACCCCAAGTCACGTCAATTAATCTCCATTCTCCATTTATTTGTACCACATTCCAGGCATGATCATTTGATCCGGGAAATTTTCCTATATCGTTTAAACTAATTTTACTGGTCCCTGACACAATTTCACACGGAACATCTAATAACTCGCATAACTTTTTAAACAAAACAGAATAACCATGACAAACCGCTTTCTTACTTTTTAAAGTAGATAAAGCATCTTTTTCAAAGATAGCCCTCTCCTTTTGACGTTTTTCTACTTCTGTTCTATAACTAAATCTTTGAGGTTTCTTCGGTGAAGAATATGCTTTAACATCATATTCAATATTGAGAGCCATCCAATTATATACTGCAGCTACTTTATCCAAATCATTATTAAAATCAGCAGCAATTAAATTGGCTAATTTTTCGCATTGACTAAACCTTTGAGGATATTTAGATACTTTTAATTTAACAGCAGAAGGAACCTGACTTCTCACATCTACAGAAAAAAGAATAAATATTAAAAAAGAAATAATCAAGGTCTTCATCACCACATCAAATTAAAAGTTATCAGGTTCTAAAATTAGTTATTGCATTCTTAGTTCCCAAAATAATATCACGCGACAAAATTACACAACCTGATGATTTAAATAAAAACGTTTCACTGAATATTATACGCAAATATTAATTTCACCAAAACCGATATTTTTACCACATATTTTATTTTTTGTATATTCAACAGCTTATAAATTCAAACGCATATAATAATCTCCGCAACTAACCTTTAATTTTAATCTAGTCAACCATGAAATTCTTCTTACAGTCTATTGCCATCTTGTTTCTATTGTCTCTTATTTTAATGAGTACATACTTCTACTCTATTTCAGAAAAATCCACATTGACCAAAAACATATGGGTAGAGAATCTTATTAACCTAAACAGGGCTAATGAAACAATTACAATATCGACTGACCTCATTAAAAAGATATTCCCAAAACAGAATACTAAATATATTGAGGTTAAGGATTTAAAAACAGATAAAATTCTGGTTACGCAATCTATTGATTTGGATCAGGATGGACATATAGATGAGATTTTATTTCAAAGTGATTTTTTGAACAATGAAAAGAAAAAATTTGCACTTTCAGTAATAAACCAAGACACTTCTTTCCATTCAAAGGTATATGCAGCATATGTTCCAACGGAGGTAGGGATGGATGATTTTACATGGGAAAATGACTTTATTGGCTATCGCTTTTACGGTACAACCAGAGCTCAAAAGCAAGGAACAGGCACCGCAATTGATATATGGTGTAAACGTTGCGCAACATCACTCACTAAAAAATGGTATGCTCATGAACATTACCACGATGACATTGGTTATGGAGCCGATCATTATTCATCAGGTAAAAATCAAGGCTGTGGAGGAAGCGGGATTTTAGTGGATGACTCTATATACTATTCAAAGGTATTTTCTGACTGGAAAATTATTTCCGACGGACCAATACGTACTACTTTTGAATTAACCTTTACGGGTTGGGCTATAGACACCAGCCTGGTTGAAACGAAGAGAGTCAGTTTAGATGCTGGTCATTATTTTAATAGAATAGAAAGCAGCTACCATAGCCGTATGGATTTATCAGGCTTAAGACCAGCCATTGGCATAGTACAGCACGAACATACCCAACACCTTATTGAGATTGACAAGGGTCTGGTTGCTTGTTGGGAAGCACTGGATGAAAACAATGGTGAGTTAGGTACTGGTTTTATTTCTTCGGCCGATAATATTAAAGATATAAAAACACGAAACAATCATGTGTTTAGCTTTTTACAGCTCACTACCCAGGTAAATACTTTGTATTATACAGGTGCTGCCTGGAGTGAATTCGGAACAATTCACTCTTTGACAGAATGGAAAACATATATGGAGAATCAGGCTTTACAAATTAAATATCCATGTATCATTACATATAACATTTAAATAAGCTCAAGACAACACTTAGAAATATGAAACGAGTCAAGAGAGCACTTATACTTCAGGTTCTTTTTGAGATTGTATTTTCTTTGCTGCCAGAATGGCAATTTTTTTTGCCACCTGAGGCTCCACATTAATAAACCGTAATTTACAATTACTGTGATCAGCAATAGCTTTAAGTTCTTCTAAAATAGTCAATCCTGCTTTATCAATAGCTACAACAGCCTTGATATTAAAGGTTATTTCACGATGTGGCTTTACAATAGTCTGCATTTCATTTTTTATTGCAAGGCACTCTTTTTTTCCTAATTTTTCCTCATGTCCTGGCAGAGAAACTAAATAATAACCTTCACCTGTTTTTTTTATCGCAATCATTTGATTAACTTTTAATACATATTTTGATTGTCAACGTCTTTATCTTTTTTTTTTACTATTGCTTATTTTTTTTCTTTTCCTTCAGCAAAGTTTGTTTTTCAACAGCTGGTTTTGCTTTTGAGCGATGATAATGTTTTTCACTATCCATTTTGAGATGCTCAGGCTTTTCTTGCACCATACTTTTGCTATTGGGCTTAAAAACAAGTTTTCTCCCAGGTAATCCGGCAATTATGCCTTTCAATATTTGACCAAAGAAATTACCTAGAGAACTGATAAAGCTGTTATTCGATTTCATGGCATTGTATCTTATATCATTAAGACACAAAACGAGTTATTGGTAACATAGAATCCAAGTAAAATTTTAGATAAAACAGAGTACAGATTATGATCATTGAGTTACCAATCAAAATAAATTGGTCTAAATAGAAATGTAAAAAATGACTGGTACAATAATATTTTTGATTTTAGGCTTTGTGTTATTAATAAAAGGAGCAGACTGGTTAGTTAATGGATCAGTTTCCTTAGCAAGGCAATATCATATTTCAGAGTTAGCGATAGGCTTAACCATAGTAGCCTTTGGAACATCAGCACCCGAATTGGTTGTCAATATCATTTCGTCTATTCAGGGGCATACGGATGTAACCATGGGAAATATTGTAGGTAGTAACTTGTTTAATATTATGCTAATATTAGGGCTTTCGGGTATCATATTTCCACTTACTGTAAAAGTGAAAACGATATGGAATGAAATTCCTTTCTCTTTATTGGCCGCCATCGTTTTATTTATATTAGCCAATTATACATTTAACGGAGAAGGCACACAATCGCTAAACAAATCGGATGGCCTCATTTTACTATTCTTCTTTCTTATATTTATGGCATACATTTTCATTAACCTTAAAAACAGAGAAGAAACTTTAGATACCGCATACAAAGAAATAAAGCCTAAAACATCCTTATTTCTTCTTATTATTGGTCTGACATTGCTGGTGGTTGGTAGCCGCATGGTAGTTGATCATGCTGTTAAGATAGCCCATTACTTTGGAGCAAGCGAAAAGTTGATTGGCATCACCATTATTTCGGCAGGGACCTCGTTACCTGAACTTGTCACATCTGTAGTAGCTGCCTTTCGCAAGAAAAGCGATATTGCCATAGGAAACATTATTGGATCAAACATCTTTAATATTTTTTTAATCCTAGGCATTAGCTCAATTATTTCACCTATACCGTATAACTTGTCATTTAATTTGGATATTATTATCCTGATTGGCTCAACCATACTGCTTTTCATCTTTATGTTTAGTGGTAAAAAGTACAAATTAGACAAGTGGGAATCGTGCGTACTACTAATTGGATATATAGCATACATCATTTATCTTTTAAAATAAAGGGATCCCCAAACAGCTGATAGCCACATTAAAAATGCTTAGATAAGCGGCCCTTTATTTTAAGAGCCATACGATAGCATTTTCATGAGCTCTATCCCAATAAAATACTGTATGTATCCTTTATTACAGGATACATAACAATACATTTAAGGCAATCTGTAAAATTCAATTAAAACCCTTACAATTTAAACACAACATATGGTTCATAAGGTAATGCCCTATAAATAGCCCGTAAATCATCTACTGGCAATTTTATGGTAATAACTGGTTGGTATTCCTGTTTCTTAAAACCAATAAAATGTTTGAGCGAGCTCTTTGTCTTAGTGAAAAGGAGATGCGTATAAAATTCTACTTTTTTCCTTTTATCGTACCATGTTAAGTTCCTTTCCTGCTCTAAATTGATATGTATCCCATATTCAATAGAGAGTGCCACAAAGGCAGGATTTTGAATCAGCGTATCCGGCTGCCAGGCATTCAGTTCGGCTTCCATCGTATCTTTGGGAGCCTGACGTACCACTACCGGTTCTTTAACAATAGATGCATACACAGTATTCACTTGTAGTGGTTGAGAAAACAACCTATACCTCTGTACTCCTGTCATTTTCGCAAAGAGCTTATCCGTATAAATTTGGCTAGCTTTTGTTTGCTGTATAATTACTCCCTTAATACTCAAGCAAACACTACTGTCGCTTAGGTTAACAATTAATTGAATAGAATCATTATCAGAAAGTCTCAAAAGAGCTTCTCTAAAACCTTTCTCGCTAAGTTGCTTACTCATTTCCGGATGATAAAACACACTATCAAATTTCTCTATAAAAACAGTGTCCGTATCCACAAGATGATGCAACTCTTGTATTTTACCATAAGGTGCTAAGCCAATTGAAACAAACCAGGCAAATAGCACAAGTAACATAGCGATGAATAGACTACTTATCCATGAATTTTTCAGGAAAACCTTTATTTTTAATATCATGCGTTGCACGTTGGATAGTTTTATTAATAAATATATACTTTTGATCCTACCTTTAATGACCTGTACACCAATTCAAGATTTTCATCATTTAGTCTTATACAACCATGAGTAACAGGTAAACCAAGGAATCTCTGATAGAGTGTTCCATGAATTAAATATCCATGCCCCAGGCTCAAGGCATAGTCTCCCAAAACACCATATTCAAAACGAGAATTATCATTGAGTGGAGGCACAGGTAAACCTTCTTCAATGAAAGCCCAGTCAGGCTTCTTCCATACCGGAGAAGTGATTTTTCCTAGTATCCGGAATTCTCCTTTAGGTGTTTTAAACATCCATTGCTGATTATCTCCATTTTTAAGCAGCACATAACTGCCTGTAGAACATTTGTCTTTCTTGATCAATAAATTTCCTTTATATAACACAAATTCATTGGAAGCACTATTGATAACCAGGAAGAAAGACTGAGGTCGTTTTGCATTAAGTTTTTTAGTAAGAATGGCAATCTCTTGATTCAGTTTTTTCTGCGCAATCACCAAATCACCCAAATCCATTTGACAAGTGGTTTGCTCAGATACCGGCAGCCTCCAGATAATTTGGCGTATGACTATTGGAACAATTACAATAAAAGCCACACTACTCAACCAGGCTATAATTTTTTTTAAAGAGATAAGCCTCTTAGTATTTAATGAAATGACCTTTTTTTCAATCGCCAAAGCCATGCTGTATAATTGACCTGGCAGCTTTCTGACCAAATCGATAAACTTTTCTACAAACTGTGAATTCATCTTATATTATTGGGTAAATCATTAATTAATTTTGTCGAACCTACAATAGTCACCTTAGTACCTAAGGTGCAAATCTTAAACAACTCGTCCATATCACTATTTTTCAAAGCTATACAACCATCGGTCCAATCACTACCCTTACCTCCATTTCCATGAATCTCAATGAGATTACCAATATTAGCATCCTGTTTTAGCAATCCATTCATTTTATTGAGGGAAAAACGTTGTTTATCATGTTCATTTGGATAATCTAACAATAAGGCCTTATGGTATTTTGTTTGTCCGTTTTGTTTTTTCTGTACTATTTTGTAGAGTCCTTCCGGTGTTGATTGGTCGCCTTGTTGTCTCTTATCTCCTATCCAATTAGCACCTATTTCAATAGCCAAGGTTTGGAGTCGGGTGCCGTCTTTGTAGATGCTTAGTTGACGAGCATATTTATCAACAACAATGGCATAGGACTTATTTTTCTTTGACCATACGATGGTCTGATTCACCATGTGATTCCATTGGGGGTAAGCTTCAAAATAATTGTTCAGTTTTTTCTGATAAAAGATGAAATAATCGTTAACAACTATTTCAACAGAATCTAATTTTAATTTACAGCTCAAGTAATTTTTGTTTTTAAAAGCTATCAGGCTTTCAGCATAAAGCAGCTTGCTTTTATTGTATTCCTCTCTATGTTTTTTGTCCATTGGAAAATTACCGAAAGAATCTGCAAAGCGCTGTATCTTTCCTCCTATTTTGTTTATTCTTACCTGAAGTAAATCTTCTGTATTATTAATAAACTTTTTAGATGAGGCAATGGCTATTTCACTGTTATGTGATGATTTTTTAGCCAATTGAGAAACTTTGGTGTAATCTCTCAAAAGAATAAACCTATCATTTTGTTTATCCCATTCGCTCATGGCTGCATTATAATTATCCGAAGCTTCCTGAAAGGCATGTTTTGCAAATTTTAATGACTTCACGAGTTGTGCCTCTGCTAACATCTTACTTGCTCTCATCACCTCCATCTCCGGTGTTTTATAATTTCTAAAACGCTGAATAAGGATGCCTGCCAGAACCATGATGGCGAGAGTAACAAAAAACCATAATTTTATTTTCATACATACGGTATCTGTTTTATAAAAAACCCCGATTCCGTATTATCGAAACCGGGGCATGCTTATGCACTAATGAACTCCACTATGACTTCTTAGATTTTACGTTACCTTTATACTTGGCTATCGCATCGGTTAATTCGGTATTAATGGCTGTTGCTTTTTCTTTAGCAGCCATCACCTTATCCTTAGACGCAAGGTAATCGCCCGAATCAAACAAGGTATTTGTTTCGCTTAATGTTGTTTCCAAAGCATCAATTTCACCTTTAATGGCAACCAATGCCGAAGAACCACCTTTACCCTTAGGGGCATTAAGAATTAATTCCCTGTCCGAATCAATCAGGGTATTAACCTCTGCAATCATGTTCTGAATTTCAACTTTCAGTTCATCTTTACGAATCTCGGCCTGTTGTTTCACTTCATCGGCAAAGTGAGTTACATCTGCTAATTGTACTTTAGCTGTTGAGTAATTTTTAATAAATTTCGATTTTTGTGTTTCGATATTTACCATCACACTGTTCAATGAATCCTGCAATACCACAAAATTTTCATGAACATAAAAATCAGCACCAACCGACCGAGCTTGTTCAATTGCTGCATTGGCAGCATCTATCTCAGCCTGAGGAACATTTGAACAGCTTGTAAATACAAGAGCTGACAATCCTAAAAATGCAATACTTGCAAAAAATTTGTTTTTCATTTGTTTATTTGTTTAAAACCTTATTCTTCTTTTATTCTAATGTATCAGTCAAATTCTCCTGCTACATTTTTTTTGATATTAGGACGCACTATTTCATTTAGGTAACAGGAAAATAAAATATTTATTTTCACTTAAGCCTAATTAGCTAATAACATGAGCGTTGAATCTTAATAAGATTATTACTGCATTCCGTACAGTGAAAGTAAAATTTGTCAATACAATCTCTTATTGTAATAATACAGCTTAGCCATTAACACAGTCAATAATCCTAATCAAAGGCTGACAAATATCCATATTTGCTAACATCCTGCCTTGTTGCAAGGATAATTAATACGTCAATCATTAAGTGGTATAACATAAAGGAAATAGCTATTAAAGTTTCCACTAAAAAAACAAAATAGGATAAGACATTGGTTTTAAGAAAAGCACAAAGAGTCAACAGCCTTTCACTTCAAGAATTGAGTATCCTGGCTTTAAAAGAGAATTTTGGAAATATATAAAATACCATATAACGCACTTAAACGCGCTGATTTATAGCCCAATGTTCATAGTGAACAACCAAAAAAAAGCTAATTTAAATCCATACGTAAAATGAACAATATATTAGAAAACCTAGCCCCAATAGCCTTCTGCATCCATTAAACAAATAGCCATGGCTAAGGGCAAAAAATTAGAAACTGTGTTACACGAAACAAAGGCCGAATAATTAATTACCAAATTATTACCAGAGACAAAAATGTAAGCTGATGATTTATGCTGCAATAGACCTTCTTGTGAAAAGACGAAAGCAATAATCACTAACTACAAAAATAAAAACCGACACAAAACATTTAAATACAGGTATTTAATTTATACGTCGTGTTTTTGTACGAATAAAAATCATGGCAATTGCTGTAGTTACTATACCCATTATCAAAGCGCCGATAAATCCCTGTATGGCATAGTTTTGGTAATTAAAGTTTGCTTTTGCTTCTACAATTGTTTTATAATAGCCTAATTCAACCGAACGTTTAATCACATTTGGAAAATATTCAGGCGTAATTACATAAGAAGTGATCCATTGAGTCAATGGGCTTAAAAGCGCAATAAAAAGTGAAAGAAATATACCAGAAATCAGACCTTGCATATAACTCATGTTACCTCTATAAAAAAATTTCTTTTTATCCTTCAGTGCCATGACCATGACAACGATAGCAGGAATGGCAAAAAGATTGGTCAGGTAAAGGTGGTAGTCAATATATTTTCCGTGTAATCCGGAAAGCTTTTCCAATACCATCCATAGTAATGCTACTATAGAAAAGATTACTGACCATTTGATTTCTGTTTTAATATTCTTCATCGACAAAGTATTTTACATTTTCACCCGCCATATTTTCTTTCCCCTTCTACTTTATTAATCCCTGCCTAACACTTTTTTTGAATCTGAATGATGAATACGCACTGATAGAGATGCCTTTAAAAATACGCAACAACAATTCACCAATCGACTAAATGCTGTAAACTATTATAAATGAGGGCTATTTCTAAAACCCCATTCTGAACTAATTGTTTACAGAGCACTTACCACAATGATAACAAATACCAAATTGTCTGATTATTATCTTATATTTTAATTATACATTCACACCAAATAGGTAACCCACAAAGGCTGATATTCCCATAGCAATAGTACCCCATATAGTTATCCGCAGAATTGCTTTTATAATACGAGAACCTCCTGTTCGTGCAGATGTGACACCTAAAAGGATCATAAAAAGAATAGTAAAGCTATACAACCAATACTCCATTCCTTTAACGGGAGCAAAAAGAACAGTCAATAAAGGCATAATACCTCCTATAGTAAAAGCGGCACCTGATGCCAGAGCTGCCTGAATAGGGTTTGCCTGTGTTATTTCGTTGATTCCTAATTCATCTCTTATGTGTGTTCCCAAAGCATCTTTCTCGGTCATTTCAATGGCTGCCTGCATGGCCGTTTCCTTTGTCAACCCCCTTCTCTCATAAATTTGGGCCAGTATAATCAATTCTTCGTCAGGCATTTCTTCCAACTCCTGTCTTTCTCTTTCAATATCGGCTTTTTCTGTATCTGTTTGAGAACTTACCGAAACATATTCGCCTGCAGCCATAGACAAGGCTCCCCCAACCAGACCGGCAACTGCAGCCAGCACAATAGGTTCTCTTGTTGAGCTTGCAGCCGCCACACCTATGGCAAGGCTTGATATGGAAATGATTCCATCATTTGCTCCTAAAACTGCCGCCCTTAGCCAATTGCTTCGGTGAATATAATGATTGTCCAGGTAATTATCTATCGTTACTTTTTCCATTTCTAACTATTATTTCAATAATGCCTTACTTTTTAACCCCCGTTGAATTTAGCCATATGACGATCTTAGTATAAACAAATCCCTGTGGGTTTCAGATTTAACAAAGATAAATAAGATATACAGACTTAATGTTATCAGACAGCGATTTTAAAGCATTTATGTTTAACAAAGAAATAAATACTTAAGGATTAGATTATTTTTAAGACATTTTTCATTTAAACTTATTGACCAAACTAACCTGATCGTCTATCGTCAACCTATATTCTAATCACAAAAATAAACTATCATAGTCATTCACCAACATTCACTCACAAAAGAAATTTCTACTGGCCTTACCTGGCACTATTTGCAGATATATATGAACATAGATTGAGACAACAAGCTCCTTCATTTCTCACAAATGGTAGTTAACAACACACTCTCAAACATGCTCGCCGGAGATATCACCCGTTCATCTTTTGGAATATGCTCCCCGTATCTTTCCTTCAGTTTTTGCGCAACCGCTTTATCCTTCAAATTAAAATCGTTTAATTTTTGAAGACTTCCGATCTCAATATTTGCAGCATTTTTATAAATTTTCCATACTAACTCCGAACAGTATATTCTATCATCCGACCACTCAAAGAATAAATCATAGTCCTTTCCTCTATACTTTTCGCCCTCTAATTTCATTTTGTATAAAATATCTGCCGTTAGTATTTTATCTGAATTTTTAATTCTTTTCACAACAAAATGCCTGTTTTCTCCCCGGTCAATCCATTTTGTTAAAGGAGTTAACTTAACGGGTTGAACTGCCTCGTAAACAAAAACACTTCCTTTTACTTTATAAACGATACCAAGGTGACTGTATTTTGAATTTGTTGCTATCTGAATGGCCTTG
>JBFHKL010000036.1:0-22160 GCA_041595375.1 Saccharicrinis sp.
AACAATTTTACATCTGGATTTGGACACATTCTTTGTATCGTGTGAGAGGTTATTGGACAGCCGATTAAACAACAAACCAGTACTTATTGGTGGCACTTCAGACAGGGGGGTGGTAGCTGCATGTAGCTACGAAGCGCGCAGCTATGGAATCCACTCTGCCATGCCCATGAAGCTGGCACGTATGTTATGCCCCGATGCAGTGGTCATCAGAGGGAGTAGTGGTATCTACACCGAATTCTCAGATATGGTCACCAGTATCATTCAGGAACGTTCACCCCTATTTGAAAAGGCATCTATCGACGAGTTTTATGTAGACATCACAGGAATGGATCGTTTTGTACAATCGAGCTACCAATGGGCTAAGGAGCTGAGAGAAAAAATCATTACAGAAACACACCTACCCATATCCTTTGGACTTTCAATCAATAAAACGGTTTCTAAAGTAGGCACAGGCGAGGCCAAGCCTAATAATCATATTCAAATTCCCGAGGGAGGAGAAATGTCCTTTTTAGCACCTCTCTCTATCAAAAAAATTCCTATGGTAGGAGAAAAGACCTATCACAAACTACGTAGTCTGGGCATAGAAAAAGTTAAGACTATTCAGGAAATGCCTATGGAACTGATGGAACGTGTGCTCGGAAAAAATGGCATCATCATCTGGAAAAAAGCCCATGGCATCGACAACACTCCCGTTATTGCCTGGCACGAACGCAAATCCATCTCCACCGAAAGAACCTTTGAAAAAGACACCACCGACGTGGTCAAACTGCGCAGCATACTAATAGCCATGGCCGAGAACCTGTCCTATCAACTACGCAACGGCAATAAACTGACAGCCTGTATCACTCTTAAAATAAGATATTCCGATTTTCAGACCTACACCAAACAAAAGCGTGTTTCATACACTTCGCTCGATCATACCATTATCAATATAGTTCTGGATTTATTCGATAAGATGTACAACCGCAGGGTGTTAATTCGGCTGATAGGCATACGACTAAGCAATTTGGTAAGCGGAAGCTATCAAATCAGGCTGTTCGAGGATTCTGAAAAAATCATTAAACTGTATCAAGCCATGGATAAAGTACGAAATAAATATGGTAAAAACTCATTACAACGTGCCGTTGGCATGGAAGTAAAAGGCATTGGTGGCACCAACCCGTTTAACGGACAAAAACCAATTTTGCCGGTTACTCTTCATCAATAATCGTTTTAAACCACTCAAACACACCCAGAGCTTAATCCTCCTTTGTGTACTTAGTAAATCTATTGATATTCTAAAAATTTATGCTTTTAAATTGTCATTCATATTATAGCTTTAAATACGGGGCGCTTTCTGTAGAGGAGCTTTTAAAGGAAGCTTCCAAGGGAGGACACACATCCATTGCTCTGACCGACATCAATAATACAGCTGTATGTTTAGAATTTGTCCGGCTGGCTTCTGAATATAATATCCTTCCCATAATAGGAGCGGACATCCGCAACGGGGTACAACAATTGTTCGTAGCTATTGCTCAAAATGCCAATGGTTTCAGAGAAATCAATGAGTTCATCACCCCTCACCTACATCACAATCAACAGTTTAAACCCGACGCACCCGACCATTTTCAGCATGTTTTTATCATATATCCTTTTCAGTCGAGCTTACGCAAACTGGAAGATTACGAGTACATTGGCATTCGCCCCGAAGACCTAAGAAGCTTGCCCTTTAGTCCCTGGAAAAAGCACCTGAATAAACTAGTCATATTACAAACGGCTACTTTTCGTAATAAACGAGATTACAATATTCACCGTTTAATGCGTGCCATTGATAAAAACAGCTTACTCAGCAAGCTATCTAAAAAAGAACAGGCCAACTTTGATGACCAATATAAAACTCAGGCCGAACTACTGTCTATTTATGAAAACTACCCTAAGATAATTGAAAACACACGAGGCTTACTAAATACCTGTAGCCTGGAATTTGAATTTAAAAGCAACAAGAACAAAAAGCTTTTTACTCACTCTGAGGAAGAAGACTTTCAGTTATTAAAAACCAAGGCCTACGAAGGCATAGCATACCGGTACGATAAGATAACCGACAAAATAGTAGAACGCCTGAACAAGGAACTATCAGTGATACGCGAGCTAAACTTTTGCACTTATTTCCTTATCAACTGGGATTTGGTACAATACGCTCTGAGCATGGGCTATTATCACGTAGGACGGGGAAGCGGCGCCAACAGTCTGGTAGCTTACCTATTGCGCATCACCAATGTAGATCCGATAGAGCTGGATCTGTATTTCGAGCGTTTTATCAACCCTTACCGCAGCTCCCCTCCTGATTTCGATATCGATTTTTCATGGACCGATCGGGAAGATGTTACCCGCTACCTATTCGACAGATATGGATGGGAACATACTGCCTTACTTGGTACTTTTATCACCTTCAACCATAAATCAGCCTTTCGGGAGATAGGCAAGGTATTTGGTTTACCCGAGGACGAGATCACCCGCCTGCAGAAAAATCCCAATCTGGATATGGCCGACGAATATGGCAAATGGGTCATTACATACAGTGCCTATATTGCCAACTTCCCCAGTCATCCCAGCATCCATTCCAGTGGCATTGTCATATCTGAGAACCCTATTAGTCATTATTCCGCCACCGAATTATTACCCAAAGGTTTTCCTTCTACTCAGTTCGATATGTATATAGCCGAGGATATTGGTTTGCATAAATTTGATATTCTGAGTCAACGAGGTTTAGGTAAGATAAAAGACACCCTGCACATCATTAAACAAAACCACGGGATAACTATCGATATCAATAACACCAAGTTATTTATGGAAGATCCTAAGGTAAAACAGATGCTGAAGAAAGGACAGGCCATCGGTTGTTTTTACATTGAATCTCCTGCCATGCGCATGTTACTAACCAAACTTAAGGCCGAAGATTACAAACGTTTAGTAGCTGCCAGTTCTATCATCAGGCCCGGGGTAGCAAAAAGCGGAATGATGCGTGAGTATATTATCCGTTTCCAGGACAAGAGTAAACGTGAGGAAGCACAAAAGGCATTGCCAGAACTCTACAAAATATTAGAAGAGACCTATGGCGTAATGGTGTATCAGGAAGATGTAATTAAAGTGGCTCATTACTTCGCTGGTCTAGAACTCGACGAAGCAGATATTCTACGACGGGGCATGTCGTGGAAATTTAAGCAACGAAACGAATTCAATAAGGTACAAAACAAGTTCTTCTCCAATTGCAGCAAGAAAGGCTCCCCCGAACATGTGATTCAGGATATATGGCGTCAGATAGAAAGCTTTGCTAATTATGCTTTTGCCAAGGGACACTCTGCCAGTTACGCTGTAGAAAGTTTTCAGGCACTTTACCTAAAGGCTTATTATCCCTTAGAATATATGGTAGCCACTCTAAATAATGGAGGAGGCTTTTATTCCCCTCAGCTTTACCTGCACGAAGCAGTAATGCATGGAGCTAAAATAGAGTTGATCTGCATTAACCGCAGTCACTGGGAAAATACCATTGAAGGCAACTCTATTTTTCTGGGATTTTACCTGTTACGCGATGTAGAAAAAGAGGTGGTTCGAAACTTTTTAAACGAACGAAATTTGAATGGACATTTCCTTCATCTGCATGATTTTATTAAACGTGTCCCCATCAGTCTGGAGCAATTATGCATGCTCATCCGCATTGGAGCCTTTCGATTTACAGGCATTGGTAAAAAAGAGTTACTCTGGGATGTGCACTTTCTGCTCAGCCACAGCAAAAAGACCAAACCTGAGCGCACTCTTTTCCAAACCGAGGTAAAAGAATTTCAGCTTCCTGCACTCTGGAAACATCGCTTAGATGATGCCTTTGACGAAATGGAACTGCTTGGCCTATCTACCCACTCTCCTTTTGAACTGGTAAAAGGCGAGCTTCCTTCTTCATTAAAAGCCTGTCATTTGCCTCAGTTAATTGGCAAATTAATACGTATTGTCGCATACCTCATCCACAGAAAACCTACCCGAACTTCCAATGGAAAAATTATGTTTTTTGGTACCTGGATTGACACGGATGGATACTGGATTGACACGGTACATTTTCCTCCTATTGCTCAAATCTATCCATTTCGCGGCCCTGGATGCTATTGCATTGAAGGAACTGTAGTTGAAGAATATGGATTTTTAAGCATCGAAGTAAGTCAAATGGAGCGCATGCCAAATTTTAGTTTAGAAAGCGTTTAAACCTCTTTGTATACCACTTAAACACTTATAAATTAATTAGTCCTTCTCAGTGTACTTAATGCCTTTGTGGTGAAATTTAATTCTTATTATGAGCAATATATACCACTTAGACACTTAGAGCACTTAGGTACACTTAGGAATTACTTATTGATTCTCAGTATACTTAGTGCCTTAGTGGTGAAATTTAATTCTTATTATGAGCAACAAATACCACTTAGACACTTAGAGCACTTTGACACACTTAAAGATTACTTAGTGCTTCTCAGTGTACTTAGTGCCTTAGTGGTAAAATATTTATTTCTATTGGAGCAACATCATTTAATTATTATGAAAAACAAATTCTTAATTCTATATTTGAGAATTATCCTTACTGTTTCAAAATAAAGATCTACATCTTAAAATCTACACATTTAATGAAAGAAACGAAGAACAACTCTATTCTAAAAAAAATACTCGCCCTTATCTTAAGCTTTGGTCCCGGTATTTTTGCCATAGGTTACACCATTGGAACCGGTAGTGTAACGTCTATGATTGTAGCTGGCAGCACCTATGGTATGCAATTACTCTGGGTACTTTTACTCAGCTGCCTATTTTCAGGAATTTTAATGTTTAGTTATGGAAACTACGCTTTAATAAGCAATGAAACTGCACTATATGGATTTAGAAAACATATAAAAGGAGGAAAGATACTCGCCCTACTTATTATCATTGGCGTTTCTTTTGGCCAATGGAACTCTTTAATGGGAATTTTGGGTATTTCGGCTAATATTATTTACGAAATACTAGCAATTTATTTCCCCCTCTTGGTGCCCCATAAATACGGCGTTGTATTAACGATTGCCATTCTAATTATCGGGGTGATGTACTCCTTGCTCTTAGTAGGTAAATACACCTTTTTCGAGAAGATACTGGTTATTTTCGTCACTTTTATGGGACTATCTTTTTTCATCTCGCTGGTTTTTGTACAACCTCTGCCTGTTGAAGTAATTAAAGGACTTATCCCATCCATCCCCCAAGTACCGGGAGGAAAAATGATGGTAGCTGCCTTTGTGGGAACAACCATGGCTGCAGCCACTTTCTTATCTCGTCCGCTGTTTGTTAAAGGAAAAGGGTGGACCATCAAGAATTTAGATCAGCAGAAAAAAGACTCCATCACGGCAGCTATCTTGGTGTTTATCATCAGCACCTCGGTAATGGCTGTTGCCTGTGGTGCCTTATTTCATCAGGGCAAACCGGTTACCCAGGTACTTGACATGGCCAATACACTAAAACCTGTAGCCGGAAACTTTGCTGTTACCATTTTCTTTTTTGGAACATTAAGCGCCGGCTTATCTTCTATATTTCCGTGTTTATTGATTGCTCCTTTATTGGTTGCCGATTACCAATCGGGAAAATTGGATACCAATTCCCGTCAGTTTAGGATTATTACGGCCGTAGCCTGTTTGGTGGCCTTAATTGTACCCATATTTGGTGTTAACCCCATAGAAGCTCAAATTCTCTCGCAAGTATTTAATGTGTTTGTATTACCTATTGTAGTGCTAGGTATCATTATTCTGGCTAATAACAAAAAAGTAATGAAAGGGTACAAAACAAACATAGGAGTAAACATTGGGCTTATTGCCGCATTTATATTCTCCTGTATTATTTCATATAATGGCATAGTGGCCTTGATGGATTATTTTTAATGAAATTTTGAACACCTCCATCAATTAACACTTATACATAAAGAGCACTGAAAAACATTTCGTTCATTCAGTGCTCTTTTGTGTACAATATAGCTAGGTAGCTATAAACTTATTTTATTCAAATTTAACCCTTCACTTTGAACCGAACGTGCATATTTTATGGCAGGTTTACCAAAAACCATCATATAAGCGATGGTATGATCTTCTGGAATTGACAATGCTACTTTTATCTCCGGGGCTATATGTTCCATTACTGCTTTTAAAAGGCCATCCCAAAGCGTACCTAAGCCCATGGCATTTGCCAATAACTCAAAATAACTCAAAGAAATAATACTATCTACAACGCCATTTGAATTAGACGCCTTAGCTGAAGCAATAATTAAATGAGGAGCATTACGGAACAAAATATCAACCCCCTTTTCTTCCCACACCTTTTGAAAATTACCAAACATTGCTAGTTCGGGGGACAGATTTTCCTTCTCCCTTTTAATAGCATTATAAACCAGCTCTCTTACCTTAGCTAATTGGTCTTTTGTTTCTGTTACAGACAGTAACACCTGGTTTTTATTATGCCCTGTTGGTGCATAGGCTGACGTTTCTAACAATTCTTGAATCTGCTCTTTACTTACTTCCTCATTCTTAAACTTACGTATAGAACGACGTGTTTTAATCAGCTTTTCCAGTTCAAGTGGATGAGACTCTCCATCTCCGACAGGTATACTATCTTCAGGATTCTTGCCAAAGATAGACAAGGCTCCAGTAGGACAAACTGCTAAACAATGCTGACATCTGATACAGTTTTTCTCTTTCCCTTGTTTTATTTCTGGAATCCCGTTTTTACCATCGATAATTAATGTAGGACATTCCTTTACACACAGCCCACATTGCGTACATTTTGTTTTGTCTATTTTAAAATCTAACATGTCTATTGTATTTCAGTGGCTTCATAAACCGTTATTTCTGTTTTCTTCTCATACCATTCTTTGGGCGCCTTCATAAATTCCACAAAATGTGCTGTTTTTGAATGAGCATCTAAGTAGGTTTTTGAGGCCCACTTTTCAAGTAAAAAATAATCGGATGAACCATTACCTTTAGGATAAATATCATAAGCAATACATCCATCCTCTTTGCAAGATGCTTCTGCCAATTGTTTAAATGCAGCTAAGAAGTCACCTTCATTTTTCTTTGTTGGATAAAAATTTACAGTTATTATAAGCATATTATAAGTGTTATTTTAGGTTTGACCAATTTGCACAAAGGTGAGAAAAATCTATTAAATCATTGCACCATCGCCATTCTTAAATATACAACCAGATTAAATCAGGTCATATTATTACGATTGATCAATCAGTGAATACTGTTCACTTGTCACTGACTAGCTTTAGCCACTAACCTTTATGCATTAGTTATTAATAATCAAGACTATAACAAACAAAAGCAAGCATAATCAGCTACAGCTTCCATATTCTTTTATCGTACAAAATTTGTAAATATTTTCGTTTCCTGTTGTGGTACTTCTATGATACCCTTCCCATACTCCATTAACTGTAGCAGAAAGGACATATTTTTACCCAACACCCTCATGATCTGCACACCCTCTTCATCCTGATGCACATCTCCTGGCACGGTACCATGAATCACATTCCAATAATTTGATGTAGCAATAAACATCTCCGAATAATGAAGGTAATTATTCATCTCATTAAAAGTTGGCAAACCGCCAGAACGGCGAACCGCCACTACAGAAGCCCCTACTTTATGACGAAACAGATTACCATTTGAACCAGACACATAAAAAGCTCTATCGAGAAAAGCCTTTATATTAGCACTGAGGGCAGCATAATGGACCGGGGATCCCAACAAAATGCCGTCAGCTTGTTTCATTTTCTGAATCCAAATATTGACATCATCTGTTTTTATAATACACTTTTCATCCCGGTTTTCTCGACATTTGCCACATGCCAAACATCCCTTTATTCCTTTATTTCCCAGATGGACAATTTCTGTTTCTATACCCTTCTGTTGCAACTGTTCACATACCAACTTTAGGGCATAATAAGTATTTCCTTCTTTTTTCGGACTTCCGTTAAATGCAACTACTTTCATTCTATTTTTCTTTTCGTATTAAAACATTACATCAATCATGCTGTTTTAATTTTGTTATTTCAGCAAGTTAGTAAATCATTATCTTTGCTTACCCATTTTTTTAATACAACATGAAGAAAAGCAACAATAATTGTGATATCATCAAATACGAAGGAAAAGATTACGCATGCTCTCTTGCATTTACCCTTCAACTTATTGGTGACAAATACAAGTCTCTTATTCTATTCCATTTAAAGGATGGTGAAATGCGGTCTGGAGAACTCCAAAAAACTATTCATGGTATTTCTAACCGCATGTTTACTTTTTCGATCCGGGCTTTAGAGAAAGACGGATTAGTTAAACGCAAGGTGTATCCTGAGGTTCCTCCAAAGGTTGTTTACGCATTGACAGATGGGGCAAAATCAATTATCCCCATCATTCTTGATTTGAATAATTGGGGACAAAATTTTGCTAAGAAACATCATTTATATGCTCCCGGCGAATAGTGTAGTTCGTAGGAATGTGAATAAATTTCAAATACCACACCAAACGGATCTTCTACATAACACATACGATAGGGCTTATCTCCAGGATAGTACTCCCGGATAGGCATCCGTTGTTTGCCACCATATTCCACTATCTTTTTTACCAAACCTTCAACATCCGGATCCTGAATAGAAAAATGAAACAAACCTGTTTTAAAGGGTTCAAATACGGGTTTGGCTTCTTTACTTTCCTTAAACTCAAAAAGCTCTATACCAATCCGGTCTCCTGTTGACAGGTGAGCAATACGGAATTTAGCCCAACCTTCACCAAAAACATCAATACACATTTGTCCAATGGCAGTTTCATTTTCTTCAACCACTTCGGTAGGTGGCATTATCACATAAAACCCTAAAACCTTGGTATAAAATTCTACTGCTTTGTCTAAGTCGGGTACTGTAATCCCTATATGCGAAAATGCTTTGGGATAAGTTTTGTTTTCTTCTTTCATCTCTTTTTCTTTAGCCTGAGCACCGCTCACTATTAGCATGCTAATGCCCATCAATAATAAAATTACTCTACCTCTCATTTTTTTGTATTATTTCTGATGCAATTTTAGGCGCTCTACTCACAGCAAACAATATCGCACATCCTTTTTACTTGCACACACTAATGTGTTAAATTCTGATTTATAGAATACTATGGCGATGTTAAAATAAGTTAATACTAGGAATTAAGAAAAAGACATCTTCAAAAAAAGAAGTGGATGCCATAAAAAATACACTTATCGGCATATGCACTCCTTCCTTTAACGAGATTAATTAAAAATTATCAATTAGTGTACTTTAAAATCAAATTATAAAATGTTAATTTGCACCACTATTTATGATGACCAATGGATACAATTAAATATATAGAAAGAAGCACTCAAAAAATTAAAAATGAAGAGGTTGTTGGCAAAGGAGCTCTTAACTGGCTTTATTACACACCTGGGGGTAAACTAACCCTACATATGCTTTTAAAGCGAAAACTGGCTTCTACCATTGTGGGTCACTTTATGAACAGTCCTCGCTCTGTTAATCAGGTAAATAAATTTATTAAAAAATATAAAATAGACCTATCCCATTATCACAGCGAGAATGGGTTCAAGTCTTTTAACGATTTTTTTTATCGTAAAATAAAAACCGAGAAACGCCCTATAGGAGATAAGCTGGTATCTCCCGGAGATGGAAAAATATTGGCTTTTCAAAATATCAGCCATATTCCAACCTTTTTTATCAAAGGTTCTGAATTTAAACTACACGAATTTCTTCGTGATAAACACCTGGCCCAGAAATACGAAAATGGTTCTATGATTATTTTACGTCTGGCTCCTACTGATTACCATCGTTTTCATTTTCCGGTAAATGGAGTGGTATCAAAAACAAATTCTTTAAAAGGGCGTTATTTTTCTGTTTCTCCCATTGCCATGAAACAAAATATTAAAATATACAGTCAAAACAGAAGAGTATACTCCAATATTAAGTCTGAAAGGTATGGTGATGTATTGATGGCAGAGATTGGAGCCGCTCTGGTGGGAAGCATTATTCAAACTCATGAACCAGATACCCATGTAACTAAAGGAGATGAAAAGGGTTATTTTGCTTATGGAGGTTCTACCATTGTTTTACTTTTTGAAAGAGATAAAGTAACTATTGATAGCGACTTACTAGAAAACACTAAAAACCATTTTGAAACAGAAGTAAAAATGGGTGAAAATATTGCTTACTAAATACGATATTAATCACCATTCATTACTTTTCAATAATTTATACTAAACTAAGAACAACATCTTTATGTGCTATAATGTACATAAAGATATTATTCTATTATATGATCTCTTTTAAAATTCCTTATCACCCACAGTATTGAGAGTTTTACGCTTCGATTTTCCATTTCGAAAAGAATAAGAAATACTGAACTCTGCAATTGGACCAGTTCTGTTGTATTCTGTTTCCTGATAGAATATTTCTAAAGCATCCTTATCAAAAGCCTGCGTATCGAGACCTTGGATATTTGAATTTAATATATTTAATACCCTTAAGGAGAAACTCCAGTTTTCTAAGTTTTCAGGCTCATAATCCAATGCTGTATTAGCCATATAGAATGCATCATTTTGCCCTTGAGCAGTTACTGTTGCCGATTTAACATCGAAGTCTGTGGTGAATCGCCACTCTTTTGTCAAGATGAAATTGGCATTTCCCTTTAAACTCCAGTTGGTACTTGCATTATCAGTTTTGTATCCAAA
Source organism: Saccharicrinis sp. (assembly GCA_041595375.1). Lineage (GTDB taxonomy): Bacteria > Bacteroidota > Bacteroidia > Bacteroidales > Marinilabiliaceae > Saccharicrinis. Next base: position 10,771 of record JBFHKL010000036.1, read on the forward strand.
AATATCACCTTTCACACGATAATGAAATACCGAACCACCGATAAAGAACTTAGCAAAGCTTAGAGTATTTAAATTAGCATTTAGCTCTATTCCTAGCGACTTTGAATTACCTGAATTGGTATAACTTCTTATTAAAACAACTTCTTCCTGATAAGTCGTATTAACCCGAAATATAGCATTCTCAACACCCCTATAAAAACCTGTTAAATTGACTTTCTGTTTACCTATTTTTTTGTCAAAACCAACCTCCAGCTTATTAATATACTCAGGTTGTAAATCCGGATCCCCCACCTCATAAACCTCTAAATGACGGCGATACAAAAACGGGGACATATTTTTTATAGCCGGCCTGCTGATTCTACGGCTTCCTGCTAAACTTAACTTACTGCTTTGATTTAAGAGGTAAACGCCATGTAAAGTGGGAAACCAATCCAATTGATTGACTTTGTAAGTCGATTTTGTTTCCCTCTCGAAAATGGTAAAATAGTCAGGGTTAGCAATTTTCATTTCCTGATCGGTATATTCCATACGAAGCCCTAGCATATAACTTAATTTATTCCAGGTTCCTGAATAATCAACATAAGCAGTATAAATTCCTCGATTGAGATCAATCGCATTTTCTAAATCAGTATAATCAAGCATATTACCCGTTACTAAATCTAGGGTATCATAAGAAAAACTTCCCTCTATCTGAAAATACTGTGGCTGCAATCCAAACCCAATCTTATCCCCATTTGTTAATGATCTGGAATAGTCAACACTTAAACGATAAGCATCCAACGGTGTATTATCCCATTGATTATAGTGATCAGTAATTTCTGCAACCTGATCATTCTCTTCATCAAATACATAATTAAAATTATCCAGATTGCGACTTAAACTAGAGTGCTCATACAAAAATGATGTCGTTAATTCGGCACCATTAGCCAATATGGTTTGCAAATCGATATTCCCGGTATGAAACTCTCCATAACGATTATCGGTATTAGGATTGTATAGATATTCTTCGTTTAAATCTACTCCATCTATTGGGTTCTTATCCGCATCCCCATAAAAATTATGATATACATAAAATGCGGAACGTCCTTCTGTTCGATTCCCATAAAAGTAAGAAGCTGACAACTTTGTCGATTCAGTAAATTTATAATCCATTCCTGCATTAGCAGAATAATACTCATACCATTCAGGTCGTTCACCGGCAGCTTCCATGTGCTTATAGGCCTCCCATTCGTAATCCCAAACCCTTGCATCACCTGTCCTGGCACCATTTACATTTTTTTTGTCATAATTAAACCCTCCAAACAAAGTCAGTTTATCAATTCCATACATCAAATTTACTCCACCACTATATCTATCATCATTAAGCTCATAGCCATCATATGGGTCTGTTTTGTTTTCCCAGGGAGAAGCTCCAAACTTAGCTGTAGCGGTAAATGCAAAGCCTTCAATACCATTAGTTTTTGTACTGATATTAATAATACCACCCTTACCCTGAGCGTCATATTTAGCTGTTGGAACTGTAATGACATCAATATGCTGAATATTATCACCCGAAATCTGACCTAATAGGATAGACGGTTCCATTTGGGTTGGCCTACCGTTGAGATACACCATAAAATCATTTGTTCCCCGCACAGATACCTCACCATCAGGACCTACAGATATAGCAGGAAGTTTATTGAGCACATCCACTGCTGTACCTCCACGTGCAGTACTAAAATCCTCTGCTCGATAACTTTTTCGATCTATCTTATTAGAAACAGTATTAGCCATTGCTAGCACTTCAACCTCTTCTATGGCCACATTTGCTGCTTCTATGGTTAAAGTTCCCAGCGTAAGTTTTGGATTTTGTTTATTGAGAATAAGCTTAGGTATTGTATCGGTTTTATATCCGATAAAAGATAAAACAATATGATAAGTTCCCAGTGCTAGTCCATCAAATTTAAAACCTCCATGTTCATCAGTTATTACCCCTACTGGTAACAACGTATTATCTTTTAGTAATGAAACAGTCGCAAAGGGAAATTTCTCTCCTGATTCTTTATCACAAACCACACCTTGAATTACTCCATTTTTTTGAGCAAAAGAAGCACTACTTATCAAAGATATAAGCAATACACATAACAAAAATAACCTTTTTAACATTATATTTTTTTAGGTAGATACATAAATTCTACTACCTGTATCAGGTAGTCTGAAATGTCATAACCCAAATAAGATTGATTTGTTTAAATGATATTTAAAAAAGAAGAAATAAGTTATAAACTATGGCAAGTGGAAAGAACTGAATTAGCTAAACATGAAGTAATAATCAAATAGCAGCAAAACAGAGTATACCCCTAACATCATATAGCTAAATAAAATATAGTTGCAAATTCACTAACTAACAGGATCAGTTTATCCTATGCAAATTGTATATTTTCTTTTCTACAAAAAATAAAATAAGTTACTACAAAAAATACAGGAATCACATTAAAAACATAAGTCAAAATAGATAAGTGACTTTGACTATTAAAGTCCATGGCTACATTTAATATTAACTGACCTAAAAAACACAGGCAAAAGGCCACTCCATAATTTTTCAGCAGATTTAAATGTTTAAGCTCCATTTTTGCGAGTTCTCCAATCTGATAAATAAACACAAAATAAGCAATCACATTAATTACTGACAATAAGGTAACCACGATGGCTAATACTCTGTTAAAAACAAGCATATGCCAAACAAACAGACATGAAAATAGTACCAAAATGGAAAGTAATATTTTAAAAATAGCATCCAGATTATTTTGACCTTGCTTTTTTACAATAATCAACCAAAGAACAAAAAGCATAAAAAAAGAAAATACCGAGGCAGACACACTAAATAAAAGATTAAATATTTGACTATCTAAGCCCATATATTCCATAACTAATGCACCAAATTGGCTTATTATAATTAGAAAACAACTAACTATTCCCAGGTTAAACCACCTATTCAAGATTTTCATACATTTTATTTTATAAACATATAATAAACACCACCTATTTAACTGAACATCTACATATTAAAACACCACAAAAAAGCTATTAAGTTATCTTAAAATCACTTAGAAATTAATTATTAAGCTTATTTTTAAACAAAATAATCCATCAAAAAAATCCAAGTAAAGGATTTAACTTGTAAAACGTTATTGGTAAGGTTAAATAAATTCAGATTATAAAAACTAATCAAATACAGGTATTTGTACAAACATAATATAAATGTTAAAGAATTGAAAATTATTCGTTATAAATCTTAAATAATGTTACAGCTACCGCCTACGAAAATGATAACTTACCCAAAATAGCACTGACGGCCTATTATAAAGACATCCCTTCTCTTATTTGAGCATCAATATTGGCAATGGTAATCATATTGATCACTTCACTGACAGAGCTTCCTAATTGAAGAATATGTATAGGTCGTTTCATTCCCAGAACAATGGGTCCAATTGCCTCACCACTTTTCATCACTTGCATTAATTTATAGGCAATATTTGCTGATGCCAGATTGGGAAATACCAAAATATTTGGTTCATGGTTAATGAGTTCTGAGAAGGGATAGTTTTCCTTTAGTTCTTCCTGATTAAATGCAAAATTAGCCTGCACCTCTCCATCGGAAATAATATCCGGATATTTTTCTTTCATTAAGGCAGCTGCTTTGCGCACCAACTTGGGTTCCGGATCATCTGAAGATCCAAAATTGGAGTAGGCCAAAAAGGCTACTTTAGGCTCCATTCCCATCATATTTTGAACAGCCATAGCAGCCTGATAAGCAATATCTACTAGTTCCTCTGAGCTTGGATTAGGCAACATGGTGGTATCCGTCAGAAATAAGGGACCACGCTTGGTTAGCATTAAATACATACTGGACACCTTTTTACCAGGGACTTCTGTGCCAAAAATTTGCAACGCAGGTTTTATGGTATGGGCATACTTTCGGCTTATACCGGATATAATTGCATCTGCTTCTCCTGATTCTACCATCATACAACCAAAATAATTACGTTTGGTCATTTCATTGTTCGCCTCATAGCGATTATACCCTCTGCGTTGACGTTTGCGAAAAAACATCTCACCATAGCGTTCAACCATCTTGATAGAAGATTTGCTTTGGGGATTGATGATTTGTGTACTCCCTAAATCCAGGTTATACTTTTTAATCATAGTCTTAATCCGGTCTACATCTCCCAACAAAATAGGTTCTGCAATACCCTCATCCATGGCTATTTGAGCAGCCTTAAGCACTCTATAATCTTCGGCTTCTGCAAAAACAATTCGTTTAGTATGCTGCTTAGCCCTGTTAGTAAGTCTTCTTATGATCTGATCATCATGTCCGAGCCTTTTTACCAAGCTGGTTTTATATTCTTCCCAATCTGTAATTTTATTTTTTGCTATCCCACTGTCCATAGCAGCTTTAGCTACAGCTGGAGCTACTTCTGTTAGCAACCTGGGATCAAGAGGTTTGGGAATAATATATTCTCTACCAAAGAAAATTGATTCTTTATTATAGGCTTTAATCACCACATCGGGTACTGGCTGCTGAGCCAGATTAGCAATTGCCTTTACGGCAGCCAGTTTCATTTGTTCATTAATTGCTGTTGCTCTTACATCCAAGGCACCTCTAAATATAAATGGAAAGCCCAATACATTATTTATCTGATTGGGATGATCAGAACGACCTGTAGCCATTAATACATCGTCGCGAGTAGACATGGCCAAATCATAAGCAATTTCGGGATCAGGATTAGCCAAAGCAAAGACTATTGGATCCTTGGCCATGGATTTTAACATTTCCGGAGTCAATAGATTTCCCTTTGATAGGCCTAAAAACACATCTGCATCCACCATAGCATCTTCTATTGAATAGATATCTTTCTGGGTTGCAAATTCTTTTTTTGAGGGTGTTAAATTTTCCCTATCCTGCCGAATCACGCCTTTAGAATCACACACCACAATATTTTCTTTACCTACCCCCAGGTCAACAAATATTTTAGTACAGGAAATAGCTGAAGCACCGGCTCCCGACACAACCACCTTCACCTCTCCTGCCTTTTTACCAACAACCTGAAGTGCATTGATAAGACCTGCACCCGTAATGATAGCTGTTCCATGCTGATCATCGTGCATAATGGGGATATTCAGTTCTTCCTTTAATCGTCGTTCAATCTCAAAACAATCAGGTGCTTTAATATCCTCGAGATTAATACCTCCAAAAGTAGGCTCCAAGGCTTTCACTACAGTAATAAACTCTTCTATATTTTTAGTATTCAACTCCAAATCGAAGACATCAATACCTGCAAATATTTTAAAGAGCAAACCTTTACCTTCCATCACAGGCTTGGAAGCTTCCGGACCAATATCTCCCAAACCTAATACAGCTGTTCCGTTTGAGATCACAGCAACTAAATTTCCCTTGGCCGTATATTTATAAACATCTTCTACATTATCTGCAATTTTACGACAAGGCTCCGCCACACCGGGAGAATAGGCTAAACCTAAATCACGTTGAGTTTTTGTTGCTTTAGTAGGTACTACTTCTATTTTTCCGGGAGTTCCTTTGGTATGATAATCCAAAGCATCTTGTATGCTGATTTTCGAGTTTGCCATGATAATATAATTATTTATAAATCGAGATAAGACCAATTATGCCTTTAAAATTAATAAATATGCTATAGCAATACCATGGAATACCTCAGTATTTTTAAAAAAGATGAAGAAACATCAAATGAGTTAGGTGAAAATTAGTTTAGCATTGATTTATCCTCTTAAATTAAAAAAAATACAAATAATGCAGACCATCGCGTGCCATACCTATTTGACAACAGAAAAAAATAAATAGTTACTCAACGAAAAACCATATACCTATTAATAAATAACAAATGAATGACTTATAGTAGCAATAGCGCTTTACCCAAGCAATTCTATGGTACTTAAATTTTGAATAGGCAAGAATGACCTATTCTTTTTGCTACAAATGGAAATATTACACCAACATTTTAAAAGGCTTATTTTAATTTCAAAATGGCATTACTTTACAAAGTCTTATCTGCACCTTTAAAAGGGTGTAATTATTTATTTGATAGTACCATATGATACTATCAATTATAGCGAATTATCTTTAAACTTAGGCCTTGGCCTCATTTGTATTCATTCGTAAGTAAAAGATTCACTTAAAAATACAAATCACGTTTACCCTCTTTAATTTTCTCAAGCCGATCGATCAATTTTTGTTTAAAGCGTTCGTCTTCGTAGTTTTTTAATTCATCATTAATCAGCTTATACCCTTTTTCTTTGGTAGTTTCAGGCGCATAATCTTCCAGATACTCAGCCAATGTTAACATCGCATTGGGTTGACAAAAACGCTTAATAAATCCAGGAACCGAGAACTCCATAAAATGCTCACCCGTGCGTCCCAAACGATAACAAGCCGTACAAAACGAAGGAATAAAACCCTTAACCACCAACTCCTCCATAACTTGATTCAGTGTTCTGTTATCGCATATTTCAAACTGTTCCTGATCAATATCCTGAGCCTCCTCTTTTTGGGTATATCCTCCCAACTCAATATTTGTTCCTCCATCAATTTGAGAAACACCATATTGTAACACCTCATCCCTAATTTTTGCAGGTTCACGCGCTGTTAATATCAAGCCAGTATAGGGAACTGCCAAGCGAAGAATAGCCACCAATTTGATAAAATCCTCATCCGACACTTTCCAAGTATCATCTACCTCCATTCCTGAAGCCATCTGAAGGCGTGGAAAAGAAATGGTATGGGGACCAACATTAAACACCGATTCAAAATGATTGACATGTCGCAACAGGCCTAATACCTCAAAACGCCAATCATATAATCCAAGCAAGGCACCTATACCTAAATCATCTATACCTCCCTCCATAGCCCGGTCTAGCCCAGTTATACGCCAATCGTAATCTCGTTTCAACCCACTTTTATGAACCTTCAAATAGGTTTCGCGATGATAGGTCTCCTGAAATATCTGATAAGTTCCAATACCTGCCTCCTTTACTGTTTTAAACCCTTCAATATCTAATGGTGCAGCATTAATATTCACGCGTCGTATTTCACCATTTTTATGTTTAACCGAATAAACCGTTTTTACTGAATCGGCAATAAATTTAGCGTTGTACTTAGGATGCTCCCCATACACGAGTATTAATCGTTTATGACCTGCATCTTCCAGTGCTTTCACTTCATTTTTTAAGGCTTCATGGCTAAGGGTAGTTCTCTTCTGAGCCTTATTATCAGATCTGAAACCACAATAAGTACAATTATTAACACAAAGATTACCAATATACAAGGGTGCAAAAAGAACAATACGACGGCCATACACACGTTCTTTTAACTCACGTGCCGCACCCTTAATTTTCTTAACCAACTCAGGATCATTGGCATTGACAAGCACTGCAGTTTCTTCAAGAGAAAGACGATTTTTATCCAGTGATTTTTGAATAACCTCAAGAACCCTTTCTTTCGTGGGATTTTGAGTTTTTTTTAAAATTTCATTGATTTCATCTTCATCAATAAAATTCTGCATGGACTTATCCTCTATCTTATATTGCTGAGGTTGATAGATCATCGACATTTCTCCTTCCGTTTATTATGAATATACAAAAATAAGCTCTTTTGCCAATATAATTGAATCAATTTAAAATAATTAACAGAAGACAGATATACAAACACTAATGCTGAGTAAACTCCATTTTTTTAAGCTCCACTCCCTGAATATGGCCTAAAGCTGCTTCTAGCTTATGTTGTTCACTAATATCTCCAAAAAGCTCAAGAATGATTAAACCACTTTTGCTGCAAAAATCATCCGATACTTCATGCAAGCCTAAACGTATTTTGATTGAACAGCCATATTGAGTTAGCACTGTCTGCACTTCTCCTGCTTCTTTGATACGATCATATACGCTTACTCCTAAAATAGTTGTGTTTTGGTTACTCATTGCTATTAGTTTTATAAGTTCTCATTAAGATAGGACATTGCATCTTAAATGTCAATAACACCAAACATCGCAGCTTTACCTATAAGCACAAAAAACCACCAGTTGCATCATCTGATGGTTTTTATAACACAAATTATTAATTAAATCCTACAACATGGACAGCCTCAATTTTTTCTCCTGTCTCTTTGGTTACAATTTCAACAACTCCACCCTTCCCTTTATCTCCATATTTTTTTATGGCTGTTTCTCCTTTTAGCACATTTACAGATTCTATATTAGATTCTATTCCTTTCAATTCACTGGCATCTGCCTCTTCTCCATCTATAATAATCAAATGGCTACTTAGTTCCTCATTCACACTTGTTTCCTCAGTTTCTTCACCTTGCAATACAAAGTTAATTGGTATAGTATAATTTACATTTACAGCATCTCCACTCTGATACCCGGGCGTCCAATCCGGCATTTCACTAACAACCCTTATGGCCTCTGCATCGAGATATTCATTCACGCCACGCGCCACTTCAACATCTTCAACAGTACCTTCTGAGCTCACAACGAATTGCACATATACCCGGCCTTGTATTCCCAATACTTGTGCTTCTTGGGGATATTTAATATTGGCTGCAATATACTTTCGCAATTCAAGATCACCACCAGGATATTTAGGCATTGAATCTACAATAAAATAAGTAAGTTCATCATTTAAACCGGAGTCTGTTGATTTTAGTACACTATCTATTTCTTCTATTTCATCGCTTGAGTTTTCGCATGCAAAAAAGAATGTAACAGTAGTTACTACAAATAGTGCTAACAACACTTTTGCAAAACCATTATTTTTTAAAGAATTATTTGTCATCATTTTAAATCTTTTTTTAGTAATAGATTGATTAAAGTTGTTTACGGGCAATAGGCGGGCACCTGTAGCCTGACACAACAACAACATTTTGTACTGACCAATAGAAGCTCCTTTTTTAATCACTTCTTTATCGGCCTGAAACTCATGAAGCTCTTTTAATAATCTTTGGACAACCCAAGCAAAAGGATTAAACCATTGCACGATTAAAAGCGCTTCGATGATTAATACATCTAATGAATGCTTAAACCGAACATGAGCCATTTCATGTTCCATAATCTTATCCAGATCGTCATCTGAATACAAAGAACGGTTCACAAAAATGATATGAAAGAACGAAAAAGGGTTAAAGCGACCGGGCAAATTTGCCACTTTACACCCATTAATATTAAGCCACTCTGCTTTACGCGATAATCCTCCCAAACGTGAAAACCCATATAACAACCTGGCTAATAAAATAACAGCTCCAACTAAATAAAGCCAATTAAAAAAAGTGTGGTTTACAATAACCGGAACAATAGTTTGCTTTACTTTACCTGAATAAACATTAACTGCATCAAGCATATAAACCATATTTCCCCCATTGCTTTCAGAATAAAAAACAAAGGATAAATTTAAAATAGGAACTATAGCTGCCAACAAAAGCGATAAAAGCAGATATAACCGGTTAAATCTAAACATTGGCTCATTATGAAGTACAAAACGATAAAAAATAGTTAATACACCTAATATTACCGATGATTCAAGCAAATATCTTATCACAGATTCCATAACTATTTTTTTTCTTTATCTAATTCATTTTTAACATCATTCAATAACTCTTCAAGTTCTTCAATATCCATCTTATCTTCTTTAGCAAAAAAGGAGACCAACTCCTTTAATGACCCTTGAAAATAATTTGACACAAAACGTTTCATAAACTTTTTGCGATAAGCTTCTTTTGAAACAATAGCAAAATACTCATAGCCCCTACCTACCTTTTCATGATCTACAAAACCTTTGGTTTCAAGGATCCTTACTATAGTAGATACGGTATTAAATGCAGGTTTGGGTTCCGGCATTTTTTCTATAATGCTTTTCACTGTGGTTTTGCCCAACTCCCACATTTGTTGCATCACTTGTTCTTCTGCTTTTGTTAGTTCTTTCATTTTTAAAATTATTAAGTATTAAAGTATTAGTGTAAATATCTATACACTTAAACACCCTAAAATACATTGCCCACACTCATTTAAACTAAAATAATAGTTCAAATATATAACTAATACTTTAGTTGAACAAATTTTTTATACCTTTTTTTACTGGATTATTGTTTCAAATACATTGAGACCAGTCTTATATAGCGTACTCATTTATATTTTAAATTAATTATGTAATATTGTGATCAGATAACTAATGAACGATTACCTAGACCTCTTTAATATGAAACAAAGATTCTTTTTATTATTCTTCCTTTTGGCCACATTAACTTCTTTTTCACAGCAGGCCTGCCCTATTATTCCCAACGAAAGTACTGTGGTAGATACCTTTTACCATGATTATATTATTGAAGATAAATACAGGTGGTTAGAAGACATTAAAACATCGGAAACCAAGGAATGGATTAAGGAACAGAACAAACTTTCAAAAAACGCATTAAACAAAAGTCTTTTTCGTACCAATGCGATTAACAAGGTAGATAAATACACTTTTTTTGATAATAATTTCCCTTATAAAAAAGGAAAGTATTTTTTCACCATGGGAGTTTACTCCAATATAAATGAACCGGCTTTATATTACCGCAGCAGAGTAAATGGCGAAAATTCATTACTCGTTGATCCAACATACATTTCAACAAAAGATAAAATCAGATTAAAGAGTTATTACGTATCAGGGGATTCAAAATATTTAGCTTATGAATTTTCGCGTAATGGAAGTGATTGGGCAGAAGTTAAAATAGTTAATCTTAGCAACCGCAACCATTGTAAAGATCATTTAAAAGGTTTAAAATTCTCGAATATTGTGTGGCAAAATGATGGGTTTTATTACTGTACATACAAACAAAACAATCAGTTTGGAGCAACTAAAGAACAACAAATTTTTTACCATAAACTAGGGACTAGCCAGGATGAGGATAAATTAATATTTGAAAGAAATAATCCCTACTTAGATTTTGATTTTACAACAAGCAATAACGAACGTTTTTTAATCGTCACAGAAACCAATAGAAGTACAGGAATTAGAAATGTATTTTATATGGATTTCCACCAGAGCACCCCTCACTTTAAACCTCTGGTTATGAATTACAAATACGGCATTGATATTTTAGACAGTCGGGAAGGTAAAATATTAGCTCGCACTTCCCAGGATAACCAGGGAGGCATAATGGTTGAAATTGATCCTGCCAATCCTCAGAAATGGCGTGAAATACTTCCTGAATTTAAAGAATCAGTATTATTAAAAGTAAAACTATTCAAAGATAAAATATTAGCCATTTATCAAACCAACCAGCATCCTGTTTTACTCTTGAGTGGATATGATGGCCACATTATGTATAAGCTTGATTTACCAT
>JBFHKL010000037.1:0-22087 GCA_041595375.1 Saccharicrinis sp.
AGGATTAGTGACAAGAAAGTAAATTTTTGCATGTTGTGTTGTGTTGTTGTGTTGTTGTGTTATTGAAAATATTAATTCTTCTATTCTACATCTAATACTTAGCGCACGTATTACTGACATCATTGAATCTGTTTTCCCCAAAACAATTACAAACTACCTTATCAGTTTACGTATGTTCTAATTCATTCTCACTTTTAATATTTCTTTAGTCACAATAAAAAGTGCTTTCACAATTTATTTTTGTGCCTTCATCAATTTTAACGAAGGTGATTTTAAAATGTTTCATTTTTTTTTGAATGCTAATTATTTCTTTCCCCAAAGAAACTCTGTATTAAAGCAAACACGCTTTATCCACAACATTCTAAAAATTACAATACTTGAAAAATTTCTATTAAAAAATCTATTTTGACCTTGATATTTTATTACGATCATCAAAGTTGAAAAATAAATATTTATCGTTTTGGAATACAATCAGGTTAATAAAAAAACCTTATTGTCAATTAAATCATGTAGTTATAGGAGGCACAAAAGTAAATAAAAAATTCACATTTCATTTTTTCAATCAGATTTTAAAGAAGATTTAACTTTATTTATAGATTTAATTACTTCTACATTTTAGCATAAAACAAGAACCTTCTTAAAGCATCTCACCTACTATTCAACCAAACTCTATCTCATCATTTAATCTTTCCACAGCTTCTAAAAATACAATCTTAATGATTGTATATAATTTGTTCGTACTTTTGTTGCTTCAACATTAAAACAAACAGATTGAATCAGAAGATATTATTAATTGCTCCACCTTTTTCGCAGCTAAACACACCTTATCCTGCCATTGGATACTTAAAAGGATTTCTTGAATACAAAGCTATACCTTCATCTCAGGTTGATTTAGGAATAGAAGTCTTGCTTCAGATCTTTTCAAAAAAAGGCTTAAACCTGATTTTTGACAGTCTGAAAGCACCATTAAATAACGTTTCGGAAAATAGCCTAAGGATCATTGCGCTCAAAAAGCATTACATAAACACTGTAGATGATGTTATTTCTTATTTACAGGGAAAAGATGACATGCTTGCTCATATTATTAGCGATGGTTCTTTTTTACCTCAGGCTTCCCGTTTTAACCATATTGAAGATATCGACTGGGCCTTTGGCAATATGGGTATTCGCGATAAAGCGAGATACCTGTGTACCTTATACCTTGAGGACATCTCCGATCTTATTGTGGAATGCATTGATCCGCACTTTGGGTTTAGTCGTTATGCAGAAAGACTAAGCTCCTCTGCTTATCATTTTGATCCCATATACGAAGAACTTCTTGACGAAGACTCACTCATCATTGAGATACAAAATAAATTGCTTAAAAAATATATCGAAGACACTCAACCTACTTTGGTAGCTATTTCAATTCCCTTCCCCGGCAATTTATTTTCAGCCTTAAAATGTGGCCAATATATCAGAAAAAACTACCCTGAAATTAAAATATGTATGGGAGGAGGCTATCCTAATACAGAACTACGGTCAATTAGTGACTCCAGATTCTTTAAATTTACTGATTTCATTACCCTTGACGATGGTGAGACTCCTCTGTTCAATATCATTGAATATCTCAATGCAACACGTGAAAAAAAGAATTTAAAACGCACCTTTTTACTCGAAGAGAACACCATTCGGTATATCGATGGCTCTCAAGATGCTGATCTATCCTTACGTGTTGACATAGCGCCAAGCTACGAACATTTAGACCCCAATAAATACCTGTCGGTCATTGAACTCATCAACCCCATGCACCGCCTGTGGAGTGATGGATTCTGGAATAAACTAACCATGGCACATGGTTGCTATTGGGGCAGATGTACTTTTTGCGATACCACATTAGATTACATCAAGAGATTTGAACCTGTTTCTGCTAAAACATTGTGCAACAAAGTAGAAAAGGTGATGACACAGACAGGCAAAAAAGGTTTTCATTTTGTTGACGAAGCTGCACCTCCCGCCCTTATGATTTCTTTTGCCAAAGAAGTAATAAAACGTGGATTGAACATAACATGGTGGACCAACATTCGTTTTGAAAAACAATTTACCTTTGATGTATGTACACTACTAAAAGAATCGGGTTGTATAGCAGTATCAGGAGGTTTAGAAGTAGCCTCTGATCGCATCTTATCACTTATCAACAAAGGAGTAAGTGTTTCAAAGGTAGCTGAGGTTTGCCATAATTTTACCTGCGCCGGAATTATGACCCACGCCTATCTAATGTATGGATTTCCAACACAAACAGCAAAAGAAACGATTGATTCACTCGAAGTTGTACGACAACTATTTGAAAACAATGTTCTTCAGTCCGGTTTTTGGCACCAATTTGCAATGACAGCTCATAGCCCAGTCGGGAAAAATCCTGACAAATTTAAGGTTGAAACGAAGAATAAGACCATTCACCCATTTGCCAACAATGACCTTGAACACACTGACAAACAAGGTGCTGTACATTATTTATTCAGCGATGGCTTAAAAAAATCGCTTTATAATTTTATGCATGATGTTGGGTTTGATTTGCCTTTGCAAACCTGGTTTGATTTTAAAGTTCCTTTAACAACTATATCTCCTGATTTTATTTATAATACTTTAGAACAAAAAGACAACAACGCCACGCATCCCAATAAATCAGTGCTATGGATTTACGAACTTCCCCATATACGTTTTTACAAACGAAAGAAGAAAGGAAAAACAAGTGAGTTTGCAGAGTTAACTATCTATTTAAAGAATGACAACCTGACTTTAAATGTAAAAGAAAATATAGGAAAATGGTTGATGAATATTCTTGCTAAAGCACAGATCTGTTCCGATTCTCCCATTACCTATAGTCAGATGGAAGACGACTTTATTGAAAACAAACTGGGAGACTTTTCTGTTTTTTGCAAAGGACACACCTTTAAGCAACTCAGAGAAAACGGTTTATTAATTCTCTAAAACAATTAAAAAACATTCGATGAAACGAAATATTACCATAACGCTATTTTTTTGTCTTTCCCTCCTGAGTAAAGCTGAACAACTAGATGATTTTCTTTTTCCTGAACCTCAACAGATAAAATTAGAAAAGGGCTTTTTGAATCAGGTAAACGAAAATCAATACTCAATAGAAGATTTTACATGGCTTATTGAAAAACTTTACGATTTAAATATTGATGGCAGTATCAAAAGTTTCTCGTCACCTTTAGTTATCAACACGCTCAACCTAAGCGTGGATACAACACTACAACATCATCAGGAATATCATTTAACCATTGACTCAACTTCCATTAACATCACGGGAAAAGATGAAGCGGCTTTGTTTTATGGCAAACAAACCTTAAAACAGATTATCAGCTACCATATATCAACAAAGCAACCCATACCCTGCCTAACTATTTCTGATTGGCCGGATTTTGAGAGGCGAGGTTATATGTTGGATATTAGTAGAGATAAAGTTCCAACCATGGAAACCTTATATCATATGATTGATTTACTGGCCAGCTGGAAAATAAATGAATTTCAATTATATACAGAACACACCTTTGCCTATAAAAATCACGAGCTTGTTTGGCAAAACAGTAGCCCCATGACTGCGGAAGAGATAAAAATGCTTGATATTTATTGCAAATCGCGGTTTATTGATCTGGTTCCCAATCAAAATTCATTTGGTCACATGGAAAACTGGCTTCAACACGACCAATATGTTGATTTAGCAGAATGCCCCACTGATTGCAAAACCATTTGGGGAACACGCAGCCGACATAGCTTAAATCCGATCAATCCCGGATCTCTTCAATTAATGCAAGAACTATATGCTGAACTCCTACCTAACTTTACGAGCAAATATTTTAATATAGGTTGCGATGAAACAGTTGAGTTAGGTTGTGGTCTGTCGGCAGAATATTGCAAAGAGAAAGGAAAAGGAAACGTCTATCTGGAGTACCTGATAAAATTAAATAACGAAGTCAACAAATATGGCAGTCAGGCTCAATTTTGGGGCGACATTATCCTTAATCACCCAGAATTAATTTCTTCAATCCCCAAGAACATGACCGCGATGGTTTGGGGTTACGAAAGTACTTATCCCTTCCATGAGAATCTGCCCAAATTTAAACAAGCCGGACTCGACTTCTATGTTTGTCCGGGCACTTCTACCTGGCGTTCCATCATCGGAAGAAATCATGATGCCTTTATTAATTTGAAACAGGCAGCTATTAACGGAAAATTATACGGAGCCAAAGGCTACCTGAATACCAACTGGGGAGATTACGGACATTGGCAAGCTCTGTCGGTTTGTTATCCTGCCATGGCAGTTGGATCAGCCTACTCATGGAATAGCAACTCCAATCCTACAACTCAACTGGAAAATGTTTTAAACCACTATGTGTTTAACGACAAAACAGGAAATACCGCTAAAGCAGTACTTGAACTAAGCAATGCCTATTTGGCCTGTAAAATTCCTGAAGGAAATGCCAATGCCTTTCATTTAATGCTCCATCGTTACAAATGGACTATGAAAGGACACTATCAGACTAAGATGCTAAAAATTGATCCGCTACTCAATGCCGAAAAAATAATAAACCATGCTTCTCAGACATTAAACAAGGCAAAACCAGCATGTGCCGACTCCTCTATTGTTATTAACGAATTAAAACAAGCTATTGCCTTGGCAAAACATGGTATTCATTTAGGAGTAGCAAGACTTAACGCACATAATTTTTCAACTGAAAACATACCTGAAGATACTAAACAACAACTTAAAGACGAATTAGCTACAATCATAAGCTCGCATGAATATTTATGGACTGTTAGAAACAGAAAAGGAGGACTTGCATCTTCATCGCAAAAACTAAAGGATTTATTAGATTATTACGATAAATAAAAACAAACGTAAAAAAGGTCTGCATAAAATATGCAGACCATATTACTCATGAAATGGGTTAGTTAGAGGATTGTTTAAAATCAAATAGAACTATAACAATCAATTATCTTCCAATAATAATAGGATCTTCTTTGTCAGCCTTATATCGGCCTATAATAATAGGATCTTCTTTAACAATGCCAGAACGACCAATGATTATAGGATCCTCCTTTAATATATTATTTCTACCAATTATAATAGGATCTTCTTTAACAATATTACTCCTGCCAATAATGATAGGATCTTCCTTCACTACAATAGATCTTCCGATAATAATGGGATCTTCTTTGGCAAATACATCTGCCGAGATTACTAAAAATAAAAAGATAGCAACAAATTTTGTAATAGGACTTAATAGACTCATGATAAACGTTTTTAAAAGGTTTATCACAAATATCTACATGAATATCAAGCCTTAACGAATTTGCTGTGTGACAAAAACGTGACAAAACTCATAATCTTATTAAACAGTTATTTAGAGCAAGAGCCAACAGATTTATATTTAACAAAAGACTATGCCATTAGGGTAAAATGCATAAATTTGGATACAACATGATTAATATATAAACTAAGAACTTTGAGAAAAACGGTAATTTTTACTTCAACCTGCTAAATCAGCTATTTTTTTCTCTCTGAATTCCTGTAAATATTCTTCTAAATTATCCCCTATATTTAACTTGGTACGAATACGCTGCTTCGCTTTTCTAATGGAAGCAGGCTGAACATTCTGGACTTTAGCGATTACTTCTACGGGCAATCTAAGACAAATCATAACAGCATAACGCACTTCAGTTCTGGTTAATTGAGGAAATGATGTAGTAAATAAACTAATGGTTTCGGTATAACAGGTATCAAAATCATCAACATTATCACTCTCTCCCATTAAATCAACATGCTCACTACTTATACTATTGCTTCCTACTATTACCTCTCTTGATACATTTTTATTTAAACGATGTTCAAGGAGTTGTTTTTCACCAATTCCAATTAACATATTTTGGAATTCTTTATTCAACTCGTCAATTTTCTTTCTTTTATTTTTCTGATACAGATAAAAGAAAATACCAACACCAGCTAATATGACAATTGTAACAACCAGAACGAGATACAGCATAAATTCACTGGCTTTTTTTTCTATTTTTAGCTATGCAAGCTGACTTTTCATCACATCAACCTTATTATTAATCTCCAACACCTTGGCCATTCTTATTTTTTCATAAGATGTGGTTTCATTAAGTAAGTGCTGATATTCTTTTAAATCATCATAGGCTTTAGAAAAATTCTTTTTAGCCTTATTGATTTGATGCAGGTAACTATAGGTGTATAATAATCTGTTATTTTGGTTATGACTTTTGTAAAGCTCTACTGATCGGGCAAGATATACCTCAGCTACATTGTATAATTCCTGTTGAAAATACAATACTCCTTTAAACTGATATAACGCAGGCAAAATAAAATCGCCTACTCTTTTTTGTTCACATAGTTCGATGGCCTTATCGCAATACACATGTGCCGAATCAATTTCCATCTGGGCAAAATAACTACTTGCTATAACCTTATATACGCCAGCAGAACGTTCATACAAACCAAGATTAAAATACTCCAGAGCTATCTTAGATAATTTATCAGGAACCGTTGTGCTTTTTAAATCAAACAGCTGATTCATAAAATCACCATACAACCTAACTTCTTTCTTAGCTGAAGATTTTAAAACATGGACGCCCAACTCTAATTCTTCACTAAATGACTCCTCTAATATTTGTTTACACCTAGCAAGACCCACGTATGCGAATCCTAAATAATCGCTGTCATTGCTATTTAAGGCTATGGATTCATAATAATTTATCTTTGCCTGTTCATATAGACCTGTAGTTTCGGCTATCTGCCCAAGCAGAAATTGACTTTTACAAAGCCAATTTTTATTCTCAGCTACAGTAAAGATAGAAATGGCTTTTTCTAAATAAACCAAGGAAGAATCCAGATCTAAATCTAAAAAAAGGAATTGCGCTTTCATATAATCTACATATCCTACATATGAATCAAATTGAACTTCTGAGGTATGTTTTAATAAGGAATCCAAATCCATTTTCGCCTCTTCGGGATAATAGGCACTTTTAAAATCCAGAACAGAAAATAGTTCGTCCACATCTACGTTATCATAATCCCTTTGAGAGAAACATACTGATGAGGCAACAAATAGCAAGAACACTATAATTATATAAAACCTATGCATACGTAGCATAAACAAATTCATACCTATTAGCTTTGAATGGAAAAAGACATCAGAAGCACTAAAGATACCTTATTTTTCATCTACTGAAAATTTTTATTTATATAATTAAATACCCTATCCTATAGCTAAAAAAACAGTTATTGATGAATGATTATTACTCTTAGTTATAACAATCCACTCTCTATTAAGCTGGTGCGCAACTAAGGTAAAAACTACTTTTTGGTAAACATAGGCAGTTTTTCACCTGGAAATCTATTGGCATATTCTTTCCAAAAATAACCTACTTCTTTTTTCATTTCCCGATGCAATATAAAAATACCCAGCAAATTAGGAATAGTCATTAATGCAATGGTGATACCTGACAATGTCCATATAATCTCAGTATCAGTAAAAGAAGCAATAAAAAACCCCAGTACATATACCACTCTGTAATATTTTACACCTTTTATACCAAACAAATAAATAACTGCACGACTACCGTAATAGGACCAGGAAATAGCGGTTGAAAAAGCAAATAATAACAATCCTATGGATACAATATACTTTCCAAAATCACCAAACCAACTTTTAGTAAACGCAATGGTAGTTAATGGGGCACTATGTATTAGAGATTTACCCTGAAGTTTGTACTTACTTTTATTTTTAATGGACCCATTCTGTACTCTTACTTTACCTGAGAACAACTGATCATCCGTATAAACAAGGACACTTTCGGCTACTGATCTGGAATGAATCAAGGATACTTTATTTTGTATTTTTCCATACTCCACATCTAATTCTCCAGTAAAAAGAGCTAGTTTCTTTTTACTATTTAAATGTGCATACAAAAGGGCTTTATCCTGGTCATTATCATCTGAATATACACCATCTACAATTTCGAGATTAGCATGCTGGAAAGTATTTGTATATTTCTCTGTCCACACACCACTGGAGAGTAGCGTTAACCCGGTAATAGAACAAATAATAATGGTATCAATAAAAGGCTCCAACAAAGCCACTAAGCCTTCTGAAACAGGTTCATGAGCGCGTGCTGCGGAGTGAGCAATAGGTGCAGATCCCTGCCCTGCTTCATTGGAAAACAAGCCTCGGTTTACTCCTCGGTTAAAAGCAAAAGCTATAGATGCCCCCAAAAAGCCACCTGTAGCAGCAGAACCCGTAAAAATATCAGCAAAAACACTAACTACAGAAGGAAGGATATTTTCGTAATTATACAGAATAACAGCAAAGGCACCAATAAAATAAATGACCGCCATGGCTGGAACCATTCGGGAAGTTACCTTTGCAATACGGTTAATTCCTCCCAAAATTACAAATGATAACAGAACCGATAACACCAAACCGGTTGCAATATGAGGTATATGAAAGGTGGCATTGATGGAATTAGAGATACTATTTATTTGAGGTAGACTACCTGTTCCAAACGATGAGAATATGGTTGCTACAGCAAAAATAGCAGCCATAACAGTACCTGTTTTTATCACCTTACCCGAAGATAACCTGATATTTAATCTTTTTTTCATAAAGTACATTGGACCTCCTGATATTGTTCCATCCTCTGCTATTTCACGGTACTTATGTGAGAGAGTTACCTCTACAAACTTACTAGTCATACCTATAAAAGCAGTTACCAACATCCAGAATAAAGCTGCAGGTCCACCCAAATAAACTGCATAGGCTACACCTGCAATATTCCCTGTGCCAACGGTACCTGAAAGCGCTGTGGTTAAGGCCTGAAAATGTGAGGTATCCCCTACATCTCCTTTTCGATCAAACTTACCCTTTATAATTTTAATTGCATACCTGAAATACCTGAGTTGAGGAAAACCAAGGTAAATAGTAAAGAACAAACCTACACCCAATAAAAGATAAACAAACCAATCACTACTACCTATATATGAATCAATGAGTATTAAAATTTCATTAATCTTCTGCATAAACCCCTATTTTTTTATGTTTTTGTTGAATAAAAACAAATATATATAAATATTTTAGGTTTACCCATATAAAAGTAAAGAGCCGTTCCTTATGCTATAAAGAACGGCTCCTTCTATTTCATTTTTTTTTATGACTAATCAATATCCTTCATTGAAAGCTGAATACGTTTACGACTCATATCCACCTCCACAACCTTTACTCTGACGTGTTGATGTAAGGACACTATTTCATTGGGATCGCTAATGAACTTATTTGCCAATTGAGAGATATGCACCAGCCCATCCTGTTTAACTCCAACATCTACAAAAGCACCAAAATTGGTAATATTTGTAACGATGCCTGGTAAAATCATTCCTACAATTAAATCTTCAATAGAGTATATATTCTTATCAAACTCAAACACTTTAATAAGCTGACGGGGGTCACGAGCCGGTTTCTCCAACTCACTTACAATATCCTTTAAAGTGGGCAATCCCACTTTATCGGTAATATAATCATTAAGTTTTATTCCTTTTCTGGCATCTGAATCAGTCATCAGATCCTGCAGAGTACATCCCTGATCCTTAGCCATTTTCTCAACTATAGAATAAGACTCGGGGTGAACAGCCGAATTATCCAGAGGATTCTTTGCGTTGCTTATGCGTAAAAAAGCAGCCGCTTGCTCATAAGCTTTCGCTCCCAGACGAGGGACCTTTTTCAGGTCGTTTCTGGAAATAAAAGCACCATTCTCTTTGCGGTACTCAACAATATTTTTTGCCAACTGAGGTCCTAAGCCAGATACATAAGTCAACAAATGCATGCTTGAGGTATTTAAATCAACCCCTACCTTATTCACACAAGACTCTACTACCTGGTCCAATGACGATTTCAGATTACTTTGGTCTACATCATGCTGATACTGGCCAACCCCTATAGATTTAGGATCAATCTTCACCAACTCGGCCAAAGGATCTATTAACCTGCGCCCTATTGATACAGCGCCACGCACGGTTACATCATACTCCGGAAACTCATCACGTGCCACTTTACTGGCCGAATATACCGATGCACCATCTTCACTGACCACAAAAACCTGAATCTCGCGGTTATATTTTAAATTTCGAATAAAAGACTCTGTTTCTCTCGAGGCAGTACCATTACCAATGGCTACTGCTTCAATTTTATAAGCATCCACCATTGAGCTTATTTTTTTTGCAGCCTGCTTAGTATCTCTTTGCGGGGCATGAGGATATATATTCTCGTTATGTAATAAATTTCCCTGAGCATCTAAACAAACTATCTTACACCCTGTGCGAAAACCGGGATCGATAGCCAATACCCGTTTTTGGCCCAAAGGAGAAGACAATAACAATTGACGTAGATTATTGGTAAAGACCTTAATGGCCTCGGCATCTGCCTTTTCCTTAGAAAGATTGGTGAATTCTGTTTCAATCGATGGTTTTAATAGGCGTTTACTCGAATCTTTTAAGGCCAAAGTCACCTGATCAGCAGATTCATTATTCCCTTTGACAAAATACCTGCCTAATCGATGCAATATTTCTTCCTCATCAGGTGAAATTGAAACTTTTAAAATTCCTTCTTTCTCTCCTCTTCTGATAGCCAATAATCGATGACTTGGACACTTTTTTAAAGGCTCACTAAAATCAAAGTAATCTTTGTACTTTATTCCTTCTTCCTCTTTACCTTTTACCAAACTAGAAGAAAGAATGGCTCCCCGATCAAAGACAGAACGCACTATATCGCGGGCAACGCTATTCTCATTGATCCACTCAGCAATTATATCACGAGCACCCTGCAGCGCTTCACCTGCATCAGCCACTTCCTCACTAACAAACTGAGCTGCCTTTCCTTCCACATCACGCTCATACTGTTTTATAATTATTTTTGCCAAAGGCTCCAGACCTTTTTCTTTTGCTTTTACTGCCCTTGTCTTTCGCTTAGGCTTATAGGGAAGATAAATATCTTCAAGCTCGGCAGCTTGATAACAATTCTCAATCCTTGCTTTCAACTCAGGAGTTAAAACATCCTGCTCACTCATCGACTTGAGGATGCTTTCTTTACGCTTCTCAATTTCAAGCAATTTTTCGTAGCGCTCCTTTACCAAAGCTACGTTCACTTCATCCATACTACCTGTCATTTCCTTGCGGTAGCGACTTATAAAAGGAACGGTTGCCCCCTCTTTAATTAATTGGATGGTATTATTAACATGACTCAATTGCAACTGTAACTCTGTTGCTATAATTTGATTGATTTGATCTGACATGAGTAATTTTACTTCTTAACAATTGGTTATAATATGTTGAAAGTTAAAAGTAATTGTGCAGCCTTTAATTGTTTGCCATTGGTTATAAAAATTTATTTCACAACTATGAGCTTCTTTCCCTACTGGCACACACAACATAATCATAAAACTTACAACACTGTTAGACAAGTAACATTTTTAATCCCGGCGTTCTGTGGTTTGGTTGAGGCTTATTAGCATGAACTCCTTAGCAACTCAAAATCATCATATAATCAATGACGAACCTTTTGGGGCTATTAAAGTTAAGCCATCATACAACTTAGTTTGCCTGATGGCTAAAAGAGATCGTTTAACAGGATTTTAAAACCAACGGCTAAAAAACCATTAAGATATTAGCCTTCTTTATGGTTGTTTTTATTTCTAGGCGGACGCTTACCTTTATTGGGTTTCTTTCTAAATTTATTTCCTCCTCTTTTCATTTTTGCTTCAGGATTATATTCTGGAGCATCGTCATAATCCGGAGGAAGAGGGATTTTGTAAATCGTAGTTTCGATTAATTGTTCAATCTTATAAAAATCAACCTGATCATCTTCATTGATAAAAGTAATACCTACACCTTGCGTTTTAGCTCTGGCTGTCCTACCAATCCGGTGTACATAATCTTCGGCATCATTGGGAACATCAAAATTAATGACCAAATCAATTTTTTCAATATCGATACCGCGTGCAACAATATCAGTGGCTACTAAGATCTGAATATTTCTGTTTTTAAATTCACGAAGCACCTCAATGCGTTCATTTTGTTCAAGGTCTGAATGAATGGCACTCGCATTAAAATGATTTCTATTCAATGCTCTAACTACCTCATTAACCATAGCCTTACGAGAAACAAAAATAATAATACTTGGTAGGTCTTTATCCCTTAACAAGTCAACTATTAAATTAACCTTTTGATAATCATGAACCACATAAGCAGCCTGTAAAATTCCTTCTGCCGGTTTTGAAATAGCAATATTAATTTCCTGTGGATTATTTAATAATTTCTTTGCCAGCTCTCTTATTTTAGGAGGCATAGTAGCAGAAAACAATAGATTCTGGCGGTTTTCCTTAGGCAAAAAGCTTTCAATCTGCATAATATCTTCATGAAAACCCATATCTAACATCCTGTCAGCTTCATCCAGAATAAAATGCTTCACCGATTTAAAATCGACATATCCCATTGTCAAATGCTGAATCATGCGACCAGGAGTAGCCACAATGATATTAGCCCCTTGTGTTAAGGCTTGTTTTTGCTGGTCCCAAAGATTTTTATCGTTACCCCCAAAAACAGCCAATGAGGTTACTGACAAAAAATAACTAAAACCTTCAATCTGCTGATCTATTTGCAAGGCTAACTCTCTTGTTGGCACAAGGATAACAGCAGTACAACCATCCTGATTATTATTTACCAATTGATCAAGTACAGGAAGCAAGTAGGCCGCTGTTTTTCCTGTTCCAGTCTGCGCACAAGCTATCAAATCATCACCTTTACGTATAATTGGAATTGTTTGAGCCTGAACAGGAGTAGCTTCCTCAAAACGCATGGCATCCAAGCCATCCATCACTTCCGAGGTAAAATCGAATTCTTTAAATTTCATACAGTATTTTTTAGATAATTGACTATTAAACAAACTTTAATAGACAGTACCTTTTATCTCTTCTCATTATATTAACAATCAATTATCTTATCATCAGCACCTACTACTCAACGTACAACACCAATCCCTTAAGATACTCTCCTTCAGGATGATAAATATTCACCGGATGATCAGCAGGTTGAGTCATTTGATTTAAAATTCTGACATTTCTACCCGATTTAGCTGCAGCTGAAAATACTGCTTTACGAAAGGCATCTTTACTCACAACCTGAGAGCATGAAAAGGTAAACAATATGCCACCAGGCTTAATTTGTTCAAAGGCCTTGGCATTTAACTTTTTATATCCCTGTAAAGCATTATTTAAAACATTATGATGCTTGGCGAAGGCAGGAGGATCGAGAATAATTAGATCGTATTTATCTTTAATATCGTCCAGATACTTAAAAGCATCAACAGCAAAAGCATCATGGCGTTTATCCCCTGGAAATTTCAACTCCACATTTTCTTTTGTCAGCTCAATAGCACGTTCTGAGCTATCCACAGAGTGCACCAATTCAGCACCTCCACGCATCGCATAAAAAGAAAAGCCTCCGGTATAACAAAACATATTTAATACCGATCGCCCTTTGCTATACTGCTCAAGTAAAGATCGATTCTCCCGCTGATCGACAAAAAAACCGGTTTTCTGTCCTTTTTCCCAGTCAACCCTAAATTTCAAACCATTTTCTAAGGCAATCCGTGTTTCAGAATGTCCAAAAGTATATCCATTTTCCGGTTCAACTTTTGCTTTATAAGGGATGGTACTTTCCGACTTATTATAAATGGCTCTAAGTTCATCGCCAAATATCTTTTTTAGGATTTCATCAATATCATCTTTAATTAAAAACATGCCTATTGAGTGCATCTGAACTACCGCAGTATCTCCATACATATCAATAATTAAACCCGGCATATTATCGCCTTCCGCATGAACAAGTCGATATGCATTAGTAAGAGAATTAGCGATTAATCCCTGATCTTTGCGCAACTGATATGCTTTTTTTATTTTATCTTCCCAAAACTGATGGTTTATTTCAAGCTCAGCAAAAGAAACAATACGAATCGAGATAGATCCTATTTGGTAATGACCAAGGCCAAGAAACTCATCCTTATTATCATAAACCGAAACAATATCTCCTTCGGCAGGATCTCCATATATTTTTTTTATGGCACCACTAAAAACCCAGGGATGAAATCTACGCAGCGATTGATCTTTACCTGATTTAAGAACAACTTTGATATATGACATAAACAGTGTTTGTTTTTTGAATATTAAACGAATGCTAGTTTTCCTGATTTTGGGCTTCTACATCAATAACCTTGCTTGCATCAAGGGTAGATAGCCTCTTAAATATTTCACGCGCCACCCAGGAATCGGTAGCGGCATACACCATTTGTGCCGGTGATAATGTATCAGCCTCCCAATTAGATAAACGCTGACGTTTTGATACTCTGAAATGCAATAAAATACCTGCCAATTTTTTTAGTGAAAAATCTTTTAAGCCTTTCTCTGTAGCCATGGTTTGTAATTCAACAAAACCCTCAGGCTTAAAAGAAGCCAGGCGTTGCAAGCCCCTAATATCATCCCTTATGCCCACTCCAACCTTTTGTATAGAAGAATTGGAAAAGAGTAACTGAAGTTCCTTAGTAAGGCCTGTTTTATTTAATCGTATAAGATAAGTTGATGTTTCTGTAGTAAGCTGCAGTAAGCCAATTTGATACATAAGTCCCTTCTTAAATGAAGGACGGGTTTCTGTATCAAAACCTAATAATGTTTCGCCTTCTATTTCCTTCAAGAACTTCATCATTCCTTGTGCATCTTCTACCAGCACAATTTCACCGCTATATTGATGTAAAGGTAAGTCATTTAATGACTCGTTACTTATCGTGTTTTTTACCAAAACTTCTTCTTTTAATCAGTTATCCTCATCATTCCATTGATCCTGAAAACGGTTGAACCAATCATTATCTTTTTTTGGCATCTCGTTTTCGGTGTCTTCTATTATATCTTCCTCTATTTCTTTTCCACTATATAATACGTGGTGACAAGCTCTTAAAACATTCACTAATTTTTGACCCCAGAATAGCTCAAATGAATTTACTAAATCAACTAACGCATCATTCATTATCTCAGTCACCCCAATTCTGTATGAGAACAAAAAATCCTTAACATCCTGATAGATATCGGTAAGATTCTCGGCAATACTATTCGCCACTTCACCTTGCTCTTGTTCGTTATCCGGTACAAATACCTCCAGAAAATCGTCGTATTGACCTAATTTAGTTAATAATGCATGCTGAATTCTAACGTAGTCTTCTTCACGAATGGCTTTTTCAATATTTTCCTCCAACAGATATTCTGGCTTTGGCAAAACCACGGCCTTAATATATAACAAGGGAAGTATTCGCACTGTTACTACCAACAACTCTTTTGTAGATAAATCATATACATTTTCAAGTTGGTTACAGTATTCATTAGCAACTGTAACAAATTCAAGTACATTTTTTGAATATACTATATGATCAAATTCTTCTTCCATAAATACCTTATACGAATGGCACATTAAATTAGTATGCAAAAGTACTAAATTTAATGAGGGAATGAAAATTATTAATTTAATGATTAAGGTCACAGTTCATTAGCAATAAAATAACAAACCACAAAACGTTTATCTATTCATCCTCTATAATCCTGACGCAAGTATTACTTCAATCCTTTTCCTTTCCTTGCCATTTTCCTTCGTCATTCTGATAAATTATCTCATTATCTGCCAACCAGTTAAAAACTGCCAACCACTCTTTCTCCGGCATCTTTAGTCTTTCTTCCAGTTCGGCAATAGAAAGAGGTACATTCAGATATTCTCTTAATCTGTTCTCTATTTCATTGGCTTTTGCATTAGATAGACCTTTTTTCTTCTTATCGATACACACATCACAAGCTCCGCAATCAGCCGACTCTTTTTGCCCAAAATAATTCAATAAAAACCTACTCCGACAAAAATGCAATTGTTCACAATAGTCAATCATAGAAACCACTCGGTATTCAAGGTCTTTTTTTCTGTCGTGATAGACCTCATGCGATAATTTCATGTATCGTACTTCCTCCCGGGGCAAACAATATCTTATTAAGGGAGTACATTTTTTAGGGATATAATGAATAATTTTTAGATGATTGAGTTTATTTAGATATTGATAGACCAATTTAACGCTGGCATCGGCTCTTTTTGCTAATAGCTCTTCATTAATTACAACATATTCGGTAAAAAATCCAGTATATGACCTTAGTAAAAGCTTTATAAACCCATCAAACTTTTCATTTTCCACCTGAAACTTGTATAAATCATTTTTTTGAGCGATAAAGTGGACGCGTGAAGGCGAGTTGCTTTCTTCTTCATACTCAATATAACCCGCACGTTGAAGAATTTTTAGGCTATTAAAAACAGTAAGTAAATTAAAATGATAATCGGTACAAAAAGCCACCATATCAAAATCAAAAACCAAATTCTCCCCATGACCAGAAGCCAGTTGAAAAAAGTTCCCCAGCGCATCATACACTCTAAAAATCACTTCTTTATCAGGAAATGAAACCGTCACATTTTTCTTTAAACGTGTTTTATCTGCACCCGACCAAAGCATGACGGCATAGGCTTTTTTCCCATCACGTCCGGCTCTTCCTGCCTCCTGAAAATAAGCCTCTATAGAATCCGGAGCATCCATATGAACCACTAGTCGGACATCTGGTTTATCTATACCCATTCCAAAAGCATTGGTACAAACAATTACTTGTACCTTATCCTCCATCCACTCCTTTTGTCGTAAATCTTTAGATTCCCGGCTTAAACCCGCATGATAATAATGGGCAGAAATTCCATGTTCCCGAAGCCATAAGGTATACTCCTTCGTTTTCTTACGGTTTCGTACAAAAACAACACTACATCCATTAAGCGACTTTACAATTTTAACCAGCTGATTGAGTTTATCATCTGTTTGCCTTACTATATAAGCCAGATTGTCGCGAACAAAGCTTTTTTGAACTACATTTTTTTTCTCAAAAAGCAATCGTTCTTGTATATCGTCAACTGTTTTAGGTGTAGCTGTGGCTGTTAAAGCCAATACCGGAACCCCTGGTAATTCTTTTCGCAGTTCAGCAATTTTAAAATACGAAGGACGAAAATCATAGCCCCACTGACTAATACAATGCGCTTCATCCACCACGATCATACTCACTTTAAAGTAGGCCAGCTTCTCAACAAATAAGGATGTTGATAATCGTTCAGGGGATAGATATAAAAATTTGTATCCTCCAAATATACAATTATCATAAGCTATGTTAATTTCCTCACGCGATAAACCCGAAAATACAGCAACCGCCTTGACATTTCTTTTTCTTAGGTTGGCCACCTGATCTTTCATCAAAGCCACCAAAGGTGTTACTACCAGACAAACACCATCTTTTGCCAATGCAGGCACCTGAAAGGTAATAGACTTACCACCTCCTGTAGGCATCAGTCCAAGTGTATCCCTTCCTTCGCCAATGGAATATATTATTTGATCTTGCATAGCCCTAAAGCCATCAAAACCCCAGTATTGCTTTAATATATTCAGGTATTGATCCATATAACCAGATAATAAATATTTAAACTGCTCCAAAGTTAATGCGAAAACCGAACCCACAAAACAAGACTAGCGCCCTTTGTTATTTTAACACCTGCATTGCAGATATTTTTCAATAGAATGTATCTCCTTCATGTAACACTCAGTTCCGATGAATCTCAAGTGTATTTTTCCATTTAGCTCTGCCTCAAATATTTTTTGACAAAATCTATCACCAAATTTCTCCCTTGTTATAACCTATTTTAAAAATAGAACAATAGTTAAATATTTACCACTACAATACACAAGGCATTTATTTACAACAAGATAAACGCTAAAACACCAATGATAAGCGATAATAATTAAAAACTCTTGTGAAACACCATCAATAATACAATATGTTTAGCAGATCAAATTTAGCTTTATTAATCCAATACCATTTAAAACACAGCACAATAATAATATCATACTATAATATTTCTTCAATACCTAATACAACTATTACCTACTCCACTACAAACTAACTCAACAAATTAGCTAAATAACAACACAAAACAAGAGCACCTAATAAAAGAAGAACAGGAATGGCTTATGATCAAAATAATAAGTATTTTAAAAACAAAAACGTCAAGATTTTCTTTATAAAGAAAATAATTACTATTTTATTAGTCTCTAACTAATAAACCATATCTGTTAATTATCAGCATTTTAATAACTACACTTAAAAACTTATTAAATATGGAGATACTAAATTCAACAATCAACCTTAAGCAATATGGAATTTACAACACGATGGATTTAATTTATAATCCGTCATACGAAGATTTATTTTTAGCCGAGATGAGCCCTGATTTAGCAGGTTATGAAAAAGGGCAACTTACCCAAAGCAGCGCAGTAAATGTTATGACGGGTAAATTTACCGGACGCTCGCCAAAAGACAAATATATTGTGTACGACGACATTACCAAAGATACTATTTGGTGGAATTCAGCTCATGCCCCCAATGACAACAAGCCTCTTTCAACAGAAACCTGGAAGCAATTAAAGCAAGATACATGTCAGCATTTATCAAACAAAAAACTATATGTTGTTGATACTTTTTGTGGATCCAATAAAAACGCTCAGTTAAAAGTGCGTTTTGTGACAGAGGTAGCATGGCAGGCACATTTTGTCACCAACATGTTTATACGGCCCAATCGGGAACAATTAGAAAAGTATGGAAAACCTGATTTTGTAGTATTAAATGCGTCAAAAATGCTTAACAAAAACTGGGAAAAACAGGGGCTACATTCTGATGTATTTACCGTATTTAATCTCACAGAAAAAATGCAACTCATCGGAGGTACCTGGTACGGTGGAGAGATGAAAAAAGGAATCTTTGCCATGATGAACTACTTCCTTCCGCTTAAAGGAATAGCAGCAATGCATTGCTCTGCAAACATGGGTAAAATGAATGATGTTGCCATATTTTTTGGTTTATCGGGAACAGGCAAAACAACATTATCAACCGACCCCAAAAGAAAGCTTATTGGAGATGACGAGCATGGCTGGGATGAAGAAGGAGTATTTAATTTTGAGGGTGGATGCTATGCTAAGACCATTCATCTGGATAAAGAAAACGAACCTGACATCTACCATGCCATCAAGCGCAATGCTTTACTGGAAAATGTAACTGTATTAAAAGATGGCTCTGTTGATTTTGATGACAATTCAGTAACCGAAAACACCAGAGTTTCTTACCCTATTTACCATATCAAGAACATAGTTAAGCCAATATCTAAGGCAGGCCACGCCAATAAAGTTATATTTTTAACGGCAGATGCATTTGGAGTAATGCCTCCTGTATCAATCCTTAGCCCGGAACAAACGCAATATCATTTCCTATCGGGATTTACAGCCAAACTAGCAGGAACTGAAGTTGGAGTTATTGAGCCAGTACCAACTTTTTCGGCCTGTTTTGGGGAAGCGTTTTTATCTTTACACCCCACCCAATATGGCGATGAATTAATTAAGAAAATGCAGCAACACCACACCAAGGCATATCTTGTAAATACTGGTTGGAATGGTTCTGGAAAAAGAATCTCGATCAAGGATACCAGAGCAATTATTGACGCAATTTTAGACGGCTCCATAGAAAAGGCTGATAGAAAAACAATTCCAATCTTCAATCTTACAATTCCAACTTTTTTACATGATTGCGATCCCAAAATAATGGATCCAAGAGACACCTACGTCTCTGCTGAAGAATGGGAAATAAAAGCGAAGAGTTTAGCTCAGAAATTCATTGACAATTTTAAAAAGTACACCGATAACGAAAAAGGAAAATTACTGGTAAAAGCAGGTCCTATTTTATAAGCTATTATTCAATACTACCCGCATCACGAAACCTGAATTACAAAAAGCCCGTTCTACAATTGCAGAACGGGCTTTCTTTATCCATTCGTCACTAAGCTTTCCATTCTCTACCCCATATTACTTATACTCTGCCAGAATATCCTTAACATCCTCGGGGGCCACTCGCCCAAATACCTTATCACCAACAGTAACAACAGGAGCCAGGCCGCAAGCACCTACGCAACGCAAGCTACTTATAGAGAATTTACCATCTGGTGTTGTTTCTCCAACTTTCACATCCAATAAGC
This sequence comes from Saccharicrinis sp., assembly GCA_041595375.1. Lineage (GTDB taxonomy): Bacteria > Bacteroidota > Bacteroidia > Bacteroidales > Marinilabiliaceae > Saccharicrinis. The sequence continues at coordinate 20,255 of JBFHKL010000037.1, forward strand.
GCTTAAATTCATCTAATACTTTTTGAGCACCACGCACATAACAAGCCGTTCCCATACAAACAGAAATAGGATGCTCTCCTTTAGGAGTCATGGTAAAGAAGGAATAGAAAGTTACCACACCATAAACATGAGCTATATTCACTTTTAATTGATCGGCCACAATCTCTTGCACTTCTGCCGGCAAATAGCCAAATATTTCCTGAGCTGCATGAAGCACATTTATTAATTCCCCTTTATCGTAATCGAACTTCTCACAAACATTCTTTAATTCCTGAACTTTGCTATCAGCTAATTTTATATCTGCCATGGTTAGTCGTTATTAATTTCAGTTTTTCTTTTCTTATCAAAATAGTGTGTATGGAGCAATTTATGAGACAACTCACCGCAGGGTTTTCCTAAAAACTCGTCGTAAAGCTTAATAATAAAGGGATTTTCATGAGACTTCCGAATCTCTTTTCCTTCATCCTCACGATATATGGCCTCTGCTCTTTTCTTGAGGATAGCTGAATCACCATGGTGATAAGGCTGACCTGCTCCACCAATACAACCCCCTGGACAAGCCATAATCTCTATTGCATGAAACGACGATTTACCGGCTTGCACATCTTCCAATAGCTTACGGGCATGTCCTAAACCATGTGCAATACCTATTTTAATAGGAAGACCATCAAAATCCACCTCTGCCGAACGGATACCTTCAAAACCCCGTAACTCATTAAACTCCACTCTCTCAAGCTTTTTATTAGTATGTAGTTCATAAGCTGTTCGAACGGCTGCTTCAATTACTCCTCCCGTGTTGGCAAATATAACCCCAGCCCCCGTTGATTTACCCATAGGATTATCAAATTCCTCATCTGTCAACTCATGAAAATTAATATTGGCTCCCTTTATCATCTGAGCCAGCTCACGCGTTGTGATGGAGATATTTACATCCGGATCTCCGTCGACAGAAAACTCTGGGCGACTCGATTCATATTTCTTAGCTAAACAAGGCATTACCGACACCACAATTAAATCCTCCCTTTTCACCTTCATTTGATCGGCCAGGTAGGTTTTTGCTATGGCACCAAACATTTGTTGAGGTGATTTAGCTGTTGAAGGAACATCGAGCATATCAGGGAAGTTACTTTCGAAGAAATTAACCCAACCCGGACAACAGGATGTCAGGATGGGCAATTTTACATTTTCATCACCTGCCAGATGTTTTTGGAGACGATCTAACAACTCTGTTCCTTCCTCCATAATGGTAAGATCGGCGGCAAAATCGGTATCAAAGACCTTATGAAAACCAATTTTTTTAAGAGCTGAAACCATTTTACCAGTAACCAGCGTACCTGGTTTCATACCAAACTCTTCTCCTAAGGCAGCACGCACGGCTGGAGCTGTTTGTACAATTACTGTTTTAGATGAATCAACCAGCGCAGCAATTACCTTACGCGTATTATCCACTTCAGAGAGCGCCCCGGTAGGACAAACGGCAACACATTGTCCACAATAGGTACAGGTCGATTTCTCCAAATCCATTTCAAAGGCAGGAGCTACAACCGATTCAAAACCACGGTTAATAGCCGACAAACAACCTACTGTTTGCACTTGATTACAAACCATTTCGCATCGACGGCACATAATACACTTATCCATATCGCGTATAATTACCGGAGACAAATCCTTTTTATAGTGCGATTGTTCTCCTTCAAAAGGAATTTCGCGAATACCTAATTTTTGGGCCAGAGTTTGCAATTCACACTTCCCATTCTTAACACAAGTTAAACACTCTGCCGGATGATCGGAAAGAATTAACTCCATCACAGTGCGGCGAGCATTGACCACCCT
>JBFHKL010000038.1:0-22061 GCA_041595375.1 Saccharicrinis sp.
GGTTAAGCTCATTAAAATACAAACTTAACGCTTGAATATAATGAATTTGATTGAATTTATTGTCTGAGCTTTTGTTGTTTAGGCTTTTTTGTTTACAAAGGTGATTCTGTTTGAGTTAGCTTATCAAAGTCTATTGATGTTTCAACAGTGGCATCTTCATATTTTTATGGTATTACAACAATTCCCCTATTATTTGACCCAAATAGCTTAGAGATTTATAATTCATGTATATATTTTTGATTCATATTAATTTGTGTAAAGTCTATAAATAGTGGGTATACCAAATAGTAAAATCATTGTATCATATATTATAATTCGATGTATTGAGTGTTCGTTATTTTTGTTGCGATATGTTTTTAGATCGAGTTAAAAAGAAAAGGAAATTAATATAATTATATAATGAATAAATTAAGTCAACTAGGTAAATTGTGTTTGTTGTCAATAAGCACGATTACTTTATTAATTAGTGGATGTAGTGAAGTACCTAAACAAAGTAATTTAAAACTTTGGTACGATGCTCCGGCAACCAACTGGAACGAAGCCTTGCCTATTGGTAATGGACGATTAGGTGCCATGGTGTATGGTATTCCTAATCAGGAAAATATTCAATTAAACGAAGGTACACTATGGGCAGGAGGGCCTCACCGTAATGATAATCCTGATGCCAAGAATGTTTTACAAGAAATTCGCCAACAGCTATTTGATGGCAAGTATAAGGAAGCCCATGACTTGGCCAATGCTAAATTTATTTCAACAACCTCGCATGGAATGAATTATGAAACGGTTGGTAACCTGAGGTTAAACTTTAAAGACCATCAAGACTTTTCTAATTATTATCGTGAGTTGGATATAGAGGATGCTGTTAACCGGACTTCCTATACAGTAGATGGAGTTGAGTACCAACGAGAGGTGTTTACTTCTTTTAGCGATCAGGTAATAGTTATTAAGCTAACAGCCAGTGAAAATGGTAAAATCAGCTTTTCCGCCGGCATGGATCGTCCTGCTCCTTCTGTGGTTGATGTGGAAACAGAAGGTGATGATATATTAACCATGACCGGAAAAGGAGCCGACTTAAAAAGTAAAAGGACACCTAAAGATGCCTTACCTATTGAAGGCAAGGTGAAATTTGAATCCAGACTAAAAATTGTACCTGAAGGAGGTTCGCTTACTTCAACGGATAGTTCTTTGGTTTTAGAGGGAGCTAATAGTGCGACCCTTTACTTATCTATTGCTACTAATTTTGTGAACTATAAAGATGTTAGTGCCGATGAGCATCAACGTGCTGTAGAATATCTCAGCAAGGCTGAAAAGAAAGAATACCATCAATTAGTAGCTGACCATTCCGCTTTTTATCACGATTATTTCGATAGAGTATCACTTGATCTGGGTGTCACTGATTCTATCAAGAATCCTACTAATGTGCGGATTAAAGAATTTAGTACGGCCAATGATCCTGCTTTAGCTGCACTTTATTATCAGTATGGGCGTTACCTGTTAATCTGTTCATCTCAACCGGGAGGTCAGGCAAGTAATCTGCAGGGAATATGGTGTAAGGATCTTACTCCTCCTTGGAAAAGTGCTTATACGGTTAATATTAATACGGAGATGAATTATTGGCCTGCCGAACCAACTAACCTGAGCGAAATGCATGAGCCATTGATTAACTTAGTGAAAGAACTTTCTGTTGCTGGCCAAAAAACAGCTCAGGATATGTATGGAGCTGATGGATGGGTTTGTCATCATAATACCGATATCTGGCGTATCTGCGGACCTGTCGATGGTGCTACCTGGGGAATGTGGCCCAGTGGTGGTTTGTGGTTAAGTCAACATTTATGGGAAAAGTATTTGTATAGTGGTGATTTAGAATATTTGAAAGATGTGTACCCGGCCATGAAAGGATCTGCTGAGTTTTGTTTGAGCTTTTTAACGCCAGAACCTGAGCATGGATGGTTGATTTTTGCACCTTCTACTTCTCCTGAAAATAGACCATCATTTATGCCTAATATGGTCAATATTGCTTATGGTGCTACTATGGATAATCAATTAATTTTTGATATGCTTAGTAGGACAGCCCAAGCCGCAAGGCATTTGGGTGTTGATGCAGATTTTGTTACACAGTTAGAGGCTACGATCCCAAAATTAGCACCAAATCAGATTGGTCAACATGCCCAAATTCAAGAATGGATTCATGATTGGGACGACCCGGAAGATAAGCATCGTCATATTTCTATGTTATATGGAATGCATCCTTCCAATCAATTTTCTCCTTTCCGCACGCCAAAATTAGCTGAAGCCACCCGAAATGCCTTGGTCTACCGTGGTGATCCATCAACAGGATGGAGTATGAACTGGAAAATTAATCAATGGGCACGTTTGCTGGATGGTAATCATGCTTATAAAATGATGACCGACCAGATTAAATTGGTGGGTGTACCAGGTTCAAAAGGTGGCGGTACCTATGGAAATATGTTAGATGCGCATCCTCCTTTTCAGATTGATGGAAACTTTGGTTTTACATCCGGTTTAACCGAAATGATGATGCAGAGTCACGATTGCGCTATTTTTTTAATCCCTGCTTTACCTGATGTTTGGCTTACTGGTAGTGTTACCGGTTTACGTGCCCGTGGAGGTTTCGAAATTGAGTCATTGCAATGGAAGAATGGAGACATCGTTAAAGCTGTGGTCAAATCAACAATAGGTGGTAACTGCAGAATTCGTTCTTATACTGAATTAGTAACGGAAAGTGGAGAAGAACTAAACGTAGCAAAAGGCGATAATCAAAACCAATTTTATCAGGTACCGAATATTAAAGAGCCAATCATCTCAGAAAAAGCAGCACTAAAAGGTTTTGAGGTAAAAAAGACTTATCTGTATGATATTGAAACAGAAGTAGGTCAGGAGATTGTATTAATACAGAAATGAGATGTGTTAATTATCAGAGTATAAAAAAGTCTTCCCCTGTAATTCATTCGGGGGAAGTTTTTTACAGTTTGAAAAAGGAATAGTAGTTCTTTTTATCTATACCTATATGGTTTAATTAGTTTTCAAGAAAACGATTAATAAAATAATAGAAAAAATAAAAATCATGAGAAGGAAGAAGATAGTAGTTCTAAGGTTGTCATTATTAGTTATTATTCTGACTTGTTTTTCGGTTCAACAATCTGTTTCTGCACAATCATCGTGGAAGTTTAAAAAAGCAGTATTGAAGTATGTCGATTTATCAGATGGAGCTGAAATTACCGCCCAACCAGTAAAAACAGACATCATAAAATTGAAAAAAATTAAAAGCTCTGATTCTACAATTATTACTATTGATTTAAACAGTATTGTACATTCAAATTTAAGTGGAATTGGAGGTGCTTTTAACGAACAAGGCGGTGAAGCTTTTGTGACTTTGCCAGAGGAAGACCGTAAGGTTTTATCCGAAGCGCTTTTTAACCCAACGATGGGTTCTGGTTTTTCTTTTTGTCGTACAGCAGTTGGTGCTTCAGATTTTGGATTAGATGCATACAGTTATAGTGAAACAGCAGAGGATTATGAAATGAAATATTTTTCTGTGGAACGTGATGAAAAATCAGTCATCCCATTTATTCTAGCAGCAACTAAAGAAAATCCTGCAATGCAAATATTTGCTTCGCCATGGAGCCCTCCAGGTTGGATGAAAGAATTAGGTACAATGGATGGTGGAGAAGAAAATCCTTCTGCTAATGTGCTTAAATCAGATCCAAATATTTATAAAGCTTATGGTTTGTATTTTTCAAAATATGTGCAAGAATACGCTAAACGTGGTGTTCGTATTAATCGTTTGATTGTACAAAATGAAACCGATATGAATCCTAAATATCCAGGATGCGATATGTTGCCAGAGCAGATGTCAGAATTGATTTCAGACTACATTGCTCCTCAATTTTATCAGGATGGGATAAAAACAGAGATTTGGGCCGGTTCTTTTCGCGGTAAACGTTCAGATGCTCAAAATTTTATGAAGTTAAAAGATGCTAAAGATGCTGATGGCGTGGGCCTCCAGTATTGTGGACCTAATGTAATGAAGGAACTTCGAGCCAAATATCCTGACCTGAAGATGATGCATACTGAAGGTAGGTGCGAGAATGGTAACAATACGATGAAACAGGCTCGTAATCGTTTTGGAGAAGTAGCCTTTTGGATTAATGGTGGTAGCGAAAACTTCTGCTATTGGAATATTGCGTTAAACGAAGAAAGTAAAAGTGGCTGGGATTGGAAACAAAATAGCCTTATTAAAATAGATAGAAAAGCAGGAGAGATTATCTATAATCCTGATTTTGCTCCAATAGCTTTATTAAGCCGTTATATCCGTCCTGGAGATAAAAGTTTAAAAGTAGAAACTCCAAAAGGGAGCCATGCAATTGCAATTAGCAATAATGATCGTTTAGTTGTTTTTGTTCAGAATAATGAGAAGACTGCACAAGCTAAGACACTAATGATGGAGGGTGAAGTATACTCCGCTAATATTCCGGCTGAAAGTTTATGTGCTTTAATTTTTGAAAAGTAATTAAGTTGATGTTTTTGCTGTCATAATTCCTGTTAACGATAAGAGCATATTATAAACCGAGTAGGGGTATAATATTTTTAACTAAAAAATAAAAGATTTATAAATATGAAAAAGCACATTACTTTGTTGGTATTGAGTTTATTGACACTTGTAGGCTTTGCGCAAAATCCAATTTTTACCCACGTATTCACTGCCGATCCTTCACCGCATGTTTGGCCAGATGACGATCGCCTTTGGGTATATACTTCTCATGATGAACCCGGTTCTAATAATCATTATGGAATGACTGGTTATCATGCATTCTCTACAACCGACATGGTGAATTGGACAGATCATGGCCGTATCTTACATTTAGAAAATGTAGAATGGGCAGAGAGTCATGCCTGGGCCATAGATGCAGCATATTACCGTGGAAAGTATTACCTGATATATTGTATGAAAGAAGCTGGCATCGGACTTTTTAGAACAGGTGTGGCACGTAGCGATGTTCCCGAAGGGCCATTTACCGATTTAGGTTACGTTAAAGGTGTGGAATTTGGTCAGGATCCTGCACTATTTATTGATAATGGCACTCCATATCTGTTTTGGGGACATGATCGTAAATGTTTTGCAGCCGAACTCAATAATGACCTGATGTCTATTAAAGCTGAAACGTATGTGGAATTAACCTCTCAGTTAACACATGTATTTGAAGGCCCATGGGTACATAAATACAAGGGAAAGTATTATTTGACTTACCCGGGTTTAACACCACGCCGATGGCCGGAAAAAATGTTTTATGCGGTTGCAGATAAGCCATTAGGACCTTATGAATTTAAAGGTTGTTTTATTGATGATTTTGAAGGACAGAGTGGAACGAATCATGGAGGCACAGTGACCTACAAGGGTAAAGATATTATGTTTTACCACAGTGCCTGGCTCTCGGGTGGTTTAAGTGAAACCCGTTGCGTGATGGCCGATTACCTAGAGTATGATAAAGAGGGTAATATTATACCAATTGTTCCTTCAAAAGAAGGATTGGGTTTTGCCAAACGTACCAAAACAACTCTGAAGTTAGAAGCTGAAAGTGGTTTTGCTGCCGGAGGTGAGTTATACAATGTGATTGTTGATACTTGGATACAAGGATACAGTGGGAAAGGATATGTGACAAATTTTGACAACCCCTACGACCATGTTTCTATCTTGGCCCAGGTGGCCAAATCGGCAAAATATCGTTTGATAGCGAGATATGCTTCCCCCGATGGAGATTCAAATCACGATGTGCTGATCAATAGTCATCAGTACAAAGAGTTTATTTTTCCGCAGTCTGATGAATTCCGTGAAATAGATTTTGGTCTTGTGGATTTGAAGGCCGGAGATAATCTGGTACGCATATTTAAAAAGAACTGGAAACCTTCTGAAGGGCAACTGGCTATTGATTATATCAAACTTGAACAAGTATTTGAGGATTGAAGCTTTATTGTCGTATTTAATCAAATTCAGGATGAAATATCCTCAGGATCAAATTAAAATAACCTAAAAATACCTATAATATATGAGAACGTTTTTGATTACAATACTAACGCTATATGTTTTTAATAGCGGTTTTTCACAACAAATTAATGTCGACACAAAACAGAAAGGAGAAAAGTTTGAACATTTCTGGAGCAATTGCGTGGGAGCAGGTCGTGCCAATGAAGCACTTAGAGCCGGATGGCTTGAACAGATGGAGTTGGTGCAACAAACCTGTGGTTTTAATACCGTGCGTTTTCACGGACTTTTTCACGAGGATATGTTTCCTGTGTTTGTTAAAAATGGCAAAGTAACTTATAATTGGCAATATATCGACGATGTGTTTGATCGTTTGCTCAATTTAAATGTTCGTCCTTTTGTTGAACTATCTTTTTTTCCGGAATATATGGCTGCCCAAGATTCGCATACCGTATTCTGGTGGAAAGCAAAATCAACACCAGGAGAGGGTTATCTGGATAAATGGCATGATTTGATAAAAGCTTTTACGCAGCATTGTGTCGATAGATATGGTATTGATGAAGTACGTACCTGGTATTTTGAAGTATGGAACGAACCCAACTTATGCCGTGCATTCTTTGATGGTACTAAATCGCAATATTTTGCGCTCTATAAAGCATCTGCCAAAGCTATTCGTTCTGTCGATAGCCAGTTAAAGGTTGGAGGACCATCAACAAGTAACTTTGTAGCAGATGGCCGTTACGAAGGAGAACGCGAGGATACCAATGGCTTTACCAAAACATTTACCGCTGAAAATATTAATGAGTTGGAATGGAGGGGTGTTTGGATTGAAGACTTTTTAAAGTACTGCGAAAAAGAAGAATTACCCGTTGATTTTATCAGCTGTCACCCTTATCCAACTGATTTTCCATTGGATCCAAGAACAGGTAAAGGAAAAGACTTTTCACGCCATGTTCAGTCAACAGTTGAAGATATCAAGTGGTTAAATAAGGTGATTGCTAAAAGTGCTTATCCCGATGCGGAGTTGCATTTAACAGAGTGGAGTACAAGCCCAAATAGCCGCGATGAGATGCACGATTTCCTTCCTCCTGCAGCTTATATCGTTCGTACAAACCTTGAATGTATTGGATTAACTAATTCTCTTGCTTATTGGACTTTTACCGATATCTTTGAAGAAAAAGGTGGTGGACAGAGTATTTTTCATGGTGGTTTTGGTATGATAAACTATCAGGGCTTGGTCAAGCCATCATATCATGCTTACAGGATGCTTCACCATTTGGGTGATGAAAAACTTTACAAGAATGATTACCTATTCGTGAGTCGTCAATCTGGAAATGGAAAGATTGTAGCATTGGCGTATAACTATCCTCAGGAATACTATTCAGCAGTACCACGAGGCAATAAAAATAGTTATAATAATGGCTCATCCAGAAAACTTGATTTTCAACTTAATGGTTTACAGCCGGGAGCTCAGTTTAAAATTGAAGTTTTAGATAAGGATCATGGTAATATATATGATTATTGGGAAAAGATGGGTAAACCTGAACCTCCAACACGCGAGCAAATCAATGTGATGAAAAAAGCTGCTGAAGGACTTAAAACCGAGATTGTCAATGCTGATGAAAAGGGAAATTTGATTATAAATCGTGAAATAACATCATGGAGTTTGGTCCTTATAGAGCAGATAAATTAGGCCTTCGGTCTTATACTAACTGATATTGTCAGCTCAAATAGTCTCTGTGTGTTATTACCAATCAGTTCTCTGATATAAATTAATTATATAACTAAAACTAACATGAAGCAAATTAAAAGGTTAGGATTTTATTTTTTCTTATGTATGCTTACTATTTCTTGTCAGCAGAAAAAAGAGAATAAAGAAACCACTAAATCAAAACGACCCAATATCATATTTATGATGTCGGATGATCATGCATACCAGGCAATTAGTGCTTATTCAAATAGGCTGACAGAAACACCTAATATTGATAGGATTGCCAATGAAGGTATGTTGTTTAAAAATGCCTGTGTAACCAACTCTATTTGTGCACCTTCGCGTGCCGTTATTTTAACCGGTAAACACAGTCATTTAAATGGTAAAACTGATAATTACTTTCCTTTTGACACTACTCAGATCACTTTTCCTCAATTATTGCAGGATGCTGGATATCAGACTGCCATGTTTGGTAAGCTGCACTTTGGTAATAGTCCCAAAGGGTTTGATGAGTTTAAAATATTACCTGGGCAAGGAAATTATTATAATCCGGATTTTATTACTAAAAATGAAGGAACAATCAGGGTTGAGGGATATGTTACCGATATTATCACTGATATGACAATCAATTGGTTAGAGAAAGAAAGAGATGCGGATAAACCTTTTATGCTATTTTACCTACATAAAGCTCCTCATCGAGAGTGGTTACCTGCAGAGAGACACTATAAAAAATTCACGCAAAAAACATTTCCGGAACCGGAAACCTTATTTGATGATTATAAAGGGCGGGGTACTGCAGCCAAAACAGCAGAGATGAATTTACTTACCTATATGAACTGGGCCGGCGATTCAAAAATTCGTCCTGAACTCATGGACGAACTGGGTATATCGGAGACTTGTGATTGGGATAAGGCTGCCTTTGCAACCGAAGTAGAAAGACAAAACCCTGAACAACGCGCCAAATGGGATGCAGTTTATGATCCTATTAATGACGATTTTAAGAAGAATTACAACAGTATGACGAAAAAGGAATTGATGCAATGGCGATATCAGCGTTATATGCAGGATTACCTGGGAACCATTGCCGCTGTTGATGAGGGTGTAGGTACTGTTTTGGATTATCTGGATGAAAAAGGATTAGCCGATAATACCATCGTGGTGTATACTTCCGATCAGGGCTTTTACCTGGGAGAGCATGGCTGGTTCGATAAGCGTTTTATTTACAATGAGTCATTTAAAACACCACTGCTGGTGCGTTGGCCTCAAGTTATTCAGGCAGGTAGTGTAAATACCCAAATGGTGCAGAACCTCGATTTTGCGCAGACCTTTCTAGAGGCTGCTGGTGTTGAAGCTCCTTCTGATATGCAGGGCGAAAGTCTTATTCCAATTTTTAATGGTCACACTGAAGGATTTAGAGATGCAGTATATTATCATTATTACGAATATCCTTCTGTGCATATGGTAAAACGACACTATGGCATCGTAACCGAGGACTATAAACTTATTCATTTTTATTATGATGTGGATGAATGGGAGTTATATGATCGTAAAAAAGATGTAAACGAAATGACTAACGTATATAATGATCCGGCCTATGCTGAGGTGCTTAAAGAACTACATTCAAAATTAAAGGATTTACGTGTCAAATATAAGGATTCGCCAGAGTTGGATAGTACCTATATTTATAATTTCTTAAATAGGGATACTCCAAGCCATTAAAGTAAAAAGTATATTGCCCTTACAAACCTATTCTTTTTCTAAAGGAGACTAATTGCATAGACTCCTTTAGGAATTGAAGGGTGGTAATATTGATGGTTTGTTTTTTAATGTGTTTATTGGTTAACAGGTTCATTAGGACTAAAGATAAATTCTCGCTTAATACAAATACGATATCAAAAGCCTATGCTGTAATTCCATTGTTTAATGAAACTCATGGTTTAGTTCGAATATATATGAATACTGTTCATCGCTGCCGGAAGATAATTAATTCCGAACCAACAAATGAGTAATACCACAAATGCCAATAATAATATAGTAAATACATGATGATGAGTCAGCTTACTTTTTATTCTGAAATGGATATAAATTAAATAAACTGACCAAGTAAGAAATGCCCAGGTCTCTTTGGGATCCCATGTCCAATAGTGCCCCCAGGCTTCCTTTGCCCATAATGCTCCGAATATAAGTCCTAACGATAGGAAACCAAATCCGACATACACAATATTATCAGTTTTAAGAATGAAATCTTCCTTAAGATTTCCTTTTTTTAAAGTATATAATCCTAGCATAGCGAAAAGTGCCGATAAGCCTAATAAGGCATAAGCAAGCATGTATACAATTACATGAGGAACAAACCAAACGCTTTGTAATGCAGGCATCAATGTTTTGCTATAAATATCAGGATTTAGGTAATTCAACAACAAAAATAGTATCGCCATGCTTAGCGAATAAATCAGCATCAATTTTATTTTCCATCGTTTAAATATTACATAGCCTGATATGGCTAGAAACAATGAATACCAAAGCCGTGTTTCGCCGAGTGTTCTTAAAGGCGGGCGTTGCAGATTTATCCATAGCACAGTGATAAATACGGCCAGACTTAAAATGCCTGAAATAGCCGATATATTAGCTATTTTACTTGTTTTATCTGAAAGTGAAACTAGGATAGCAAAACACCATAATACCAGTGAGATTAGTGCAAACGCTTCAAAATTATACCACATTATACTTCTTTATATTCTGTTTATAGATGTTGTTATTATCAAACTCACTTTTATTGAAATGGATGTATTTTAAATTATTATTTTAGGTATTGTTTGCTCTTTTACCAGTCCATATCAAGTAGAAAGCACCTGCGATTAGTAAGAAGAATCCCATGTAAACCAAGGGTAGCCAGGGATCTTTGACCAGTTCCAAAATACTTTGAGTTGACCATCTGCCCTGTGATGCATCATAACTGGTTTGATATACCTTCCAGCCGGAAATGTCAATAGGTTTATTCACCTCTATGATGGTATCATATAAGGACCCCTCTTTTTCAAAAACAGAGATCTCAGACAAGAAGCGCTTTGCTTCAGGTTTGGTCATCAGTATTGTGGTGCCAGAATCAATTTGATACATCTGCTGACGATACAAAATCCCGGGACCTGAAATCCAGAAGGTATCTGTATGGTCGTTATACGTCTTAATTATTTTTACAGATTGAGTTGCCCCCATGCCTAAAACAGGTTCAAACCTATTCATTACAGGAGCAGAACTCATAAATAGTTTTTCTATTTTTAAATCAAAGTTCTTATACCTGAATTGTAAACCTTCATGAGGGTCTATAAGCAATGGTTTGTTATTGTGCTTGATAATTTGCCCACTTGCACTTTCAATAAACGCTATCTTTGCAGGGTATTCTTCCATGGAAAAATCGCGTAACTTTACTGCAAAGTTTAATTCTTCTGTTCTGTTTCCGTTCCCAATTCCGTACCAAGTAGTTTTTCCTTCCTCAAGAAACATGTTTAGTTTTTGGATATCTCCTGCACCCAAATGAGCCGATGCAATGCATAGCCATAAACCAAAATGGTTCAGGAAAAATCCGATATTCTTTTTAGACCGTTTAGTTAGTCGTTTTATCGTTACTGTTCCCAGTATAATTAAAAAGAAGATAACACCTATGGAGTATGTCCAGCTGGAAGTAACATCAAACAGAAAAAAAAAGGATTCAGATTGTTTCTGAGGAATTAAAGCCATCAATAGAGATGGAACCACAAAAAGAGTTACTGCTGCAATGGATGCAGGTGTGCTGTAAAACCATCTGAACTCAACTCTTTTTCTTGCTAACAGGAATATCAAATAGGATATAATAGCCAATAATAAAAGAAAAACAAGATTGACAGGCCATATTAATTTAGGGGCTTTAGTCTCTGTAATAAATTCAATTCCTAAAGACGCTAGAAATAAGGCAAATGCGATGAAGAAGCTTTCAGGATACTTCCAGGGAAGTACCCATAAGCTCTTTTTTTCTTTTGTATGTTGCAAGATAATTTATGCTAATAGTTTAATTCTCTTTGACTGGCCTCTTGAAGCCATTTAGGAACAACTGTTTCCAGAAATTCTTCCTTCTCAGCGTTTAATTGAGCCATATCTAAGCCAATATATTTCTGAGCCTTTGCTTTTGTTGAAATATCAGGAATGTTTACTTCCTTGTTGTAACCAAGGTCTGCTAATAAGCGTGTGAGCTTAATTCGGGCTTCCTGAGCAATGTGAATACCCGTAGATACAATACGTCCTGTTTCAACCGGAGAATGGAAAGACCCTCCATGAGCCGCTACTGAGTAGTCCCAACGCCATTGTGCATGCCGGATATCCTGTAGAATTGCATCCATCTGATCCTCTGTAGCTCCTTTGTCCCAAGCTGTTTTGGCTTCTATATGGGCTTTTACCAGTAAATCTTCAAGCACTATTACATTTTCTTTGATTTTATCCTGACGTGAAAAAACATCAGTAATCAATTGATGAGTTTCCTCTCGGTGACAGACCTGACAAGAATTGGCTACATTATTAAGTGGACTTTGTATATGATGGTCCGTAAATTTCACCCCTCCTTCGCTCTTGTAAGGCATATGACAGTCTGCACAGGAAACCCCTCGTTGGGCGTGCACACCTGTAAGGTAAGTCTCGTAACCAGGATGCTGAGCTTTAAGCATGGGTGCTTTACTGAGTTGATGTGTCCAGTCCTTAAAGTTCATGTCGTCATAATAGGTTTCTACAGCTTCTACAGTCATTCCATTATCCCAAGGAAAAGTGAGGTATGATACCCCTTCAATTTTTTCTTTATTAAAATAATATTCCACATGGCACTGGACACAAACCAGACTTCTCATTTCCTGATGTGTGGCTTTGCTAATGTCCCTGCCTTGCCTTTCAAATGCTTCAACTAATGCAGGACGTGATATACGCAATTGCATAGTGTTTACATCATGACAGTCAGCACAACCAATGGGGTTTACTATTTCTGCTCCCCATTTTTCCCAGGATCCTTTGTAAAATTCAGCAATACCTACTTCATTCATCATCCGGGGTACATCCGGACTTTTACATGTCCAACAGGTATTTGGCATTGGACTATTTGTACTATCATTCGGTGCACCTGTTCTAAGTATATTTCGCACATCCTCAATGGCATAATAATGTCCGCGTCCCTGTTTGTATTCTTTAGAGAAAGCATATCCAGCCCACAAAATAACCATTCTTGGGTCATCTTCTAATTCATCTATAGTTGCAGAACCGTTGTATTTGCTGCGAAACATGGTGTCTGAAGTATTGTAATAGGATTCAAATTCACGAGGAAAGTTTGCACCCCATTTCTCATTTCTTGGTTCAAATTGAGAGAAATCGTTTTTAGGAGCATAGGCAAAAACGGCTTCACTTCTTCTTTCTACAACATTAGATGCTAATATCCCCAATAAGAATACAACTACAATTGTTCCAAGGAAAAGAATCCAACCTTTCCAGGGTTTTTCTTTGATTTGTTCGCTGAATGATTTCATAGAATTATAGTTTATTTTTAAGGCTTACTAATACTATACATAATTGGTAATCGTATTTTTCTTATGCTGTTATCAGGTATGGATATTTCATTATTGTAATGTACTGAATGATTACTCTGCTACCTTTAATGCTTCTTTTAACCATTCGGGTACAGGACTTTCAGGCAATGGTACTTTTGCATTCGGAGTGCTTGAAAGACTGTTTACTCTTCCATGAGGAACTTCCCGGTGACAATCCCAACACTTTTTCTCTGTTCTGTTTGAATGAAAATCAGTATGAATGGTATTCATTTTTGAGTCGGTAATAAGGTCGCTGTGGCAACGTACACAGTTTTGTTGTACAACATGTTGTCCTTCTTCCTTTATCTGAATGACCTGAGGCTCTGCACGTAATGTAAAAATAGTTGCATGCCGCATACCGTCTTTGCCTTTGAAATAATACTTGTTAATAACGTTGTTGTGCGGTACATGACAGTCATTGCAATTAGCCTTTTCTCGATGAGAGCTATGCATCCATGTGGCATATTGAGGTGCCATAATATGGCAGTTTACGCAGGTTCTGGGGTTGTCGGATAGATAGGATGGTGCATTAGATATATAAAACAGAAACGAAAAAATACCTACGAGAATAGCCGAACTGACAATAACTGTAAACAACCATTTGTCAGGAGGTGAAATCTGTTTGAGTATTTTCATAAATAGCTGTTTTTATTCTAGTGTCTTAATCGCTCTCCTTTTATAATCATCAATGTTTTTCAGTAAACTTCCTGCTATGGTATACAAATATATACTATAAAAATTGTTGTAGTTGTAACAACTGTTACAGCTTATTGCATTCCTAACAATTATTATTGTGTCTAAATAAAGTTAATAACTTTTACAATACGTTAAGAAAACAATAACAGGTTCTAGAACATGAAAATTGATAAATCGACAACGTGTAGTTTTTTTTAAAAGGATTGTACATGAATAAGGTATATAAAAAACTTCATAAATGGCCTGGACTAATCATAGCATTTCTGTTGCTCTATTTCTCAGTTTCGGGAATAATAATGAATCACCGGGAGTTTTTTTCAGGTATAGATGTCTCAAGAAATGCTTTACCCATAGAGTTCCAATACCAAAACTGGAATAATGGGGCAATAAAAGGCAACCTTATTGTGAATAAGGATAGCATACTTGTTTATGGGAATATAGGTGTATGGCTTACTGATTCTGATTTTCAAGTTTATCGTGCTTTCAATATGGGTTTTCCGGAAGGTAGTGATAATAGGAAAATATTTGATCTTCATCAGGCAAAAGATGGCCATTTATATACAGCTACTCAGTTTGGATTGTTTGCATTTGATAAGGATCATAGTCAATGGTGTAAGTTTAATTTAGAGGTTGATATAGCGAGATTTGTGGCTATTGAGAGCATCGGAGATACCCTTTATGTAATAAACCGTTCATCTCTGTTTAAAGGTAAATCTGCAGGTATAAATACCCAATTTCAAAAGATAGAACTCAAACGGCCTTTAGGTTTCGATGAAAAGGTTTCACTTTTTAAAACCATTTGGCAGATTCATTCCGGTGAAATATTTGGGATGACTGGGAAATTGTTTGTTGATGGCTTAGCTATTGTAACCATTTTTTTATCGTTGTCAGGTATGATATACTTCTTTTTCCCAAACTGGATAAAACGAAGAAAGAAGAAAACAAAGAGCGTTAAGGCAATAGTAAAAACGAATCAATGGTCATTAAAATGGCATAATAAAACTGGAGCTTGGTTATTTGTCTGTTTACTCATATTGTTTTTTACAGGTATGTTTTTACGACCTCCTTTGCTCATTGCTGTAGTGTATTCTAAAGTAAACCCGATAAAATATTCTCATCTTGATCAAGCCAATCCATGGTACGATAAATTGAGGGATTTAAAATATGATGAAAAGCTAAATCACTTTCTTCTGGCTACTTCGGAAGGAATGTTTTATATGGATAAAGATAAACTTCTGCCAATAGCTTTTGATGTTCAGCCTCCGGTAAGTGTAATGGGAATTAATGTGTTAGAGTCCTTTCGTGATGGCGCCTATATAATCGGTTCGTTTAGTGGGTTGTTTCTGTGGCATCCCGATCATCCGGAGATTTACAATTATGCACAAGGTAAATTACATCAAGGAAATACGTCAGGCAGACCCATAGGCGATTTTAAAGTCTCAGGATTGATTAATGATATTGATGGTAAGCAATATATGATTGATTACGATAAAGGAGCAATTCCTCTTTATCACGAAAAGTTGTTTCCCAAAATGCCCAATAATGTTATTAAAGCATCCGGAATGTCTCTTTGGAACTTATCCCTTGAAATTCATACCGGCCGTTTTTTTCGCTTTCTCCTTGGTAACTTTTACATTCTGTTGGTTCCCTTATCGGGTTTAGTGAGTATTATCGTAGTGCTAAGTGGTTATCTCCTTTGGCGAAAGAAATATAAGAAAACCAAAGTCCAATAAATTATTGTAACTTTTAAAATATTAAAATAGATAATTATGATTTCAAGAAGCTATAAAACAGAACCACCCAAGGATAATCCACATAAAGTAGATGTAAAGCAATTGTATAATAAGGAATCGGCACAAGTAATGCATATTACTCTTCAGCCTGGGGAAAGCTTAAAGCCGCACAAAACACCAGTAGATGTTGCCTTTTATGTGTTAGAAGGAAGGCCCACTGTACATATAGGTGAAGAATCAGAGGTTTTTGAAAAAGATACCTTCATTGAAAGCCCTGCGGATATAATTCATTATATAAGTAATGAAGATGATTGTCAGGCTCGAATATTAGTTACCAAAGCTCCCAGACCCAATAAACAAACCAGACTTCTGTAGGCCTACAATCATTTTGTTGTGAGCGATTTAATCAATTGCTCAATAGATGGTAAAGAGCAGTAGAAAGAACTAATTTATAAATTAAGCATTCAATCATAGGTTTTGAAATATGTCGGAATTCACAAATACTAAACGAGTAAGGCTTGAGAAACTACTTGAGGTCTCCAAATTAATCTTAGAAACAGGAAATGCTCATTCATTTATTATAGAAAACAAAGATTTTATACCTACAGTAATCCCTACTGATTTTATCACACTCTTTGATGAAATTATCAAACAAGGTTATAGGATGGACGATATTAAAGTTCTGACCAATAAAGTTCTGAATATCTTTCACGTCTCTATTCGAGATTTTGAAAGGATTGAACCAGAACCAGACTCTTTCCTTGGTGTGCTGGAACAAAATAACCATGAGATGGAATTATTGTTGAATAATATCCGTCCGGTTTTTAAAACTTTTGTAAAAGGCACTGAAAATAAAGAACAAAGGAAACAACTCACAGAACTTTTTAGTAGACTCGAAATATTTGTAAGGCATTACACCATTAAAGAAAATGTTCTTTTCCCCATTATAGAAGAAACATGGCCAGATTATCGCTGTTTGCAAATTATGTGGTCGTTCCATGATGATATTCGTAGAAATATTAAAATGGTTATTGCTCAATTACAGGAAGAAGTTATTGAACCAAAAACATTCAATAAATGTGTTGGTGATATATTTTTTCAGATGCACGCCATAAAATTCAGGGAAGAACGGATATTATTTCCTTATATTTTATCCACCATAAACAGTAGTCAATTAGAAAAGATGAACAGAGAAGGCTTTGAACTAGGCTATCCATATATCAAACCAAAGGTAATAATAAACAAAGAGGCGCAGACTGAATGCGAGGGTAATTTAATCAACCTAGGCACAGGTAGAGTAAGTATTGAACAAATTAAACTTATTTTTAACCATCTCCCGGTTGATATTACTTTTGTAGATGAGAACAATAAGGTCTGCTATTTTTCAACCCCACCTCGACGTATTTTTCCTCGTACAACAGCTATTATTGGGCGTGAGGTAAGTAATTGTCACCCTCCAGAAAGTGTACATGTGGTGGAGCAAATAGTAGCATCCTTTAGAAGTGGAGAAAAAGACCATGCTGATTTTTGGATTAAAATGAGAGGGGAATATATTTTCATTCAATATTTTGCGCTCCGCGATGAGAGTGGCGTTTATAAAGGTGTAATTGAGGTTTCTCAGGAAGTTTCAGGAATAAAAGCGTTGGAAGGAGAAAAGAAATTATTGGATTGGTAAAAGTGTTTTTGGGAAAGTATTGATTGAAATAAATTAAACCCGCAATAGGCTTTAGAAATTTTATTAAGTGTTGAAATGGTTTTATAATAAGATACTTCATCGCTTCGCTTAACTCACCTTAACCTATTTCGTATTATGGAAACTTTGCTCCACCTTTCGGCGTGATAGGTGATGCTTCGTTTTGGTAAAGCATTTTTTTACAGTGCTTTCAGTGCTCGCGATAAAGTTTTAATATATAATCTGGGTTAAATATAGAAATGATGGATTGACAGGGAGGTAGCCAAAAAAAAATAAAAGCCTGTAACGATGGAATAAAAAGAAAATAGGATTTAGTTAAAAGAATTAAAAAACAAATTGATAAATTTGAAGGCAGCCCTGATGATTCTGGTTTTTCAACAATCTGATGATCATGATTTGTTTTTTTGCATTCATACAAATGAGAAAAATCGTAAAAAAAATAAACATTGATGATGGAGAGAAAAAGGATTGAAGTTTTTTGTCAATCTTTATTGCCGTGGTTTTTGCAATGGCATTGAATAATTAGAATAAAAATAGATGAGATCATCATTTAACTTTTTTAATATCGGAATAATATGAAACGAGCAGGATTAACGATTTAGCGTTGCTGATCTTAAATTCTCATTCGGAGAATGATACCTTTTTGCGCGTTTCATGTAGCCATAAAAAGCAAAATTTATACGCATGAAAAACAATGAAAAATTGACAGGGAAAAATGTTCTTATCACCGCAGGTGCTCAGGGAATTGGTGAATCAATCGCCCGACACTTTATCGATAGTGGAGCCAATGTAGCAATACACTATTTTTCTAGTGCTGATACTGCCAATCAATTAATAGCATATGCAGCAGATAAAGGGCAAAAAGCCATTGCCATAAGTGGTGACTTAACAAAAGAAATCGATGCTAACAAGCTTGTAGAAAAGACAGTTGAAGTATTGGGTGGTTTGGATATTCTGATTAACAATGCTGGTTCGCTCGTTGCGCGTAAAATGTTGAGCGAAATGGAGGCAGAATTCTGGCACAAGGTGATGGACATTAACCTCACATCTATGATGTTTGTGACACGAGCAGCAGCTCCTTATCTGGCAAAAAATGACAACAGCAGTATTGTTAATTTGGCATCACTAGCCGGTCGTAAAGGGGGGCATCCGGGATCGCTGGCTTATTCTACCAGCAAAGGAGCCATACTGACTCTAACAAGAGCACTTGCCTCAGAATTAGGACCACAAGGCATAAGAGTTAATGCCGTTGCCCCTGGCCTTATTCTTGGTACTTCATTTCATAATACACATACCACAAAAGAATCAGCAGCTGCTACAACAGCAGGTATTCCTATACAAAGAGCCGGTAATGCTGATGATGTAGCACGAGCAGTGTTATATCTGGCTTCTGAATACGACGGATTTATTACAGGCGCAACTTTAGACATTAATGGTGGTGTATACAATATGTAGTTTCTCGTTAAGTAATATGATTCCTAATTAAAAGGTATATAAGGAACTGCCAATCATATACAACCCCAGAAGCCATGCTGCTTCTGGGGTTTCTAATTTCTATCTAAGAAAGAATATACACGAGAAAATTGTAATGAGCTAGAGAGCAATATGGTGCTTAAGGTGTTTTAGAACCAACAAAACAAAATTGGAGTATCAGGATGTTTTTTTCACAGATATCTTTTATAATGTAAATATTTAGGTGTTTTGTTTATAAAAGAGCTTCTCTTTGAATAGATTTGCATATTGCTTTATTGAATGAAAAGAAATAAAAATTATGAGAAAAGCCTTCCTTCTGGTGATAGCTGTCTATCTGTTTTCATGTTCTACACAAAAACAGCAACTGGTAAAAATAGAAATGAAAACAAAATATGGTTCAATTATAGCAGAGCTTTACCCAGAGAAGGCTCCGGTTACCTGTGCAAATTTTATTAAATACATCAAAGATAATAAATTCGAAGGTCTGAATTTCTATATGGTTGTCAGAATGGATAATCAACCTAATAAAAAGGTTAAAATTGAGGTTATTCAGGGCGGATTAGGAGTAGATGAGGATGAATATTCATACCCACCCATACCGCATGAAACAACTCAAAAGACAGGTGTTTTGCATAAAGATGGTGTGATATCCATGGCACGATTAGAGCCGGGAACAGCAAGTTCCGAATTTTTTATCTGTATAGGTGATCAACCGGAATTGGACTTTGGAGGAGCGAGAAATCCTGATGGGCAAGGTTTTGCTGCATTTGGAAAAGTAATTCAGGGAATGGATGTGGTAAAACAAATACAGCACTTACAAGATAACTCACAATCACTAATCAACAAAGTAGAAATACCTTTTATTCGTATTCTGGAATAATATAGCTCGTTGAGCCCTCTGATGAGAGGATGGAAAAATGCTTTACTGGTTATTATCCAATAAAAATATTAGTCTATTGATTAGCTGGTACTTCCTGTTTCGTGATTAAAACTTTTAAGCCTTGAATTTAACCACTATGGTAAATGGCCAATCCTAAAGGTCAATGACTATAAACTATTTTTAACTTTCAAGTGTAAACTTTTATATAACGGCTATGTTATTTTATTTATAAAGCAGAATTTAAAGATTGGTTAATAAGAGCTTTTGTTTTAACATACATGACTAATAATCAGCTTTTTAAATGCCTAACGTTCATCTTCTTTAACGGTTTTTTACTTTCTACTTATTTGGTCAACGCTTATTTGGTCACTTCTTTTTTAATAATGAAAGGTTCCTATATTTAATGGTGTATGGTTGCTGATGACTTTGATCTGGGGGTATTGTTAGTGTGCCGATGATGTTGTATGTTCGATTTGGTATAAAAATTCTTTACCTTACTTTTTAAAGGCCTTGCCAAAGGCAAACACAATTGATAAAGTTTAAAACCTAAATGGATAATTTAAATATGAAAAAATAGTTGTAGTGGCCAATATATTTTAATAACCATAAAATATAGTTAATGATTAATAATACATTTAGTTCTTTTAAAAATAGAAATTTTAGGTTGTTTTTTATTGGTCAGTCTTTTTCCTTAATGGGAACTTGGATGCAGAAAACAGCTGTAAGTTGGGTTATATATTCCATAACACAATCAAAATTCATGTTGGGTGTATCGGTCTTTGCTACGCTCTTTCCAACCGCTTTAGTTTCGTTGTATGGAGGTATTGTTGCAGATAGATATAGTCGTTATAAGGTTTTGTTGTCCACTCAAATACTCTCCTTAGTACAAGCCGTGCTATTAACGCTGGCCATTGTATTTTTTAAGTCATTTTCTGTTTGGGTAATCATTATTCTAAGTGCTGTGTTAGGCCTTATTAACGGGTTTGATATGCCTGCTCGTCAATCATTAATTCGAGATTTAATTACAGATAAAACTAACTTGCCTAATGCATTGGCATTAAACTCGTCTATGGTTAATTTGGCAAAGTTAATAGGTCCCGCCATTGCCGGTTTTGTATTGGAAAAGTTTAACGATACCGTATGTTTTGGATTTAATGCCATAAGTTTTATCCCCGTTATTCTATCCTTATTACTAATGAAATTACCAAAATCAGAAATTAGACCAAAGGCAGAAAAGAGCTTTAGAAATGAGTTTTCAGAAGCAATCACTTATATAAGAAATACCCCGGAAGTCAATTCAGTATTAACTTTTGTGAGTGTTATGAGTTTATTGGTTTTACCTTTTGTCACACTCACGCCTGTATTTGCCAAGGATGTTTTCAATGGCTCAGCTGCTACCCTTGGAATTATTGATGGTTTCATAGGATTTGGGGCCCTATTAGGAGCTTTATTTTTGGCATCGTTAAAACAAGGAGCCGATTTGGGCAAGGTGTTAGTAATAAGTACTATGGTGTTTGGAGTCGCTCTGTCTATGTTTTCACAAGTTAGCATTTTACCTTTGGCTTTGCTGTTTATTACTGTTGGAGCATTTGGTATGATGGCAGTAAGAACTGTTAGTAATACAATTGTTCAAATACATGTTCCTAATCAGTTTCGAGGAAGAGTGATCAGTATATATTTGTTGGCATTATCATCTATGATACCTGTTGGGAGTTTATTGATTGGCGCAGTATCCCACTACATTGGGGTCCAAAGGACTGTTTTGATTGAGGGTTTTCTTGCATTGATAATTGCGGTTTTTTATCTTAGGTATTTGAAAAGAGAAAAACTTAGAAAAGAAACACAACCTCAGATACGCCAGTCATCAAAAGAAATTCTGATACAGACGTAAATTAAGCTTTGGAAATTAAGCTGTATACACTAAGGATTATAAAGTAATCCATTTAATGAAATAGGTGCCGATTATAAATTCAAATAAAAAGTAAAACAAAATTTATGATTAGCTATGCTTTATAATTCATTATGCTTTTCTTTCTGGTTCACTAATAAACAAAATTATTAATGTTTAATTATGAATAAAACAATCCGAAATTCTATCATCATTTTAATAGTCATTTTTGGTGCAGTATTGGTTTTGATGCAAAAAATGATTGATCCCTTAATGGGAGAGGAAGCAAGTGATTTTGATAATGCTAATTTATTTGAACAGATAAAGGATGGTGATATTATCTTTCAAACATCCAAGTCAAGCCAAAGCAAGGCCATTCAGATAGCAAC
>JBFHKL010000039.1:0-21882 GCA_041595375.1 Saccharicrinis sp.
ACTACATTACTTGTTGGCTCGGAATCTAGGACTATGGTAAAACTATCTGTTGTTCCATCTTCATTAGTAGTTTGCGTAGTTTCACTTAAGGTGAACCCTGCTGTATCATTATCTGCATTGGTAACTTCAACTGTTTGATCTGGTAAGCTATCAAAAGAATCATCAGAATTAGCATCGTCAACAGCAACTGTTACTGTATAAACCTGATCTCCATCAATTAATGAATCGTCTGCTGGAGTTACGGTTACTGTTTGTGGACTATCCCAATTGGCAGTCGTAAACGTTAAGGATGTTATTACACTTCCTTCATCACTCGACTCGCTTAAAGTAATAACTACATTACTTGTTGGCTCGGAATCTAGGACTATGGTAAAACTATCTGTGGTTCCATCTTCATTGGTTATTTGCGTAGTTTCACTTAAAGTAAAACCGACTGTATCATCATCGATAATAGTTGTCGAAACCGACTGATCCCCATCTTCAATAGCATTGGTAACAGCATCAATTGTTACATTAATTGTTTCATCTCCTTCATAAACATCATCCTGGATAGCAGTAATCGTTATATCTCCATAAGAAGAACCTGCAGGAATTACTATTGATATGGAGCTGGAAGCATTTGTACCGGCAGCAACTGTTGCATCAGTACCACTTAATGTTGCAGAACCATCATAAGCCAACGTTATGCTTACATCACTATCGGTTGTGTAATTAAGTGACGCTGTTACTTTTGTTGTTCCTCCGTTTTCATCGATTGTTGTATTATCAATAGCCAACGAAACCTTTACAGGAACAACGGAAATAGTAAATGTCTGTATATCACTGGTATCATCTCCTCCATTATCAGTACCTCCATCATCCGAAAGGCTTACTGTTATTATTGCTTCACCATATTCATCACTAGCCAGTTCATAGCTCAAGTTCCCTGATGAGTCGATAGCCGGTTGAGTTGCAAATAAGGTGTTATTATCATTTGAAACATTAAAGGTTAATGTTTGAGCTGATTCATTGGATGGACCAGCACTTATATCGCTTGCCCAATTGCTTATTGTTTGTGTTCCTGAAGTATTTTCATTGATCGTTTGATCAGCCCCTTTGGTAAAGGATGGCACATCATTAACTGAGATGATTGTGATACTAACAGTTGCTTCATCCGTATCGTCGTCTCCATCAATAATAGTATATGTAAAACTATCTGATCCATTATAATCAGCATCGGGTACATACGAAAAAGTACCATCACCATTATTTGTTAAAGTTCCATAACTCACGTCTGTATAGGAAGTCACGGAAATACCATTTCCATCTGTATCATCATCGTTAGCTGTTGCATAAATGGTTACAGAAGCGTCTTCCTTAATTGATTTTGTATCATCATAAGCAGTCGGCACTTTATCCGTATCATTAATGGTAATGGCATGTGTACTATATGCCGAGCCACCCTTACCATCATTGGTGTACAATTGTACATAAGCGGTACCACTATAATTATTAGTAGGAGTAAATACTGCTCCATTTAATGCTGCATTAACATTAGCCACTGTGCCGCTAAAGGTAATATTAGCTGAGCCATTACCGGTTACTCCTGACAAGCCTGTTGTTCCGGAAAGACTTAAAACACCATATGTCACATTAATGGTTATTGTCTGTTCATCATCATCCGTATCTGAGACATACATCACTGGAGAAGTTGTTCCCAGATAAGTTACTGTAGTATTTTCATCAATAGTACTTATAGCTTCAATGGTAACTTCAGGATCGGTATTTGTTTCAATCACCTCAATAGTAATCGTTTCGCTATCTGATTCATACGGTGTGCCATCAATTAAATCCTGTGTTTGAATAATAACTGTTGCGTCCCCTGTAAAATCAGTTGTTGGAGTAAAGTAAGCATCGGTAAATGCAGAATTCACATCATCCAGACCACCATCAAAGGAAACAGAAGCGGTACCATCTCCTATTAAATCCGTTAAATTTGCTGTAGTACCTAAAGTAAATGTACCATTTGTAACTGTGATGGTAATTCTTTGACTATCACCATCGTTATCTGTTACATATATTTCATTGTTATTAGTGCTGTTAAAATACAGATCAGTATTTTTATCCGTAAGATCTTCATCTGTCTCAGTGTAAACATATGGAGCATCATTGGTACCTGTTATATATATTACTAAAGTACCTTCATCGGAATACTGATTAGGATCTTCTATGGTGTAATCAAAAGAATCGGAAATAGTATCTGTTATTTGTAAGGCCTCTACGTAGGGATCCGATTCGTCCGGGGTATATACAAAACTACCATCACCATACCACTCCAACAAACCATATTGACCGTAAACCTCCGAACTATAAGACTGGGAAACCATCGTCACTTCAAGATCGGTTTCATCATCTTCATCGGTATCATTACTCAACATACCCGGAGAAGAAGTAATCAATTCTTCATCCTGACTAACATAAAAAGTATCATTAACGGCTACAGGAGATGCATTCTCTCCTTGAATATAAAAGGTAATGGTGGCGGTATTTGAAGTTTCAGTTCCTCCTTCAATTGATTCATCATCAATTACAGTATAACTAAATGTTTCGGTTATACTTTCTCCATAGTTTAATGCACTAACAGAAGCATCACTTTCATCCGGATCATAGGTAAACGAACCATCGGCACTTAACTCCAGACTTCCATTATACGCCCCCAGTAAACTTAATGTTGAATTAATGGTAATTCCATCTCCATCCGGATCAACATCATTCTCCAATACTCCATCATCAGCATTTTCGCTTAGTGTTTCTGACAAATAAACCTCATATTCATCATCGCCTGCATAAGGGGTGTCATTGCCAGAATCATTGATCAACAACACCGTACGCTGATATTCATTACTTTCTCCACCATCATTATCTGTCACCTTAAACGTTACGGCTCTGTTTTCGGTATTTGTTGCCAGGGTAGACGAAAACTTAATTGTTGCAATAACTGCTTTATACTCGGCTAAGGTAGCCACTCCCGAGAGGGATAAAACACCTGTTGAATTATCAAATGAACCGCTTATGCCATAAGCAGATGTGAAGCTCAATGCATCTTCGCCTCCTGAAACAAATTCATCGGTAATTGTAATGGTTGCACTTTTAAGGCTATCATTATCCTCATCTGTAATTTCAGGAAATGAAAGTATTGTTAAATCTCCTGAGCTATAAATCGCAGCGTCGGTATTTCCCGAAATCACCGGGTTATCATTTACCGGAACCACAGTTACGGTTGCATAAGCTGTATCCGAATCTAAATAACCATCATTCACTACTATAGAAATGGTTCTGTTGCCCGCCGTGGGGTCTTCATTGGTATTCACATAGCTTAAGGAAGCAATAGCTGTTTGATAATTTGCTAAAGAGGAAGAACCATATAGCCTAACCTTTCCGGGTGTTAATTCGTCAAAGTCGTTTAATATACCTGTGGGTAACGAATAGGGAACATCAATATCTTCAGGAGTACCATCAATTTTATTTTTTAAAGTAACTATCGCCTCCTGGATAACTGTTCCATCATCATCTGTCAATAAAATATCTGAATCAACAAAACTAATACCCTCATCTCCTTCGGTAAAGGTGGTAGCAAAACTACTCCCGCTTGATCCTGAAGAATCATCCTCATCTAAATCAATTTCAGGCCGGTAAGTATAAATCACCGTTGTTTGTGCCAATGGATCATTACTAGTGTACTCGTCCTGCACTTCAAATGTGATAATACGGTCGGTCATATCTGGACTGGTACTCGTATTTGCATAGGTAATATTTTTAATCACATTTTCATACTCTGTTAAGGAATTCCCTAAACCGGATAAGGTTATTACATCACTTGTTACATTAACCGTAATACCGTATTCATCAGCATAATCCTGCCCATCAGTATTTATGTCTAAAGTTTCATAACCCGTATCCATTAGATTAGAAAGAGTAATAACAGCAGCCATTAAATCATCGGGAGAATCCGTATCCCGTATAAACACATCATCATCGGAAACAGTATAGAGAGTACTTTCACCAACAGCAAAACCTATTTGGTAGTCATTATCTTCAACACCCGAACTATTGTTCCTGTCCAAATCGATCTCTGGTATCGACGAGGCTACACAATTAGATATGGAGACGATAAATCCAAGGTTATTATCGTAATCACATTCTAATGTTGGCGAATTAATACTTCCATCGGTCAATGGTAAATTAAGCTCTTCTCCATCCACCGTAAAGTGACTATGATTAACCAACACATACAGATCCATTTCACCATCTTCATTGTCATCGTAGACAGATGCACTAATAACATACTCTTCCCCCGCATCGATATTATCTGGGATATGCAAACTATCCAGATAAACAGAACCTTCTTCA
Organism: Saccharicrinis sp.; assembly: GCA_041595375.1. Lineage (GTDB taxonomy): Bacteria > Bacteroidota > Bacteroidia > Bacteroidales > Marinilabiliaceae > Saccharicrinis. The sequence goes on from JBFHKL010000039.1 coordinate 4,390, forward strand.
TAAGGATCCCCATCATAAAAGGAAATTGGTGTATAACGAGGTATTTTCCAGGAACCATTATTGGCTAATGTTAAGGTAAAATTGATTTCATGGGTAACCGGACAATCCGATAAATCAAATTCTACGTTCTCTGTTGTTAAATCACCTGTAGCATAAGTAGGTTGTGCTTCATACGTTAAATAGGTGGTTTGAACCAAGAAATTATTAAATGCCGAATTAAAATCATTGTTAAACCAAGGAGAAATAAAATCCTGTTGTTCGATGGGTATGGTTAACCCATCGTCTATATTGGTAACAAAATAACCATGTTGGTTCCATATTTCACGTGCAGGCACCCATGGCGCATCTGCAGAACGGTAAACTGTAATCCAACCCTTTCCTGGCGATTTTTGCGGACTCTCAACATACTGAGCTGTAATCACGATCTCTGCCTGTCCATCGTCATCCACATCGGCAACCAAAGGATAATCTGTTCTGGTACCGGAAGGAGAAGCAATACTGGCCAACTGACGGCCATTGGATCCTTTCCAAACATATAAAGTATCCTCATCGCTATACACAACCTCGGCAGAACCATCTCCTTCGAAATCAAAAACAGTACTTCCTGTTTGTGCCGAACCATCATCTAAACCATCCTTTCTCCACTTCAGTGTCAAATCGTTTTCCAACACTACATATTCATTCTTACCGGCGGTACCAATCTCCAGATCTCCATCACCATCAAAGTCTGCCACATTACACCTTCCTGCATAATTTGCAGAAATAGTAAGTTTATAGCCTGTACCTATTTGTTCCAGAGAAGAAGGGTCATAAGCATAGATATAACTTTGACTTCCCGAACTATTTTTTGTTGTAACAATAATATCCACTAAATCATCACCGTTTAAATCACCCAGACTAGTGTAACCATCTCCCAAAACACTTGCCCCATCAGACATAGATAGATTAGAGGTGGAGATTTCTGCCGCCAGCTCCATTGTCCATGTTCCAGACTCTTCGTAAACTAAAAATATTTGATTACCTGCAACTAGTTCTAAACCATCTGCTTCCTCACCAAATACTCCGTTACCATCCGGATCCAAATCTCCCTCTTTAAACACATCATAAGCAATTGGCCAGGCATCATAAGAATTAGCGTCTGGATAAACAGCCCCTGAATTATTAGAAGTTCCGCCATTGACCAATAAATCGCCTGTTATAGCATTAAATATTCTGTTTCCTACATATACTTCAGGTATTCCATCCTCATTAAAATCAGCCACCTGAGGCGACTGTCTTTCGTTATAAACTGAATTTCTAGTAAATCCGCTAGCTGCACTCAGCGTTTGTGTACTAGCATCAAACTCCAAACGAACCAATGTAGCAGATGAGTTAACCAAAAATATATCTCCATTACCATCCGAATCTACGTCGGCAAGTGCCACCTGCGAATAGCCATGACTTTGCACACCACTATTAGCTAAATGTACCCCCGTAATACCATTGAAGACCTGAACTCCATAAGTTGCATCTTTTCCTACCAATTCAGAAACACCATCGCCATCCAAATCTCCAACAAAAAGTCCACAACGCTGATCAATGGGGTAAGGTGGTGTACCTGATAAAGAACCACCATTGGCTTCATTAGTATTATACTTTTCCTGTAGTGTCCACGTATAATATACAGAAGGCGTAGCACTACAAGTGGGAATACTTTTATTATAAAAAAAGCTTTCATCGGCATCTGCCTCAGCTTGACAATCCGGATCGAACATATCAATGAGTCCATCACCATCGTCATCTATTCCATTATCACATATCTCCTGAGCCATTAAAGTCATTGTTGCTCCTAACGCAACAATCAACAACATCATCAATTTTGTGTAAAAAGTGTTCTTCATGTATATATATGTTTTATTTTTTACTTTCCTTGATTGCCATGTGAGCATAAGTACTTACTACTGCCGCTGTTCAGCATTCTCTACTCTATTATTTTATCACTTCTGATTTATATGTATTGTGACTTGAGTCAAAATACGAACTAAGCTTACCAGAGTTAACATTCTTTGCTCAACTAAATATAATCCATGATTAATGTACTCTATTACCTGATAAAAGTTAAATAGTTACATAACAAGACTATTAATGAACTTACGTCTTCCTTGTTCAAATATTTTTTCTCCTAAGACGGAGCACTAAATATTTTGTTCCAATCATCTCTGGTTGACTCTCTCATTTAACATTAAGCTAATCTTAAGTTCACATTAAATTAAAATACGATAGCACATTAAATACAATGCTTATAATATGTTTTCACAAATCAATTTATCTGGTTAACAGAAATATATAGACCTATAAAACAGAGGATTGAGATTAGTGTTTAATTATTTAATGATTTCGTTAAACAATATTGAATAAACATTGTTTAAACATTAAAAGCCACTTTGGGTTATAGTAGAACGAATAAATATTTAAAGTTAACTGATATGAAGGATACATTTGTAAAAACAACAACAAGAAATCCTCAACCGCATAAAACTGATCTGCTTAAGGGATTAAAAAAAATAGAAGAGGGTAAATATGACTATTTGAAGGAATATGTACACTCCAAATTTGAAAAAAAATATCCCGGCAAAGACTTTTTATTGTATTGGATAGAATATAATAAGCTACCGGATTTTAAAATTTCGGACAATGTAGAAAGTGTTGGTGGAATATCGGAAGAGGCTCATTTTATCATGCGTATCATTACAGAATACCATTTTACGCAAGCATTTAAATCAATGAAAGTTGATATGAATGATCCTAATGTAGGAGGAGACAAGGGAACTCCATACCGAATAAGCAAAATGTATTGTGGTAATGGACTCGATGATGATAGCGAATTGCTTTCTGGACGTTGGTCGCAGAGACCTCATATGGCCTCATTTCCAAATGAGCAAGGGCAAAAACATCCGATTACCAAAAGAGTAGATATTGTATCTGTATGTTCACATCATCTTGCTCCATTTAGCACTCTTTTTAGGGATGGTGCTCACGCAGTAATCAGTTATATTCCAAGCGATAAAGTATTGGGTATTTCAAAACTACAGCGTATAGTGGATTGGGTAGCGCGCAGAGGTCATTTACAGGAAAACCTGACAAAAATGATTTATGATGAAATAAGTATGGCAGCAGAAACAACTTCGGTTTATGTAAAACTTGTAGGCTTGGTGCATACTTGTGAATCCTTACGTGGAACGCAAAGTAATCAGGGCTCGTTTACCAGTGAATATTATGGTGGTAATTATGAAAATTACGAAATTAGAAGAGAAATAGAATAGATAGAAGTAATGCTGTGGCTGTAGTTATGAAGTTTAAATGCTCACTTTAAATAAATTAAATCTTTAAACTAAGCGCTGCATACTCAACAAACCAGTATTGCAATCATACTAAAGTTGACCGACAGAAGTTTAATCGATAAACAATGGTTACTTTAGATGTTGCAGGAAATTGAAAGATCTAAGACAAACAAACACAAACCAGATGATAATTAGAAAAAAATTTAAGTTCGAAGGGGCACATATAGTAAGAGACTGCTCCAGCGACAGATGTAAAAAATCGTTACACGGCCACAGTTATATCGTTGAGGTATTTCTTACTTCAAACAAACTGGATTATGGTCATATGATTTATGATTTTGGCCTTACCAAAGGCACCATTAAAGATGTAATTGACAGCTTTGACCATGCGTATGCTATGTGGAACAAGGAAAGCGAAGAGTTTAAATCATTTATAAAGAACAACAGCGACCGATATATTATTATGCCCGTTTCGCCTTCGGCCGAATGCTTTGCACTTACTTTTTTATTTATTATTGATAAGGTTTTAAAGGCCACTCAATTTAACAATGGCGAAGGAGAAGTAACAGTAAAATCGGTACGGGTGCATGAAACAGAAACAGGATATGCCGAAGCTTTCCAGGAAGATTTGCAATGGTTTAAATATAACTTATCAGATGTATTCTTTAGCGAAGCTATCGCAAACGAATGGCAGGATCATGAAATGTACAACAAACTAATTGCCTATCATTCAAATACGAATAAGAAAAAACCATTTGTAAATCCTTTTATCGAAAGAAAATTTGATCACTAAAAATTGAATTCTCTTTTTAATCCTATTCCGTAATCATAGCCGAGTAAGAAACCAAAATAGCAACACAAGTTGCCATACCTTATATAGCCAGGCTTTTTTTGACTGGCTATTTTTATTTTATCCAACTCTTCATGATCCATTTTTTCGAATACTAACTGAAAGAATGATGAATTCGCGCTGTCTATTGACAGGCATACAGGATAGCAATGTACTGATCTATTCTCCTTTGACTACTTATTTTTATTATCACAAATACGCTTGACCATTTAAATAATATACCTACCTGAAGGTCATTCCTTTATGTTTATTATAAAACGGTTAAGACAATAAAAAAAGCGACATCCCTTTTTACTATAGATGTCGCCTTTTTTGTTGATTACTTAATCTTTATATTCTTCCATTTTATCTTTAAACTTACGAATATCTTTCACCTTAAAATCACCGAAAAACGATAACATGACCCCATTAGTTTCGCCTTGAAAAATCACATGACATTCATGAATCTTCAATCCTTTTCTATACACCCATACCTCTGTATCATCACCCTGATCATCATCTTCAATTAGATTATACTTCCCTTTATTCAGATGACCTACAATTAGATCTCTAAAACTCATTTTGGGTTTAAAATCCGGATTAAAAACCACCAGTTTTACTTCATACAAATCACCTGTAATCTCACTATTATCATCGCCATTATCCGATTCAAGATCAAAATCTACAAAATCTATCAGGTTTTTGGAAAAGGAAAGATAAGTTATCTCATCCATTTTTCGCAATTCCTGAAACATCCTGTCGGAAATTTTTTGTTGTGCAAAAATGCCTGAATGACAAAAAACGATCATCAACAATACGAATGATATTTTAAATACTTTCTTCATATCAATTTTTTTTATATTTCATTAAGTAGAGTAAAGCCTTACTGCAACTAAAGCAAGAGGATTATTCTAAGTGATCTGACACAAGCCATTTTAACTCATCATCGACATCCAGCTGATAGCCATCAGGAATAGAAATGATAACACGGGCTTTTTGATCACGTATTTTCTTTCCATCTGCAATAGTAAAAATAGGATCTATATAAATCACCGAGTCCTTTTGAATCCAAAAATATTCAATTCCACTAGCATTCTCTCGGGCATCCTCCGCATTACGACCTCTTGCTGTTTTCCTAACATCCAAGGATAGATCATCACCCTTTTGAGCCGAAATATCCGGGATACCCTGTACATATATTTTATCTTCAGTGGCGTAAACATCTAATTTATTCAGATCAAACAGATGCTCATTTAATTCCGAAGGAATAGTATTTACATTGGGTTTTAAATAAATAGTCTTCGCTAAAGAAGGACGATCGAGGCTTATTTTTTCATAAGTCTCCTCAATATTTGCATAATTTCGGGCTACATGTGCTGCAGTATAAAATAAAAGAATCCATCCGGCACCCCACAAAATCATTCCTAATAGTGAAATATATTTAACACGGGTTTTAAAATTAAACACCATTCTAAATCCCCAGTAAAAAATAGTTAAGAACGGGATACCAATAAATAATACCAAAGCAATAATACCTGTAGTGATCTCTGAGGCTTCCAAAAAATAAACCGGAAGAGCTGAATAATAATTACCAAGATCGGAGAAATCAAATAAAGTATAGCCAAATATTAGGGTCAGAAGCATTGAAATTAAACCCGACAGTGCGACTATCATAAAAACTAAGCCTATAATTATGCCAATCACCTTAATAAATCCTCTTAACACATCCCCCAATAGATCAGAACTTGTTGCCAAACCAGTATTCAAATCCTTATATACTTTTGAGTTCTTCATCCGCTTACTTACCCCCTCGTATTCTCTGCGCAAGTTTTTTTCCCATTTTTCATAATCGGCAGGACCTTTCATTTCAAGCTTTTGGGTAATAGTAACTGCTTTGGGCATGACTATCCACATAATGATATAGGCAAAAAAAGATACGCCGTACAAAATAAATGAGAGCAAGAAAATAATTCTGAATACGAGCGGATCAATATTAAAGTAAGCTCCTAAGCCACTACACACACCGCCAAACACGCTATTTTCCGGGTCTCTATACAAACGTTTACGATAGCCAGGTGTATTATCCGCCGAAGATGTTTTAGCATCACTTTCTTCCTGAAAATCATCATCAATAATATCATGGGGCTCTCCCATTGTCTTAATCACTTCCTCCACATTTTCCAGCGCAATCACTTCATCGGCAGATGGATGCTTACCCCTAAACAGCTCAGCAATACGGGCCTCCATATCAGACACAATCTCTTTTGCCTCATCTTCATTAAGAAAGCTTCGCTCTATTTTATCAAGATAATCCTTTAGTTTTTGATAGGCATCCTCCTCAATATGGAAAGCGTAACCATTTAAATTAATATATACTGTCTTTTTCATCTGTTTAAATTGTAAGTTTTCAAATGTATCAGATGGAACTTGCCGAAAGTCATTCCCCACCCGATAAACCGGATCAAATTGTGTGAGAACGCTCTTCTTCTGGCTTGTATCATCTTTGTTTATTGATTAGTTTAAAGATCTAAGTATTAAAAGCAGACATTATCGCATCAACCTATCAAACAATAAGTTAAATCTGATAATTTACAAAATATTTTCAACATAACATAAATACACTACCTACTAAAAAGCTTATGATCTTAAGGCCAAGAACGGCAATTAATACAAAAGCAATAATGTAGATAACCAGTTTAAAAACGGACTTAAATAAAAAGCCAACCACCAATAGAATTAAAATCAGCACAAAAAACCCGGGAAACCTAAAGGCTGGTAAAAAATGGAAGGAATGAAAATTTACCTGATGAAATACAGCTCCATCGAAAATATTAAGATGAATGAGATTGGCCAATAGCACTGCCCCGCATAAAACAGCAACAACTATCACTACATTTTTATCTCTTTTAGTAAGCTTGTTCCACCATGACTCTCCTTTTTTATAGGTATCCGTCTGCCGCATCTTCGTAAATTTCTCTTTCACATCCTCGTATTCACTCCGTATGGCCTTTTCTATATTTTTTATCGTCACATTTTCACCACGCATCTCCAACTTTTGAGCAGTCGTGATGGCAGCAGGAACAACAACCCAAAGAATAATGTAAACCGGAATAATGACTCCGAAACTAAATATGAGTATAGCAAACAACACCCTGATTAATACCGGATCAGTGTTTAAATAGGCAGCCAGTCCGCTACAAACTCCGCCTAACACACTATTATCCACATCCCGATACAAACGCTTGGTACTTTTTTCATGATAAGCATTGCTCGTTTGAGAAGAACGTGATGCCTTCGGTTCTTCGGAAGCCTCTTGTTCAAAATCTTCCGGTTCTCCCATTTTATTGATCACTGCCTCCACTAAATCAATATTAACCACAGCTGTTTTAGTTTGTACTTTTTCACTAAATAACTCAGCAATACGGTTTTCAATATCCTTAAATATTTCGTCTCCTTCTTCCTGTTTTTTAAAATAAGATTCTAGTTTACCAAGATACTCTTTCAAACGCGCATAAGCATCAACATCTATATGAAAGACTGTACCCCCAACATTAATATTTACTGTTTGTTTCATGATGATAGATTTAGCTAATTTTTATTTATAAACCCCACAGCATCAACCAGTTCTTGCCACGAGCCATCTAGTTCCTTTAAAAAATCTTTGCCTTCCCCGGTCAATTCGTAATACTTGCGGGGTGGTCCCTGAGTTGATTCCTCCCAGCGATAGGCCAATAACCCTGCATTTTTCAATCGGGTTAACAATGGATATAAGGTTCCCTCCACAACGATCATTTTTGCTTCTTTCAATTCACCTATAATATCAGAGGCGTATTTGTCGCTGCGCGAAAGGATAGACAGGATACAATACTCCAATACCCCCTTCCGCATTTGTGCTTTTGTATTTTCTACTTTCATAACCATCTCCTGTTCTTATTCATTATAAACTAATCAAGATGTCCCTCCCAATGGACAAGCTCACTGTATGATCATTAAATACAGTATCGTAATTCTCCGTTTCCTCTTCTAAAATCCCGGTTGGAGCAGAAATCCTTTTACCACAAATAGAATTTGTTGATAATACCGGAACCAACAACATCAACAACAATATACTTGCTGAGATGATTAGACTAATTTTCTTACCGGATACACTCATAACACACTACCTTTTTTAACATTGAATTTGGTATTACAAATATATAGCTTTTACTTAGTACTATGCAATACATAGTAGTATATTTTTTAAAATATTTTACCTATAAGCGTACAATCGCTTGGTATATAGATACTTGGAAAGTATGAATATTTAAGTTACTTTTCTGTATTTATCAAAATATCCACCCTAAACTACGCTTGTAATGAATTATGGCAATAAAGAACAAAAACAAGGAGAGGCGATTTTGTCCTTTTATCCACAGCTGATTATGCTAAGGATGATGACATGCATAACCACATCGTTAATGCCGATTGATTAATAATTTGAGCGTTAAATTTTAGGAATTAGGATAGTCAAAGTGCTTATTCTTGACTAAAATGAAGATATCAGAGGTATTTGTTACCCATAAATAAAGCAGATGTAAACTAAGCCGCAATGCTACGTCATTCTGCATCACTCAACTAAACACCTCAAACATTACAAAATATGCAGTTACGATAGCATTAGGAATAAAATATAATGACAATACACTATAGAAGAGTTATAAAATAAAAAAAGCACCTCCCTTACGGAAAATGCTTTTCATGTCTTTAAAAAATAGCTAAACTTCACTAAGCAATGCAAATTTCAATCATTCACCTCCCCCTTAGGCGGGATGGGGTTGTGTGTTCAATCATTTGCTCTGACCATGAGAGTTTCATATTTTAAATAACCATAAGTACTAACATCACTTATAGTGGATACCTTCATTTGTTAAAATTTTTTGATACCAATAATTTCTCTAACCTCTTTAACTGTCTTAGCGGCACTTTCCTGGGCTTTTTCACATCCTAATTTCACCACTTTACTCAGGTAATCCTCATTGGCCTTAATCTCATTCACTCTTTCCCGAATTGGAGCTATAAAATTATTAATATCCTCAGCCAACTGTTTCTTTAAATCACCATAACGAATTTCACAGCTGGCATATTTATCTTTAAAATACTGCACTGTATCCGGTGTAGAAACCACCTCCAACAAGGTAAATAAATTTTGTATCGGCTCGGATACCGGCGAATTAGGCACCGTAGGGCCACTATCGGTAACTGCCCGCATCACCTTCTTTTGCAAAGGCTTTGGCTCATCTACTAAAAATATCCCGTTACCTTCCGACTTACCCATCTTGCCCGAGCCATCTAAGCCCGGTATTTTCACCAATGCCTCGCCATAATTGAACGACTGAGGAATTTTAAAATAATCTACTCCATACATATGATTAAAACGGGCAGCAAATTTTCGGGCCATTTCCAGGTTCTGTTCTTGATCTTTTCCAACAGGTACCATATCGGCACGGTGAATAAGAATATCAGAAGCCATTAATACAGGATAAGTTAACAATCCGGCATTTACATTATTAGGTTGCTGACGTGCTTTATCTTTAAAAGAAGTGGTACGTTCTAACTCACCCAGATAGGCATTCATACTCAATAACAAACTTAACTCTGTAACGGCAGGCGCATCACTCTGTATATAAATGGTCGATTTCTCAGGATCCAAACCACAAGCCAGATATTCTGCCAACACTTGACGAACATTATTATGCAAATCTCCCGGGGTTGGATGCGTGGTTAATGAATGATAATCAGCTATAAAGAAATAGCATTTAAATTCCTCTTGCATACGCAAAAAGTTTTTTACCGCTCCAAAATAATTTCCTAAATGTAAGTTTCCGGTTGGTCGTATTCCGCTTACTACCGTTTGCATAATATATGGTTTTAAAGAATTGTTATATAAATATTTTGACCGACAAAAGTCGCAATTTTTTCTTAAAAGTTCGTGCTTAAGGTAAATTAATTAGGCATATCTTTAGTCAGCACTACACTATTGACTATATGGAAATAAACGAATTTTCAGCATCCCATATAAATTATCAATATCTATGCTTTGCATTAACACCAATGATCAAATAAGTTGAGCTATAATTTAATAGCTCAACGGCTATAAAAATATATTAAAAAAACATCAAATATTGACCTGATTGCATAAAGCAATAATACCCCCCCTTGCTTCAATGCATGGCAGAAATACCTAATTCTTATTTAATTGTCAAAGAGGAATAACATCCAGTTTAAAAAGAAGTAAGCCAGTAAGAACAGAAAGTATTTATGCCCATTACCGTCAATGAGACAATTAGATAAACCAACACATTAGCTAAGGATAATTCACCATAATTTCAGGATTATTAAACATGCACCTGCTATGTTAACTACATAAAACCTACTATTTTGATCCAGACATTAAATCGGTGATGACCTTATACCTTGGAAACTGGTCGAGGATGATTTTCACAAAAACAGTTATGGGAATAGATAGAATCAGTCCCGGAATTCCCCAAATATATCCCCAGAACATCAGCATAATTAAAATAGTCATCACATTTAAAGAAAATGTTTTACCCATAAAAACAGGTTCCAACACACCTCCCATAACCACCTGAACGGCGGTAATACTCAAAGCAAAGAACAGGAGCGTATGCATGGTTTCAATTTCTACAAAGGCAAACATTGACAATAACACCACTGAAACAACAGATCCGATCATCTGCACAAAGTTAATGCTAAAGGCAAATAGTCCCCAAAAAATAGGAAAGCTAACATCAAAAGCCAAGCAAGCTAAACTAAAACCAACACCTGTTAACAGACTGATAATAAACTTAACGAAAACAAACTTAATGATATCCTTTTCTATTTTCATAAAAATTTTAATGGACGAATGTTTAATTTTAATTAGCGTACTATTCAGTAACCTCTCCATATTAACAGAGCCCGATAAAAGGAGAATTACAAAAAAGGCAGTCATTAAGGTTCCGGACAATAGATTACCTATAAAATCAAGTGATAAACCTATGCTTTCCATGATATTTCCGCCCTGGAGATAATGAATAAAAACATTATCACCCTGTAATCTACTAATCCCAAAAAAGTCCTCTATTGAAACAATTAAATGAATCAGTTTTGATTCGGCTTTGGCAAAGAACATATTATCAGCAGCCATAATTTCTCTGCTCGATAACTTTATCAACTCCCCTCCAATCTTAAACACACTAAAGATGATTAAGATAATAAAAAAAATACTTATGGGTTTAGGTACTTTTTTTTGTGTAAGCCAGCGCATAAAAGGCAAAAACAACAGCGCAATAAACATGGCTGATACCAAAGGAACAAAAATAAAAGAAAGCGTTTTTAACAAATAAAAGATGACAGGTATTACCAATATCAATAACAATGTATTTGTTGTTTTTTGGTCTTTCATTATACTATTAATATAAAAGGTTGATCATTAAAATAATAACTCGAAGAAATTAACAAATGAGCATTAAGATTTCACCTCAACCTCTCGGCTCATATCGTCCAAGACAGTAACTGTTACATCATATCTTTGTTCAGGCAGCAATGACTCTATTTTTTCAGGCCATTCCACAAAACAATAGCTTCCCGAATAAAAATAATCTTCATAGCCTAAATCAAAGGCTTCTTCTTCTTTTTTGAGACGATAAAAGTCGAAATGATAAACGGTATTACCCGAAACGGTATTGTATTCATTAACGATGGAAAAAGACGGGCTATTCACCACATCTATTACCTGCATTTTTTTGCACAAAGCCTGAATAAAAGTCGTTTTACCTGCACCCATTGAGCCATAAAAGCAAAATACAGCTGGTTCGGGAAAAGCTTTTAAAAATGCTGTGGCCACCTCATCTAATTTCTCTAAGGATGGGAGTATAAATTTTTGCATCATTATTTATTATCAAATATCAAAAACATAGAACAAAATATCCGGGAATCAAATAAAAATATCAGGCCGCAATATATCAAGAATTATTTTTAGGTGATAACACAACATAGGGTATTAACATTTCTTCCATTGAAATTCCTCCATGCTGAAAGGTATCCTTATAATAACTAACATAATGATTATAATTATTTGGATAAGCAAGAAAATCTTCATTAACAGCAAAGACATAACTGGTAGATACATTTACCTTAGGCAGCTGAATATCTTCAGGTCTTTTAACCTCAAAGACTTCTTTAGCCTTATAAGCCAGGTTTTTTCCCTGTTTATATCTTAAATTGGTAGTCGTATTACGATCTCCAACCACCTTAATAGGGTTTTTTACCCTTATGGTACCATGATCAGTTGTAATAATTACTTTCACATTTTCACTCTCGAACCTTGTAAGTAACTCATTCATGACAGAGTGCATAAACCAGGCCTTACTTAATGAACGGTAGGCAGACTCATCATAAGCTAGCTCTTTAATCATTTTACTTTCGGTACGAGCATGCGAAAGCATATCTACGAAATTAAAAACCACAACCGACAAATCATCGTTTAACAGTTGAGAAAAATTATCAATTAGCTGTTTACCTGAATCTATATCATTTATTTTTTGATAGGAATAATTTACTTTTTTTCTAAACCTATCGAAGAATGTTCCAATTAGCTGTTCTTCAAACTGGTTTTTACTTCCTTCATCCTGTTCATCCATCCAAAACTGTGGATATAACTTTTTAATTTGTGCCGGCATTAAACCCGAAAAGAGGCTATTACGGGCAAACTGTGTTGCTGTGGGCAAAATGCTGCTGTATAAATTTTCCTCTTCGAGTCTGTAATTCTTCAACACCTCCTGCTTTATCATTAACCACTGGTCAAACCTAAAATTATCAATAACCAACATCACAACTTTTTCATCCTTATTAAGCAAGGGCAACACAAGCTGTTTCATGATATGATGTGACATCAAAGGAGTATCTTCATCTTCGTGACCAATCCAGTCGCAATAATTTTTCTTCACAAACTTAACAAAAGCATGATTTGCCTCAGTCTTTTGCATTTTAAGCACCTCATCCATCTCTCCTTTTGTATCTTCCAGCTCAATTTCCCAATGCACCAGTTGCTTATAAATTTCTACCCAGTCCTTAAAGCTATAGGAGTCATTTATCCTAAGACCTATTTTCCCAAACTCTGTTTGATAATTACTGGTAGTTTTCTCTGCCACCAAACGACGCTGATCAACATGTTTTTTAATAGTCAGTAATATTTGTGTTGGATTAACGGGCTTGATCAGATAATCTGAAATTTTACTCCCTATAGCCTGATCCATGATATCCTCTTCCTCGCTCTTTGTAATCATAACCACGGGTACACCGGGCATCGTACTTTTCAACTGACTCAATACATCCAGACCACTTAATCCCGGCATATTTTCATCAAGAAAAATCAAATCAAAGTGCTGTTCTTCAACCATAAGTAAGGCATCCTGACCATTGGTGGCCGTATGAACTGAAAAACCCTTTTCCTTTAAGTAAAGAACATGTGCTTTTAACAAATCAATTTCATCATCAACCCATAAAATATTTACTTTCTTCATATCCATCATAGCACTTGTTATTCATGAAATTAAAATGTCAAAAACCTAAAGATATACTTTACTAACAACCAGGTTTGTTTTACACAGCATTTATCAATAATTCAACTTATAAAAATCCTGATATTGCTGATACAATTCTTCTCCTGAAAGAAGATTATAATTTCTATCGCTTATTGCCCACATGTAATACTGCATTCGTGAGATATCCCTCATCACATAATCATCAACCTTAACCTTTAGCAAGTAGGCCTGCGCATCAGCAGCATTGGCAAAGCCATCAACTTTTACATACAAAAAAGCCGTTCCTTTGGCACCAAAGGTAACCTCCAGATTGGCACTATAATTATTTTTACTGAAAATTTTAAAAACATTTCCGGTTTGTTGAATATTGATTCTGCCCTTTTTAAATAAAATCAATGCACTATGCGGGCCTGCTTCCTTCACAAAGACATCCGATTTACTATCAAGCGCAATATCCTCAACCGTTTCTTCTGCAACTGCACTAGTAGACGTACTAGGCTCAAGCTCTTTCGCTTGAGTATCATTCATCGCTTCTTCTGCAATTACTTCTTTCTCTTTTTGCTTTTCTTTTTCCAAAGAAGCAATTGCCTTCTCTGGCAAGCGCTCTTCTGATTTACTTGCAGGGCTTACTGTTTTCGCACGAACTTCCCGGTCAACCACAGTACCCTTTTTATCCAACACCAGCTCTTTTTCAACTATTTCTTTAGTAACAGGTGCATTTTCTTTTAATTCCGCAACAGGTACTTGCTCCTCTTTTTTGGCAGCCTTCTCTTCCTTCACCTGTTGAAAAGCTTCTGCCGAGAGATAATTATCAACAAAGAAAGACTCATAACCTTTTTTATCTCCTGATGATAACAAAAACTCCATATTTGCTGAATTAATAACGTAAAGTTTAAATTTTTCGATATTATCCACTTGGAAGATTTCGTTTCGTTCGCGCAAGGCATAAAAATAATCCATTCCTTCCAATCTATTTTTAAAGCCACTAACCACAAATACAGGTGTTCCATCAGGTAACCTAGTTGTACTCATTTCATAATCGTTCAATAAGAATTTGGAGAAATTATAATCGGCAATATTAAATTTTAACCTATTCAGATCTGCTTCCGGGTTTACCAATACCACCAGGCTATGCATACCCTTAAAATCAACAGTGTAGGATGACGGAGCTGTCTCTGTCTCCGAGATTATTCCTGTTTTTCGTTGATTCTTTTTAAATTCTTCATCTCGGATAGTTGCCAGATTAGAGTTCACAGGTCCCTTAACAGGCACACGTCCCTTACCATACATCTCTAGTAGTTTTTTAGCCACAGGAGCCACCTCACTCTTTGCATATTGCTGCGTAATTTGTTGCAATTCAGACTCAAAACGGGTAAGATTACCGGATTTGGCATAGGATAAACCTGCCAGAAACTTGAACTTTGGCAATAATTCACTCTCCTTATCTATGCCTTGTACCACCGATAAATTTTGAATAGGTGTTACAAAATCATTGAATAAATAACTAGTATAGGCTCCCTGGTACAAATCTTCAATTTGCTGCTGTTTTGCAGCTCTCTTCTGAAAGTAATCAGGATCATTAAGAAAAGCGGTAAACTCACCGTCAGGAAATTGATTTTCCAATTGTTTACGAACCATAGCCATTTTAAGGTCGTCCGCCTGTATTTCGTAGCACAAGTATAGATTCATCAACACATCTTCAACATATTTACTCTCTGGAAAACGTTGAAGCAATTGATTAAATGCATCAATGGCATAGGGGATATTTTCTATTTCATCTTTATAAATAATTCCCATTGAAACCAAGGCCTCTTGAATTTTATCATTTGACTTTGCCAGAGCCTCCTCTGTTAAAGGAAGATTTTTCAAATAGTCATCTACGTTGGCTACTGATTTTTCAGCAGGTATAGCTGTCTGTTCTTGTTTTGAGTCAGAAATGGAATCCCCAGGTACATCCTCATTGGAACTAAAACCAAAAATATCATCAGGTAATCCAGGCTGCATATCTTCAATAATTGCTTCCTTATTTGATCGTCGCCAGTTATCCTCCAGTTTTCTGTTTCCCCACCGACTTACAAACTCACTTTTTCCTTTGATCACTGATTTCTGGTTATAAAAATACCACTTCCCTCCTTGCAAAGAGTTTGTTGTACCAGCAGAGAGAAATGCATTATTAGCCAAATCCTCTTTTTGCTTTTGGATGGCATCCTGTTTTTCCTTATCCTTTTGAATCAGGTTATTAATAAAAGCTATTCTTTCCTCCTCACCCATAGCTGCTATATGCTGCAGACTATCTTCTTGTTCTACAGTATTTATATTTGCTACCAGTCCTTTCAAATCATCATGCAACATTGTCACTTCCTGCAACTTAGAAAAAGACTTATCTAAATTAACCAAAGCGGAATCTAAAAAACTATAGGCTGGACGATATTGGGGTCTTTCGTAATAAATATTAGCCAGCTCATAAAAAGACAAGCCTTTTTGATAATTATTTTCTATACTTTTTTCTGCCGAAAGTAAAAAATTCTCAATGGCCTCATTCTCCTGTTTTTCGGCCTTATAAGCCATCGCCAGTGCATAATAAATTTGGTCTTCATATTTCTGGTTTCTCTTATCATGCAATAATCTGGCAATCTCTTTTTGAACAGCTGGCAACCCTCCTTCCCCGAACATAACACTTGCTCTATTAACTTTGGCATTAAAGGCCATTTGATAAGGAGGACTCATGTTGATAACACGTTTATAGGCATTACTGGCATCTGAATATTGATGTAACGAATGATAAACCTGCGCCAATACAAAGGTAAAACGCAACTTATAATACTTTGACCATGCACCACTTATGGCATCCTGCAAAAATGGCACAGCCTCACGATACATGTGCTGACGCAGGTAATAGTCGGCATAGGTAGCTGCAAAAAAAGCATACAAGCGATCCGGCGCTTTACCATGCATATCATAATTATCAAGTAAAATTTTGGCCTTCGCCAAGTCACCCATCTCTATTGCTGCACGAGCCTTCCATATCTCAGCCTCACTCCACTCAGGACCGGGTTGATACTCTCTGAACATAAAGTCGAAACTTTGCTGCGCCAGATAATACTCATGTTTGTAAAAATTTGCCTTCCCAATTAACAGGTAAGCATTATCCACCCACTTATTAAATTCATTCTGACTAATAAACTTTTGGTATTTTACCGATTGATCAGCATCGCGTTTTTTGGGTTTCTTGCGCATCGAATGCTTTTTAATGAGCTTTGTACCCTTTTCAATAGCTCGATCCATCTGACTGGTCGCTACCTCCTTACTCGACTCCTTTGAATCAGGAAACAAGGGCAATATTTGAGTATAATCATCCTCGTTGGCATCCTGAATAGCCACCACCCCTTCTTTAAAACTCTCATTACCATTGTAGTACACATTATAATGCGCGCTCATATTATGATAATTACGACTAAGCCAGGTGTTCTTTTTAACCGAACACCCCCATAGAAACAACAGAGCAAGTAAGAAATATATTTTATTTATAGTCATTGCGTATATTTTAAGCAGGCTAGTTACATCATTAAAACTACCTTTCTACAAAAATAGTATATCTACGTATGAAAAATGAACGTCAGCCAAAAACAATTTCCTATCTTGTGACTTTGTTCTATAAAACAAATATATTTGAAATCTAAGTGTTAAAAAAATTAGTGTCAATGAAAATACATATTGTTGAAGACGACCGGGTTTTTAATAAGCTTATTGAACGATCACT
>JBFHKL010000040.1:0-21808 GCA_041595375.1 Saccharicrinis sp.
GCCTTCCAAAAAATAGTAGGCTACACCCAAACCGAGCTTCTTAAAATGCGTTTTTTCGATATTACGCATAAAAATTACCTTTCTAGAAATCAAACTTTATTTGATAAAATTACTTCGGAAGAAGCATCACGCTTTTCGTTAGATAAAAAATACGTACATAAAAACGGAAACCTGGTTGATGTACGTGTCCATTCTGGCAATATAAGTGATGAAAATGGAAAACCATTATTTGCAATGGCTTTTATCGAAGATATAACAGAACGGATAAAAGCAGAAGAGAATCTTAAAAATATTAGCCGAAGATTACAATTATCCACAGAATCTGCCCATATCGGTATCTGGGACTTCGATATAAAGAAAAATATTATACACTGGGACAAACGCGTATTTAGAATTTATGGTATTCATCCCGATAATTTTGAAGGCGCCTATGAGGCCTGGCAAAAAGGAGTGCATCCAGATGATATACAAAGGACAGACAAAGAGGTTCAGGAAGCCATCGATGGGAAAAAAGATTTTCATACTCAATTTCGGATAGTATGGCCAAATGGCGAAGTTCGATATGTTGAGGCCCATGCAATAGTAACTCATGACCAGGATGGTATGCCCCAAAATATGATAGGTGTAACCTGGGATATAACCGCTTTAAAAAACACTGAAATAAACTTAATTAAAGCCAAAGAAAAAGCCGAAGAAAGCGATCGACTTAAAAGTGCCTTCCTCTCAAACATGAGCCATGAGATACGTACCCCAATGAATGGAATACTCGGATTCACTGAATTACTAAAGGAACCGCAGCTCAGCGGAGATGAAAAAGAAAAGTACATTCATATTATAGAAAAAAGCGGAAACCGAATGCTAAAGACAATTAATGATATAGTTGATATCTCTAAAATAGAAGCAGGACAGGTTGAAGTATCAAAAAAAGAATTTTCGCTAAATAAGCTGCTGCTTGAACAATTTAACTTTTTTGTTCGTGAAACAGAGACAAAAGGACTCAAACTTATATATAAACCTATCGTGTCAGATAGTGAATCATACATTATTTCCGATCAATACAAATTAGAAAGTATATTAATAAACCTGATTAAAAATGCAATAAAATACACCGAATCAGGTAGCATCACTTTGGGTTATACCAGAAAAAAGATAAAAGGTAAAGATGTATGTGCGTTTTACGTAAAAGATACTGGAATAGGGATTCCGGCAAACAGGATAAGTGCTGTTTTTAACCGTTTTGAACAGGCTGATATTGAAGACTCAAGAGTTTTTGAAGGTTCCGGACTGGGCTTGGCCATAGCAAAATCATATGTTGAAATGCTGGGTGGTACAATCTCAGTAAGTTCTGAAGAAGGAAGAGGTTCAACCTTTATGTTTAACATTCCATGCTTAAAAAAAAATCAAAACGAATCAGATGCTAAACAGTGCGGAGATAAAGGAACAGATCTATCTTTTAAAAATTTATCGATAATTGTTGCCGAGGATGACAATGTTAGTAAGCTGTTATTAGAAAAAATCCTTGAAAATGACTATAACAAAATAATCTATACTTCTACAGGAAAAGAAACAGTAGATAAATGCCGGGAGAACCCTGATACAGATATTATTCTGATGGATATAAAAATGCCGGATATGAATGGTTTTACTGCCACAGAATTAATCCGAAAGTTCAATAAGGATGTTATTATTATTGCCCAAACCGCCTATAGTTTAACAGGAGATAAAGAAGAAGCCTTTAAATACGGGTGTGACGAGTACATAGCAAAACCAATAAGAAAAGAAAGTCTTTTTGAGAAGATTCGGGCTTGTATGAATAAAAAAAGTATTTAAAATAACAGTATTCTCAATGATATTATGCTCTTTTCATCTTTTCAAAAGTTGAACAATCGTTTTTTCCCTGCAGATTAGAGCAACACTTAACATGATAGACTGCCTATCTAAGCAAACGGGTTTACAAACCGAATGCTTATTCCTTCAGCCGCTCATAATGGCTTCCAAAGGGAGAAGAAATAAAGTGATTCTTCATTCATTTTTTTTGCATTCTCCGATCTGAGACTTCTTTACTTCAGAGGGGTAGTTCTGAGCTTCGATGGGGGAGCAAAAAGCATCGATGAGGTACCTTTTTACACCCCTTTGGTACTTCTGTGCTCCCTTTGGGTACTTTTTTGCTCCGGCGAGGTACTTCTGAGCTCCGGCTTGGTACCTTTTTGCTCCGGCTTGGTACTTCTGAGGTACCTCTGGGTACTTCTGAGGTACCCCCCTGGGGTGTTAAATAGAAAAAAGTCAGCCTCAACAAAAAGTCGATTCAAACAAATTCTTCATGAAAAACAATAATTCTTGATTTTTGGCTTTCTCACAATAGCCTTTGTGGCTAAGCGTAGGTGTGGCAAAAAACAAGCATAACTGTACTATTTTAGTTTTTGCAAGCATTTTTATTCGTGTAATTTGAGTAATTCGTGGTTAAAAAAAAGTTTGCGGATTTAAGGTATTAATTTAAATAGCAATAATACCAAATTTATACTAATACATAAACATCTTCTCTATATGATTAGCCCCAAACGAATAGGCTATTGTAGCGTAAGAACAGATGGGTTTTGTTAAAATAAAATGTGCTTTTTTACCCTTGGTGATACTACCCACCTGATCTTCCACCCCCATGGCATAGGCACCATTGATAGTAGCTGCATTAATGGCTTCTTCAGGTGTAATCTTCATTTTAATACAGGCTGTTGCCACCACCAGGTTCATATTACCCGATGGTGCAGAACCCGGATTATAATCACTGGCCAAGGCCAATGGCAAGCCTGCATCGATAATACGGCGAGCAGGTGTATAAGGAATACTTAAGTAGAAAGAACAGTTTGGTAAGGCCACCGGCATGGTACTAGAATTCTTTAGACTTTCAATATCCTCATCACGCATTTCTTCAAGATGATCAACTGACAAGGCATTAAATTTTATGCCAGCTTGCACTCCACCAATCGCATTAAACTGATTGACATGAATTTTAGGTCTTAAGCCATACCTCTGTCCTGCAGTCAATAACCTCTCTGTATCCTCCACACTAAAATAGCCTTTCTCACAAAATACATCCACAAAATCTGCCAGTTTTTCTTCTGCTATAATTGGCATAATATCATTGATCAACATATCCAAATAGCCGGAAGTATTAATTTTATATTCTGATGGGATGGCATGTGCTCCCAAGAAAGTAGCCTTAATTTCCAGCGGATAACTATCTTTTAAACGTTTGATTACACGTAGCATCTTTAACTCAGACTCAGCCGTTAAACCATAACCCGATTTTATTTCAACAGCACCGGTTCCCATTGCCATCATCTCTTCGAGACGAATTTTACTTTGCTGGTAAAGCTCGTCTTCGGATACTTGCTGTAGTTTCTTCGAAGAATTCAGAATTCCTCCTCCTCTGCCGGCAATATCTTCGTAACTTAAGCCATTGATACGATCTATAAATTCACCTTCTCTATTCCCAGCATATACAATATGGGTATGCGAATCGCACCAGCCTGGTATGATGAGTTTTCCTGTACAATCAATCACCTCATCTACTTTTAACTGAGGAAAATCTTTCATCTCCCCAAAATCAGCAATAATACCATCTTCAATCAATAACCAGGCATAAGCAATACATGGTAATTCTTTCATTTGTTCTCCTGCTACAAACGATATGGTTTCGCTTCGCACCTGAACAAGCTGTTTTATATTTTTGAATAGTGTTTTCATAAAAAAGTATTAAGTATCAAAATACAAGTAATAAGACTGATTTACAGTTTCTTAAAAATCATTCAAATAGTCTTGATACTGTTATTAAAACAAACCTTTTAGTAAGTTGTCATCCACTAAATTAGGCAAAGTAACCTTCAAATTAGAACTTCGTTCCATTTCTCTTTCTATGGCAAAACGGGCTCCCTTATTTCGAGCCCAGCTTCGTCGGGCAATACCATTATTCACATCGTAAAAAAGCATACTTTTTAGTTTATATTCAGTTGTTGAAGAACCGTCCAACAACATGCCAAAACCTCCGTTAATCACTTCTCCCCAGCCAACTCCACCTCCATTGTGAACAGATACCCAGGTAGCCCCTCTAAAGCTGTCGCCAATCACATTTTGTATAGCCATGTCGGCAGTAAACTGGCTACCATCATAAATATTTGAGGTCTCGCGATAGGGCGAATCTGTTCCACTGACATCGTGATGATCCCGGCCAAGCACCACAGGACCAATTTTTCCCTGCGCTACCTCATCATTAAATGCCTTGGCTATTTTAGAACGTCCTTCGGCATCGGCATATAAAATACGGGCTTGGGAACCCACCACCAGCTTATTTTTCTTGGCATCACGAATCCAGGTAATATTATCGTGCATCTGCATTTTAATCTCTTTGGGTGAATGCGCCATGATTTCCTGTAGGACTTGCATAGCAATTTCATCCGTTCTATCTAAATCTTCTGGCTTACCCGAAGTACAAACCCAACGGAATGGACCAAAACCATAATCAAAACACATGGGTCCTAAAATATCCTGTACATATGATTTATAGCGAAAATCATTTCCGTTTTCGGCCATTACATCAGCTCCTGCACGAGACGACTCCAATAAAAAGGCATTACCATAATCAAAGAAATAAGTTCCTTTGGCTGTATGCTTATTAATGGCAGCCACATGACGACACAATGAAGCCTGTACTTTTTCCTTAAACAACTCCGGCTCATTCCTAATCATCCGGTTTGATTCTTCGAAGCTTAAACCCACAGGATAATACCCCCCTGTCCACGGAATATGCAAGGAGGTTTGGTCGGTGCCCACATGCACATAAACATCTTCCTTATCAAAACGTTCCCACACATCAACCACATTACCTATAAAAGCTATCGACACCACCTCTTTGTTTTGCTGCGCTTTTTTTACTCGTACAATCAATTCATCCATCGAATCAATCAACACATCCACCCATCCTTGTTCAAAGCGTTTTCTAGCTGCCGCCGAATTAACTTCGGCACAAACACAAATGCAACCTGCTATATTTCCTGCCTTAGGCTGGGCTCCACTCATACCACCTAAACCAGCTGTAAGAAATACTTTCCCTGCCGATTTTTCACCATTCGCTAATATTTTTCTAAAAGCATTCATCACCGTGATAGTTGTACCATGCACAATGCCTTGCGGACCGATATACATATATGAGCCAGCCGTCATTTGTCCGTATTGCGAAACACCCAAAGCATTAAAACGCTCCCAATCATCCGGTTTTGAATAGTTTGGAATCACCATACCATTAGTTACCACTACCCTTGGTGAATCTTTCGATGAAGGAAACAAACCCATAGGGTGGCCGGAGTACATATTTAAGGTCTGCTCATTGGTCATAATAGCCAAATACTGCATCGTGAGCATATATTGCGCCCAGTTTTGAAACACCGCACCGTTACCTCCATAGGTAATCAACTCTTCAGGATGTTGTGCCACAGCAGGATCCAGATTATTCTGAATCATCAGCATAATTGCTGCTGCATGCTTGCTTTTTGCGGGATATTCATCAATAGGGCGAGCATACATCTTGTATCCAGGCATAAATCGATACATATAAATACGCCCATATTCCTTTAGTTCTTGTGCAAATTCCTGTGCCAGCTCTCGATGCCACTTTTGAGGAAAATAACGTAAGGCATTACGAATAGCCAAATGTTTTTCTTCGGCATTCAAAATATCTTTTCTTTTAGGCGCATGATTCACCTCTTTGTTTACTTCTTTTTTTGCTGGTAATTCAGCCGGAATCCCTTGTAATATTTCTTCTTGAAAGGTCATAATCTTTTTTTTAGACTCCAATCGTAAGCATCAAGTGTAATGACAAACTGGATTTAAAACATCAATAATTGTATAAAAAGTCTGTATACCTGCACCTTACCACTAGATAAGTAGCCTATAATTAACTTTTTATATTTACTTACCTCACAACAAAGGCTCTCTCCATAACTAACTTCACCATAGCCGCAATATCATCCTTAAGCAACCTGTCATCTTCGAGTTTAGCTACTTTCTCCCTTATGATGGCAAAGTTCTGCTCAATAACTGGTGAGAATTTATTGGGGCGACGAAACTCCATGGCTTGTGCTGCATACATCAACTCTATGGCAAATATCTTTTCCAAATTACCTAAGATCTGGTTATACTTTCGTCCCGATATACTGCCCATTGAAACATGATCTTCCTGTCCCAATGAGGTAGGAATGCTATCGGCCGAAGGAGGGAAACAAAGCGACTTATTTTCAGCTACAAGAGCTGCCGTTGTGTATTGAGGGATCATAAAGCCTGAATTCAATCCACCATGTTCGGTCAGTAAGCGTGGCAAACCATATTTGCCTTCCAACATCAAATAACAGCGTCTATCAGATATATTACCCAACTCCGAAGCGGCCAAAGAAGCATAATCCAATGCCATAGCCAAAGGCTGCCCATGAAAATTCCCTCCTGAAATGGCAAGGCAATCAGATAAAACAATTGGATTATCGGTAACCGAATTCATCTCTATTTCGGCCAGTTCATTCAAATGACTCCAGGCATTACGACTGGCACCATGTACCTGAGGCATACATCGTATTGAATAAGGATCCTGTACGCGCTGACAATGCTCATGAACCTGCACATTTTCCGAATCTTTCAACAGGTAACGAATACGTTCTGCCACTCTCAGGTTCCCTTTAAACGGACGGATAGTATGAATCTCTTCACGAAAAGGCGAAGCACTTCCCATAAAACCCTCTAAACTCATGGTTCCGGCAACATCAGCTAAATCAAGCAAATATTCCATTCGATACAAGCCCATAATAGTATGAGCCAATATAAACTGGGTGCCATTGATTAAACCCAATCCTTCTTTCGCTTCAAGTCGTATGGGTTTTAGTTGATGTTCTTTATAATAATCTTTAGTTGAAACAATCTCATCGCCAACACACAACTCTCCTTCTCCCAATAAAGGTAAAAACAAATGCGATAAAGGAGCCAGATCACCCGAAGCGCCCACAGAACCTTTTTCCGGAACAAGAGGCAACACATCATTATTTATAAAATACACAATACGCTCAATGACTTTTAAACGAACCCCTGAAAATCCCTGACATAAGGCATGAACCTTACAAATCATCATTAATTTCGATAGCTCTTTATCTATCGCATTACCAACACCTACTGCATGCGTGAGCAACAGATTTTCCTGTAATTTACTGGTTTGTTCAGGGCTTATTTGTGTATCGCACAAAGGACCAAAGCCCGTATTTATACCATATACAGGCTCATCCCCGGCTGCCATTACCTCAACCTTTCTTCGGCACTCTTTTAACTTATGAATGGCGTCTTTGGTTAAAACAGCCGGCAACTTGCCTTTTACAATGGCTATGGCCTTTTGAACCGTTAGATGATCTATTCCGTATTTAAACATAACGTTAAATTAAGACATAATTAGCAAATATCAGATAGCACAATTTTGTGCATCATGTTATAGGTATTCATTCAATGGGCACTTCTATTTTGATACTTGTTACTAAAACTTGCTTATCATACAAATTTACAAGTTGTTTTGATACGAAATAAGACCTTTTTATTATATATTTGATAACCATGAGTAATCAATTAGAATTTCGTCATTATAAATATTTTTTGGCTGTAGCCGAAGAATTACATTTTCGTAAAGCTGCAGAGCGTTTGTTTATTTCGCAACCCGGTTTAAGTCGTCAGATAAAACAAATGGAAGAAGAACTTGGCATGAAGTTGTTTAAACGCCATAACCGAAAAGTAGAATTAACAGTAGCGGGTGAATACCTAAAAAAAGAAATAAAAAACAATTTTATCCGTCTGGATGATGTATTGAATCATGCTCAACTATTAAACAAAGGTATTCATGGCAATTTAAAACTTGGTTTTGTGGGGTCTGCCATGCAAAATGTTATTCCCGAACTATTATTAAAATTCAAGGCTTCACACCCCAATGTGTTGTTTCATTTGAATGAGATGGATAACAACAAACAAATACAAGCATTAATGAACCAAGAAATAGATATTGGTTTTGTAAGAATTGAACGTGTTCCCAAAGGGATGGAAATAAAATCATTACACAAGGACACATTTTCGTTGGTTTTACCGAATAATCATTTTTTAAACGAATTAAATTTCAGGAGCCTGGAGCAACTAAAGGATGAACCTTTTATTCTTTTCGACTCGTCCTATAGCGAATCCTATTATGAAAAAGTCATGCAAATATTCGATGATGCAGGCTTCTCCCCTATTCTATCACACTCAACGGTGAATGCCAATTCCATCTTTCGTCTGGTGGAAAATCATTTTGGTGTTTCTATTGTTCCAACTATTTTACAATATGGTTTTCATTTAAATATCAAATTTATCGAGCTCATCCATATAAAGCAAAGAACAACCTTGAGGATGATCTGGAATACTAAAAACACAAATCCAATACTAAAATATTTTATTGCATTAGCCTGAGCAAAAAGTATAACACAATTTTATACCAGAACAGCAAGTATCTAGGATAAGACAACACCTCTACAAAAAAATCATTAACTTGGGCCATCTATATATTCATTAAAATTTAACAGCAAAGTGAACAATACATTAATACAAATTACGCATAACGGAATGGGTAACGGAAGTGAAGAACTAGGACTTCAATTAGTTACTAACTATCTAAAATTAATCAATGAAGAAAACAGCTTGCCTCGATTTATTACTTTTTACAATGCAGGGGTAAAGTTAATCTGTACTGGTTCTGCGGCTATTGAATCATTAAAACAACTAGAAAAGGCAGGAGTAAAACTAATTGCATGTAAAACCTGTTTAAATCATTTTCAGCTAATTGATAAAGTTGAAGTGGGTATACCCGGAACTATGATTGATATTATCGAACTTCAGAAAATGGCCCAGAAAGTGGTGAATTTATAAATTCAGTAAAACTTAAATCTACTATGGAAAAAGAAATTAAACTACAAAACAACGGATTTATCCATCTTTTCTTAGGAATAGTAATGTTAATATCTCCGTTATCTTTCATCTTCATCCCTTCAGCTATTATTGTTCTTTCTACAATAACATTAGCTATAGTAGGCATATTTTGGCTTTGTGGATTATTTATTATTGCTCCAAATCACACTAAGGTTTTAGTATTCTTTGGTAAATATAAGGGAACAGTAAAAACAGATGGTTTCTTCTGGCTAAATCCATTTTATTCTAAAAAAAAGGTATCGTTAAGAGTAAGAAATCTTGAAACAGATGTGATAAAAGTAAATGATGAACAAGGAAATCCAATACTCATCAGTTCAGTAGTAGTATGGAAAGTTGTTGATACATACAAAGCCACTTTTGATCTTGAGGCCAGTACTGAAATTGACTCTAAATCAGGCATTAAAAAGGAAAATCAGGAAGAATCGTATCAGAATTTTGTGAAAATACAAACAGAAGCAGCACTTCGTAATATTGCACGCACTTATCCTTATGATGATGTAGATGAAAACTTAGATCAATTAACCCTCCGCTCTGGAGGTGATGAGATCAATAAGGCTTTAGAACAAGAAATTAGAAAACGCTTATCAATAGTTGGTATTGAAGTGGAGGAAGCCAGAATTTCAAATTTATCTTATGCCCCTGAAATTGCGGCAATCATGCTACAGAGGCAACAGGCACAAGCCATTATTGGTGCAAGACGAAAAATAGTAGAAGGATCTGTAGGTGTTGTACAAATGGCATTAAAAGAACTTGAAGATAAAATGGATATTTCTGCTGAGCAAAGAGTATCAATGGTAAGTAACCTGCTGGTAGTTTTATGTTCCGAAAACGGAGCAACTCCTGTGATAAAATCTGATATATAAACAATTTAGAGCAATAACTTACCGGGTGACTCTACATTTAGTCCCTCGGTAGGTGTAAATTTTGCGTCTTTGCCTTAAAAATATATCTTCTCCTATCTCTAAGACTAAAACAATGGATTACCTTTCGATCAATCAAAACCTTTGGAATAAAAAAACAGATATCCATTACAATTCTGACTTTTACAATGTGAAATCGTTTATTAATGGTGAAAGCTCATTAAACGCCATTGAATTAGAATTATTAGGTGATATCAAAGGTAAATCCATACTGCATCTGCAATGCCATTTTGGTATGGATACAATATCCTTATCTCGTTTAGGAGCTAATGTTACCGGCATTGATTTATCAGATAAGGCCATTGAAAAGGCAAAAGGCTTAGCCAAACAAACAGGTACTGACACAACATTTATTGAGAGTGATATATATGCTTTAAAAGAAAAGCTTAACAAAAAATTTGATATTGTATTCACCTCTTATGGAGCAATAGGATGGTTACCTGACATGAACAAATGGGCCAATATCGTTCAGCACTTTCTTAAACCCAGCGGAATGTTTGTGATGGTAGAGTTTCATCCGGTAGTTTGGATGTTTAGTTACGATTTCTCAAAAATTGAGTACAATTATTTTGGCGGAGAACCCATTATTGAAGAACAGGAAGGTACCTATACTGACGAAGATGAAAAATCATCCATCAAAGAAAAATCTGTATCATGGAATCACAGTATGAGTGAAGTAATTGATGCTTTGCTAAACAATGGTTTAGGTCTTAAACATCTGAGCGAATATGATTACTCGCCATACAACTGCTTTGAAAATACGGTAGAATTTAAAAAAGGTAAATATCAGATTAAAGGCCTACAAGGAATGCTCCCAATGGTATATGCTATTGTAGCGACAAAAGCTGATAGGGTCAGTTGAAGGAGCGGACTATAAACAGTCTCAAAAAAATGTTAGCGTATTGCAAATGTTGCAATGAGCAATCAGTGATTAAAAGTTCATAGTCTTCAACCAATTTCATATTACCAGCAGCTAAGCTGAATAATTCACAAATCATTCTATTACGAATGGAAACTACTGAAAAAAGAAAATGCTCTTGTTCTTAAATCTGAAGATGGTTCACTATCTATAAGCTCTGAAACACTGCGCTCTACTTTTCTCTTTTTGTTTTTTATTCTCACTGAATTAATCAGGCTAAGAAATCACAGTAACTTGGGCTATGATCATTTTACCCTAATACCAACCGGCTAATATGTATTAAATAACTTTATAAACTACATACTTTTACAGGCTTTTGGGCACAAAAAAAGGGAGCTTAAAAAAAGCTCCCTTTTCCTTTATAACCCTAACCTTTAAAAATGAAAAAGTATTATCCTATCTATTATTTAAACACTCACGCTTCAAAAAGGTTTAAGCAAATACAATAAATAAAAATTGGAACGCCGAAACGTTCCAATTCAAAACTTAAACCCTAACCTAATTTATGAAAAAACACTTTTGCTCTTCGATTGGTTAACAAACAAATCACATGCCATAATCTCATATTCATTTTAGGTCAATAATAATTTAACATCAATTAACTATATTATTTACTTTTGTTTAATTTTACC
This sequence comes from Saccharicrinis sp., assembly GCA_041595375.1. GTDB lineage: Bacteria > Bacteroidota > Bacteroidia > Bacteroidales > Marinilabiliaceae > Saccharicrinis. Next base: position 11,502 of record JBFHKL010000040.1, read on the forward strand.
ACACTATAGGTGAAGATTTCAGCTATCCTAACCATTTAACATACAACATCATTATAAAATCTATAACGCAATGAAATTGCTTCAAAAGAAAACTCACTTCGTTGCTTCATTTCAACTACCAGAAACGGTTCCGTATTGCTCAAACAATGCTCCTGCTTTCGGCAGTACAACTTATACCCTTTTGAAATTGAAATAAGCTTTATTAAAAATTGGTATAATGCCGATAGGCTGTTCCGAAGGATGTCGGAATAATAATGATTGAGCATTTCAAATGAAACGCAGATAAGGCACATTGCATTATACAATCTGCATTATACCTTGTTTCAGTAAAGCCTTCTTTTATTAGTTTTTAATGCTCATTACAAAGTTCTAATGCCTACTCCGGCTTCGACAAAAAATATTCCCAAATCAAAATAACTTCATATATTATAGGTAACAAGCTAAAAACAAACCAAATAAAGTCAAAATAAAAAAACAAGCACCTAAAAAATATCCTTAACTTAAGTGAATTATTTGAATCATTCAGGCTATTGTCTGCTCTGTCAAACTGATATTCTAAACATTTTAACTATGAAGAAAATAATTTTGTTAATTACTGCACTTACTTTTTCGTATAGTACATACTCTCAGATTAGTGCCAAATTAATGCGTTATGTTGATATTTCACAAACACAAATCACCTTCGTTTATGGTGGCGACATTTGGCTGGCTCCCAAAAATGGCGGTACAGCTATACAACTGACCCATTCACCCGGTGAAGAATCCTGGCCAAAATTTTCACCCGACGGAAAAGAGATTGCTTATACGGCCAGTTATAATGGAAATTCCGATGTTTTCGTTATTCCGGTAAGCGGAGGTATACCTCATCGGGTTACCTATAACTCCTTCTTCGACAGAATGGTTGAATGGCACCCCAATGGCAAACAGTTGCTTTTTGCCTCTGCCAGAGAAAACGGCATAAGCAGGATTAACCAGTTTTATCTGGTAAATAAAACAGGAGGACTTCCTCAAAAACTAAACATCCCCTATGGTGAACTGGGTGACTTCTCAAGAGATGGCAACAAGCTGGCTTATATCACTAAAATAACAGAGAACTATCCTTTTAAAAGATACCGGGGAGGACTCACATCCGATATTATTGTGTATGATTTTGATACCAATAAAACCAACCGAATCACTACCAACGAAGCCAATGATGGCAAACCCACCTGGGTTGGTGATCATATTTATTTCTTATCTGATAGGAATAAAAATATGCGCCTGAATATCTGGGAATATAATCCTGAAACAAAATCAAAAACACAGCTAACAAACTACCCAGATTATGATATATCCTTTTTATCAGGCTCTGATGATGAATTAGTATATGAAATGGGAGGTGATCTCTATTTAATGGAACTAAGCACAAAAAAAACAAAAAAAATTAATATTCAGGTAGTAAGCGATTTATCCCTTGAAATGCCCATCTCTGAAAATGTAAGCCAAAATATTAATAGCGCGACAGCCTCGCCTGGGGCTAAACGTATTGTTTTTGAAGCCCGAGGTGAACTTTTTAATGTACCTGTTAAAGAAGGCTATACGCTAAACCTAACTCAATCGAGCGGAGCTTTCGACCAAAATCCAGCCTGGTCACCTGATGGTAAAACCATTTCCTATTGGAGCGATAAGAGTGGTGAATATGAAATTTGGCTGCAACCCAGCGAAAGCAGCAAAAATGCCAAACAACTAACAAAACGGGAAAAAGGTTTTGGCTATACATTACACTGGTCACCCGACAGTAAAATGATGGCTTTTATCGACGAAGCCAATAACATTTATATAATCGATGCAGAAAGTGGAGAAACTGTTCTTGTCGACAACCACCTCTGGAATTTGGGCCATGGAAGCAGATTTAAATTCCCTCTATCATGGTCGCCTGATTCAAGATACTTAACGTATTCTATTGGGCAGGAAAATGCAAACTCAGCCATCGTAATTTATGATATTGAAAACAAAACCCGTCATCAGGTTACCAGTGGTTTTTATAATGATGTTTACCCAATTTTTAGTGCCGATGGTAAATACCTGTTTTATTTAACCGACCGAACACTGAATGCAGCCTATTCCGATCTGGGTGATGGCACTTGGATTTATCCCAATTCAACACAAATTGCATCGATTGCACTTCAACTAAATACCCCGTTAATCCTACAAGCTAAAAACGATGCCATTGAGTTAGAAGAGGATAAGGAAAAAGAAATGGAGGGTAAAAATGACAAGGAAACTAAAACAGATGAAAACATTCGTATTGAAATAGACTTTAATAATATGGAAGCACGCCTGGAGCTACTTCCTCCCCCAGCAGGCAATATATCAGCCTTGATTCCTTTTAAAGACAAACTAATATATCTGCGCAGACCCAATACCGGATCCGGACAAAAATCCAACTCACTTCATTATTTCGATTTGAAAGAGCTAGAAGAAAAGAAGGTTATGGACGATGTAAACCAGGTAATTGCTACAGCCGATGGCAAAGCAATGTTGGTTCAATCGAAAGGAAAATACGGCATAATAAAAGCTGAGGCTGCGCAAAAAATAGAAAAGCCAATTCCAACCGATGGATTAGTGATGAACCTGGTTCGCAAAGAAGAGTGGAAACAAATTTTTATGGATACCTGGCGTCGTCACCGTGATTTCTTTTACGATCCTCATATGCATGGCCTAAACTGGAAAGAGGTGCGCGACAGATATGCTCCATTAGTTGACGATGCACGCACGCGTTGGGACATCACTAATCTACAATCGAATATGGTGGCCGAACTCAGTGCTGGTCATACCTATTCTTGGGGTGGAGATACCGAAAAAAGTACCTCTTTAGATGGCGGTTTCCTGGGTATTGACTGGAAAAAAGATGGTCAGCTATACCAAATAAAACATATTATTAAACCTGCCGACTGGGATACACAAATCCGCTCTCCTTTTGATAAAACAGGAACAGAGGTAAAAACAGGTGACTATATTCTTTCTGTTAATGGGATTGATTTAGATAGTCATAAAGATCCATATGCTGCTTTTGAAGGTCTATCTAATAAAACAGTACTGCTCAAGATTTCTTCAACTGGTAGTTGGGTTGATGCCAAAGATGTTATCATAAAATGTTTATCTGCCAATGAAGAACGCACCTTACGCTACCTTGAATGGATTGAAAACAACCGTAAGATGGTTAACAAACTCTCTAACGGTCAACTAGGCTATATTTATATGGCTAATACCAGCCAACAAGGGCAACAGGAATTGGTACGTATGTATTATGGACAGCTGGATAAAAAAGGATTTATCCTAGATGAACGATGGAATGGCGGAGGGCAGTTAGCCGACCGTTTCCTTGAACTGCTGCAACGCCCTGTCAACTGCAACTTGCACTGGCGTCATGGCAAAGACCACCGAAGTCCGATAAAGACCAATACAGGCCCCGTTGGTATGCTAATCAATGGTTGGGCAGGCTCTGGTGGCGATGGTTTGCCATGGGCTTTCCAGGAACTCAAAGCAGGTCCTATTGTTGGAGAACGCACCCTGGGTATTTTAGTGGGGCCAGCCACGGGGCATCAGTTAATCGATGGCGGTGGCATTACTGTTCCGGGCGCACGCCTGTACGATAACGATGGCCACTGGTTTTGGGAAGGAGAAGGAGTACGACCTGACTTTAAAGTATGGGACGATCCAAATATCCTAATGCAAAACCGAGACCCACAAATGGAAAAAGTGGTTGAGGAGGTTATGAAACTGGTTAAAGAAAACAAACACCTAATGACCCCTGCTCCTCCTTTAGAAAACCGTACAGCTGAAGAGTTAAACGATAAGTAGAAAGAAAAATTATACACTGACAGGTTTTAAAACCTGTCAGCTCTTTTATACAACAAAAACAAACTAACAAATAAAGATGATTGAGCAGGCATATGTACAGGTAATTGGAAGAGTAGAATCTTAAGCTACGCAAGTAATCGCTTCTGGGTAAACCTTACAATAACCTAGGCAAACCTTATATACATGAGAATAACTACACTATTGTAAGAGTTATTCATTCCTATTTCTGGAATTATTTTGTTTAAAACAACCTACCAAAAACGAGCCTAAACAAATACAAAGAAACCTTAATTCATTCTTTACCGTAAGCCATTAAACCTTTTTTCGCTTACAGCAATCAAATTAAAATGAAACAGATATTATTCGCCCTCTTTCTTCTGATAACCATAACCTGCTGCGACAATAGCGAGGCAAACGAAGAGATATTTACAGAAAGTTCCATCTACTTTCCGCCTATAACTTCCGATGAATGGGAAACCAAAAGTCTTGAAAACGCAGGTTGGAGCGAGGATACCACAGCCCTTTGCACCTATCTGGCAACTAACGACACACGGGCTTTTATTGTATTAATTGATGGTAAAATTGTGATCGAAAAATACTGGGGAGACAATATACTCGGCACAGCATCTTTTGAGAAGAGCAGTATCTGGTACTGGGCTTCTGCCGGAAAAACTCTTACCGCTTTTTTAACTGGGATAGCACAAGAAAAAGGCTTTCTTAATATTGACGATAAAACATCGGATTACCTAGGTATCAATTGGACAGACATGTCTGTAGAAAAAGAAGATCTAATCACCATAAAACATCAGCTCACGATGACTACTGGTCTTGACTATGAAGTTTCTGACTTGGATTGCACCGATAGCAGTTGTCTTTTATATAAAACCGATGCTGGGATGCAGTGGTACTACCATAATGCGTCATACACTTTAATAGAAAAAGTTATTAGCAATGCATCGGGATTTGAATACAATGATTTTACCGATGAATACCTCGAAGATCAGACGGGTATAAGCGGCCAATGGTATACAAGTGGTTACAATAATGTTTACTGGAGCACCGCCCGCGATGCTGCACGCTTTGGTTTACTGCTTTTAAACCGCGGAACATGGGATGATGAACAAATATTATACAACCAAGACTATTTTGATGCCATGATCACTACATCGCAGGATTTAAATCCTTCCTATGGCTATCTTACCTGGCTAAACGGTCAAACGTCTATTGTTTTACCAGGCTCCGAAACATCCTACAATATTTCCCTATCCGACAACGCTCCTGACGATATGTATGCCGCTATAGGTAAAAACGGACAGTTTATTGATGTAATACCCAGCGAAAATATGATAGTAGTTAGAATGGGTGAAAGCCCAAGTGATGCCTTGGTTCCCATTTCCTTCCATAATAAAATGTGGGAATTGATTAGTGAGCTAATGACACACTAAAAAGTACTTATTTTAATATAAAACAAATACTTCTCCTGAGCATATATTATTGTATTTCAATCATTATTTTTATCATGCTGAAACAAACTACCTTGGCAGCTCAAAAACAAATGTACTTCCTTTACCTGTTTCAGATTTCACCGAAAATTTACCACCTAATAATTGTACAATCCCATTTGAGATAGCAAGACCTAAACCTGTTCCTTCATAATTGGCATTAGCTGGTTTCTCTAATTGATGAAAACGTTCAAAAATCAAATCCAGTTTATCTTGTGACATACCAATACCTGTATCTGTTACAGAGAAAATCACTTTATCTTTTGGCAAAGAAAATCCAAATTCAATGGAACCTTTACTGGTAAATTTTAAGGCATTACTCAATAGGTTCATCAAAATTTGTTTTAAACGGGCTGAATCTGTTTCTATAATTACATCATCATCACATTCAGGCATATGCGCCTGAATCAATACGTTATCCTTTTTCTTATGTAATTTCAGCTCATTATAGGTAGTCTCCAATTCATTAAATAGTTTATTTAAATTACAACGACCTATAACTACTTTTAGTTCTCCAGTTTCCAGCTTTGAGACATCAATAATGTCATCAATTAGGGTAAGTAATTGTTGCGAACTACTCTCTATAATATCTACATAGGAATTTTTTGTTTCTCTATCTATTTCATCATCCCTAAGCAGACTGGCAAAGCCAACCAAACCATTCATGGGCGTTCTTATTTCGTGACTCATATTAGCCAAAAACTGATTTTTATAAACATTTGCAGAATTGGCTAGTTTAATTGCTTCCTGTAATTCAGCCTCAATATGTTTTTGTTCGCTTACATCAATAAATACACTTATAAAACTGTTAACCTTACCATATTGATCAATATTAAAAGGTGAATTAACAGCATAGCACCAAACCCATATACCCTTTTTATGCCTGAACCGGTAATTTATTTTACAATGCTCATCCCCATTGGCTACTTTTTGCATGGTTAATTGTAGGTTGTCCATATCATCGGGATGAATCAAACTCATAAATTCATCAGCTGACATAGCATTAAATTCGCTTTTAGTAAAACCCATGATATGCAAACACTGGTCATTGAAATAGTCTGTAGTTTCTTTTTCCAGATCATAAATAAATATACCCGTTGGCGATAGTTCTGCAATTTTATTGGCAAACTGCTGTTCTCTTTTTAGCTTTTCATTCAACTGTTTACGCAACAGAATATCTTGTGCAACACCATGTAAATATTTAATTTCACCATTCCCATTTTTTGAGGCATAGCCTCTGGCCCATATCCAACCGTTTGAACCATCCTTTTTAATGGTTTCCAGTTCCAGTTCATAATAAGTACCATCAATAACTGTTTTTTCTATGGCCTCACGTAATTTTTTCCAGCATGCAGGCCTAAACATTCTTTCTTGATCATAAAGAGAAGGAGGAGGTAACTTAGAATCAACCTCCATCATATTATATAATTCTTCCGACCAGGTCACTTCGTTGGTTTCTATATTTAATGTCCAGTTACCTAATTTGGCTATTTTTTGCGCCTCTGAGAGGTCCGATGATTTTTGTTTTATTTCCTGTTCCTTTATTTTTATATCATTTATATCAATAAATGTAAGCACAACACCATCAGTAACTTGCTGATCAGTAATAAATGGACTTATTCGTTTAATGTACCAGTTACCCAATCGATCAACAATCTGCCTTTCAAATATTTGACTTGTATCTAAAGCCTTTTTTGAGTCGTTAATAATTGATTTACGTATTTCTTCAGTAAATTCAGAAGCAAAGCTGGCAATTGTCCTGCCTATATCTGAATCTTCCAATTTAAAGAGCCTTTTAAGTGCCGGAGTAAATTTTCTTATTCTCAGTTTTGTGTCAAGAAATAAGGTGCCGATATCCGTACTATTAATCAAGTTGTTGATATCGTTATTTAAGTCCGTTAGTTCCTTATTTTTTTCCTGAAATTCGGTATTTACAGTATAGAGCTCTTCATTAAGAGATTGTAACTCTTCATTGGAACTTTGCAACTCCTCATTGGAAGACATCAGTTCTTCATTTGAACTTTGTAACTCTTCATTGCTCGTTTCTAGTTCTTCGAGAACATTTTGTAATTCCTGACTTTTCTCCTGCAACCTCATCTCAAGGTCTTCTATACGTTGCCATGCTATATCAGAAACATCTTTAGGACTAATTGATATTTCCTTAGTGGGCACAACGGTTTCACTAACCCGGAATTGTATTAAATAGATCGGCTCGTCTTCATCTACACCTCGTGTTCGTTCAACAAATAAGTCTGTAATAACTTTTTCGTGCCCCAAATCATAAATCATATCTTTTATACAAACAGCATTTTCATTTTGTGAAATTTTTCGGATACTATTTCGAATAATAACAGCCAATTCTGTATTAACGAGATTTAGAAGGTTATTGGAAAAGGTTCCATCACTTTGATTAAACCATTTTCTAAAATCGCCAAGCATAAATAGCACAGAAAAATTTTTATCCACAAAAACACTTACAGGGGAATGTTTCTTACTTAAATATTTATAAAACCACGATTCATTCATCGACACATTATCGGGCTTTACACTTAGGGTTTTAACATAAGGTTTTGGTATAGATATACTGGTTGGTATGGATTTATCTCGATAAATATCAGCAGGAAGTTTTTTATCTGAATCCAGATTCTGAAATAACTTATGCTTAGCATCTATTACTTTAAACCTACTATTCATATTGCCCAATGATTCGCTACTACCTAAAAACAAATACCCATATACATTTAACCCATATTGAAAGGCCGCTAAAACTCTTTTTTGAGTATTTGTAGAAAGATAAATCAGCATATTACGGCAGGATATAAGATCCATTTTAATAAAAGGAGGGTCATTTGTGATATCATGGTAAGAAAACACAATTTTTTCCCTAATTTTTTTAGTTATTTGAATCTTGAAACCTTTTTTTATAAAATACTCGTCAAGATAATCCTGATCTATTTGGTCAAAATTATTAACCGAATACGAACCATTACTACCTGTATATAAGGCATTTTTATCAACATCTGTAGCAAAAACTTTATACGTAAAATCCAGTTTATTTGTCGTTATATAGTCTTCGAATAACATAGCAATTGAATAAGCCTCTTCACCGGTAGAACAACCGGGTACCCATATTCTGATGGTCTTAGATTTATTACTATTACATATTGCAGGAACAACCTCATTTTTAAGCACCCCAAACGCTTCTTCATCCCGAAAAAAACGGGTTACTCCTATTAAAAACTCCTGCCCCAGTGATTTTTGTTCATTTGTATCTTTTTCCAAATATTTAAGATATTCTTCTATCCGCCCCTTATTATGAAGTGTCATTCGCTTTTCTATTCTTCGTAATAAGGTATTGTTTTTATAGTATTTAAAATTAATACCACTTGATTTTTGGATGAGAGATAAGATGTCAAAAAAATATTGTTCTTTTTCTATATCATCTGCTATGTCATTTAACTGAATACGACTATGGGTAATCTGGACAATTTTTTCTGCTATTTTCTTTGGGGTCAACACAAAGTCAGCCATATTGGTTAAAATAGCCGAATTGGGCATTCCATCAAACTGTGCGGATTCAGGATCCTGAATAAGAACCGTTCCTCCGAATTCCTTTATGGTTTTTATACCTCTGGATCCATCAGATCCTGTTCCGGAAAGCACCACAGCTATTGACTTTTCCTGACAAGTCTCACCTAGCATACGAAATAGAATATCAATCGGAAGATTCAGGTAATTCTTAGGCGCTTTAGTCAGCAATACGAATTTATTATCTTTTATTCCTATATTTTTATTTTGCGGATTCAGATATAAACAATTAGGTTGAATAGACATATTATCTTCAACGGTGAAAATTTTCATATCTGTATGTTTTGCCAGTAATTCAGGCATCAAGCTTTTAAAATCAGAAGATAAATGTTGTACAACAATAAAAGCAATATTGGTCTCGGCTGGAATATGAGTAAAAAATTTCTGCACAGCATCTAAACCTCCCGCCGAAGCGCCAATTCCAACAATGTAATTTTTTCTTTCTTGCATAACTAAATTCTTGCTCTAAAAAATAAATAGCTCATTAAACTATCTATTAAGTATAATACAGATATCTCAAAATTATTAAACTGAAAAGAAATACCAAACTTATTATAACATCAATACTAATGTAAAAACCAGTAATTAATACAGTTAAAAAAACAACTAAAGAAAAATATTGTTTAAAGAAAAATATTTCAATAAAAAACCAGCAATTCTAAGTACTAAAAATCAGAAAGTAAACAATGAAAATTTAAGATTTTATATCTTAGCCAATAAAAAAAATGAATATTTCATTACATAAAATAGAAGAAAGAGATTTACATGAAGTTTGCAGTATATACAACTATTATATTAAAAATTCCACTGCTACATTCCATACAGAAGAAATAAACAAAGCTGATGTTAAAAATATTATTCCGGTTTCTCATCCAAAATATCCATCGTTTTTAATAAAAGATGGAGACACTATTTGCGGTTATGCCTATATGGGATGTTACAAACCCCGTCAGGCTTACGACCGTACCTCTGAAGTTACCATCTATATCAAACCTGATATGGGCGGTAAAGGAATTGGAGGCATAGTATTAAAAAAAATGGAAGAGGTTGCAATGCAACTTAATATCAAAGTATTACTAGGTATTATCACCGGAGAAAACCAGTCGAGCATCAGCTTATTTGAGAAATGTGGCTACGAAAAATGTGCTCACTTTAAGCAGGTAGGCGAAAAATTTGGAAGAATACTTGATGTAGTTGCTTATCAAAAAATATTAAATACATAAAATAAAAGCCGGCTGTATTTAAAGCCGGCTTTCTGTTGAATATCAACTATTTATTTATCCTATCTTTAAATTAAAGCACTATGCTTTAAAGAAAATTCTCAACTGGTAAATATGGTAAGTCAAAAGCATCAGAAACACCTTTGTAAACCAC
>JBFHKL010000041.1:0-21671 GCA_041595375.1 Saccharicrinis sp.
CCATTCATCTTTAAACCGGAGTAGGCTTGTATTTTCTCGTTTTTAAATTTCTTGCCTCCAAACGAAAAATCATTATCCGAACTTGTATTTCCCAAGCTAAAGACTGTTTTATTCCATTCCCATCCGGCATTTAAATTGGCTATAATTTGCTTACCCATTGTTTTTATAGGGATGATTCGTTTGTAGTTTAAAGAGTACAAGCTGGCAAAATTGTCTTTGCTAAGCTGCTCTACAGATTTATATGAGATGAGATTTTTGGCCATCCATTGATAATCAATTGTTGCATAAAACAAAAACTGACGATTAGCTTCAGTTGATTTTTCAAAAGATAAATGTTTGTAATTTAATGCGTAAGTAGCATTAGGCGCTTCTATCTCTCTTGCCATAACGCCGTATTCAAGCTCAAGTTTTTGCAAAATCTTTAATGCTTTCTGCTCCCAAACATTAGTTTTTTGTTTTGTAGAAAGTATAGTTTTAGCTTTTATACTATCAAGTCCGTATGTTGCTGTTTTAGGAATCTCATCATTTCATATTTGGTTTATTCATTTTTTTGCCTCAAATAATATCTAACATAAGTATAACTCATTGCAAATATACATTCATGTGATTAAAATTTTAATTAACAGGCGTGACAAAAGCGTGACAAACACCAATGTTATGTAGTACTGCATATTACAATCGTTGTTTTTTTAGAAGTGATGTAATTTGCTATACCAAGTTGAAATACACCTATTTTTCAACTACAACACGGATTATTAAATTATGCTTTGAAGGCAGGGGTATATAGGGTATGCTGATAAAGTATTACCTGTTTGGAATAAAGATAATTGTAGCGATATTCGTATACATAAGTCCAGGAAAGGTCTTAAGGAATGGGTAAAATAGTGTTTAACAAAACATACTTTTGTCTGACTTTGTGTCGCTTTTGTAGCATTCTGCAGCACTTTTGTAGGATTCTGTAGTGCCTACGAGCCATTCTGCATTACTTTATCCGACAATGTGTCACTTTGGAGTCTTTTTGTAAAGCTTTGGAGGTGTTCTGCAGTGCTTTTTAGCTATTTTGTAGTGCTATTATGGCTTTTTGCGTTAAACCCGATGAGAGGATTCATTGTATAATCGATATTTTCCATCATTTCCATTGGGTTCAGCCTGCTATGCTCACGCAAAAGTTCTCTAGACATTAATTTGATAAATCACCTCTGCCCACGCAATGAATTCGTTTGGACAGCATGTTGCCTTCGGAATCGGTCAGGGTTATTTGATGCCAGCCGGGTGTAGGTTGTATGCTCATCTGGTGTACAAAGCTTGTTTGACCAATATATTCCTTGTCGATGTGCCAATAAATGGTGGTGGATGGATTTCGGTGCACAACTTTTAGAATAACAGATTGTACATCGCCATCTAAACCTATGGGTAAAAATAACCTGGCGTTGTTTTGTGGATAAATAAACTCCATCACATTTTGTTCCGTCTGGCAGTCCTTCTGATAGGGAGGAAGTTTTTTGTATAAAGGATTGTTTTTTCGGTAATACCATTCCATAACCGGGGGTAAAACAAACCAGTTTCGATGGACCATCTTTGCTATAGGATAACAGTCTGAGTTTACTCGATGTGTTTGTTCCTGGTTTAAATGAATAAGTTGATGATAGGGACAGGGCATTGTTTTTTGTCCCTGAACAGGTATATATAGGCTATCGGTATCGCAATACGGACCTGCTTTATAGCCTGACTGCTTACATACCGCGGTTTTTACCATATCATCGTATGGTGGTTTAAACCAGGTGGTATGCGGTAGATGATTAAATAGGTCAAACATTAAGGGTCCGGCTGTTGAACCTCCTACTATTCCCGGACGGCCTTCTCCGCTAGCATTACCTACCCAAACAGCCACTACATATTCAGGAGTAATGCCGATGGCCCAGGCGTCGCGATATCCAAAGCTGGTACCTGTTTTCCAGGCAATTTTTCGGCTTGAGGAAAAAGCTTGCCAACCCATTTCCTCTGAAGGGCGAACCACATTGGTTAAGGCATCGAAGGTGTGGTAGATAGCTCCTGCACTAAAAACGGGGTGAAATTCTGTTGGTTCTTTTCTCTTCGATTTTTGCTGCTTAAAAATATAAGGAGCATGAAAGGCATTCTCAAAATAAGTGCTATTGTTTTGTGTATAATCGTTTAATGTGCGAGCCATAGAAGCATAAGCTCCCGACAAATCAAATAATTTGGCCTCTGCTCCACCTAATATAAGGGATAAGCCATAGTAATCGGGGGCAGAAGTAATAGTGGTTAATCCGGCTTTCTGGAGAATAGTACAAAAGCGATCAATGCCATAATCTTTTAGCATGTTTACTGCCGGTACATTCAAGGATCTACTCAATGCTTCATTGGCAGGGACCGCACCAGAGAAGGTGCGGTTGTAATTTTTAGGGGCAAAGTTTTTAAAATAAGTGGGTATATCTTTTACCAGCGTATTGGGTAATAGTTTTCCATCTTGTAATGCGGCGGCATATAAAAAGGGCTTTAAAATACTCCCAGTACTGCGTGGCGACTGAATAATATCTACCTGGTTATGGTGCGCTATTTTATTCAATGATGAGGTATTGCCTACATATGCCAATACATTTCCTGTTGATACTTCTACTATAATGGCACATGCATTATGAATTTCGTTTAAATGCAATTTAGCATGGTGGTAAGCCAGCGTTTTTTTGGCCTGCTCCTGTATGTGATCATCTAGGTTTAGATAATAGCTTGCCCCTTCCTTGGTTTTCCTACAATAATCCAATAGGTGAGTAGCCGCCTGGGGTAAGGGATAAGGGTGATCGGGAATAGGCTCTGTAATGGCCAGGGAATAGGTGGTGGAGTCAATGAGTGCCTGGGTCCATAATTTATGGAGTAAACGGTTTCGTTTATGTAAGAGGAGCGTTCTGTTTTTGCCTGTATGAATCAGGCCGGGTGCATTGGGTAAAACAGCCAGAGTGGCATTTTCGGCCCACGACAAAGAATAGGGGGGGCGATGAAAATAACGCCAGGAGGCAGCCTCTAAACCAACTACATTCCCTCCAAAAGGGGCATAGGTTGCATATAAGGATAGGATCTCTTCTTTAGAAAGGCTAAGTTCTATCCGTAAGGATTGAAATATTTCTATCAGCTTATTAAAAAAGGTTCTTTTATGTCCGGTAGACATCCGAATCAATTGCATAGTTAGCGTGCTACCGCCACTCACTATCTCTCCCTGCGATATATTTTGCTTGAAAGCACGAGCCAGCGAAAGAAAATTTACTCCCGGATGTTGAAAGAAATATTCATCTTCAAATTGTATAATGCAAGTTTTGAATTTGTCAGGAACAGAATCGCCCTGGGGAAAACGCCACTGTCCATCTTGGGCAATATGTGCTCCCAGAAGGTGATTGTTTTTTGAATAAATAACAGTTGAATAGGGTTTTTTAAATAAGGGAAATGATATGGAGAACCAAAATAAAGCAAGGAGCAAAACTAAAAGCGCTATGCAAGCATGCTTTGTCTTTATTTTTAATCCTCTAAGGCGTTTCATTGTTCTCTGGCTTAGTGCTCTTTGTAGCATTACTTAAGTAAGAAGGGTACGAATAGGGTTGATAACAGCCATTGGTAATAAAACAGCGATAAAGAAAACCCATCAATTATCAAGCGGATTTTCTTTATCACTGATGAAAGTGCTAAACTTCTATGTTTTACATTTATAGTTTGGTGTTTAGCAATTAAGCAACTTTTGCTTTAAACTGATTCATATTTTTCTTTAAAATACGTTTCGCTTCTTCACGGATTTCTTTATTTAAAAACGCAGTATTAAAAGGTAACTTAGCTTCCTTACCATCTTTAAAAAACTCAATTTCTAATGCTGCATTTTCTTTTTCATTTATCCGGATCACATCTTTAAATTCCAGTAGCCATACATTTTTAGCCATTGCAAATTCAAAAAAATCTTCACCAATTACCAGTGCAATCTTATTTCTGCCCAGATAACCTGAAATGGCTATGAGTAAGGATACGAATAAAATACCACCCATCTGTACGATAAAATTAAAATCAATAGTATACTTCTCTGCCAATAGAGGTATCATCACTAATGTAAAAATAAACAAAACAGTTCCTGATATTAATTTAGTGTGTGGCAATGCATTACTTGCCTGAAAAGCGATTAAATTTTGCTTGTTGTTATCGTTATTCATTATGCTGTATTTCTTCATCAATTATTATTTTCCTAATACTTCAACCCAATGCCCGGCTTTGCGCGATGAAATTTGATTATTGTACATAGCCTCACACGAAACTGAAGATAAATAATATCGTCCCTGATAAGAGGCATTCAGCACAACTACAAATGTTTTACTTTTGCCTCTGTTTAGGTTAAAATAGGAATATACCCTATCATCTCGTATGTCTCGGTATTCCGGTCTATCTACTTCATAGGATGATTGAACTTCTTCCATACGTGTGTTTCTGATTTCCCAACCCGAAGGGAATATTTGGGTAAGAGCCATATCGGTATAATCCGATAGTTGTCCTGGATGGGTAACAGTGATTACCGCCATAAAATCAGTTCCTTGTTGTAAGGCACTCACATCAATAGGAGAGCCATCTAAGGATGTATATTTAACTGACATATTCAGGTTTTCATTCACATTGACGGTATCCCCATTAAAAGGAATGCCTTCCAGAATGATACGGGCAAAGAGCGTTCCCTCGGCTCTATTTTCTACTTTCACTTCTCCTTTGTGAGGAATTTTGTGATTTAGTGTAAGTTGATGAACAGGCTTATCGGAACGAATTTTCTCGGATTCGATTCCGGCACCACTAATGGCAAAATTCAACTTTGATTGACCATCATGAGTCATATTACTCAGTGCAATTAATGCATAAGCTGTTGTTTGGGTGCTTAACCAGGTCTCGCTGCTTAGTTTTTCGGCCACTTCCTTCATTAAAGGAGCTGCTCTGTCTTCTTCGCCAAGCAAGGTGAGCGTTTCTAAAATCATGGCCTGATCCCGGGTAACGGATCCATAAGAACCCATGTATGTATTGTTCTTTACTGCCAGTGAAGCATCCTGCACCATATCTTTGGCTACATCCTGCTGTCCTATTAAAGCATAGGCGGCTGCCAGACGCCAACGTGCCTCAACAGATAGGTTGCTTAGGTTTCGCATTCGGTTCATAGAACTGTTATCAGGTTTCTCTGCCAAAGCCAAGGTGTATAAACGGTAAGCCTGATTTAAATCGTTGAGATCATTATTGTTCCCCGATTGCCAGTTACGTGCCCTTTGTTTTTGATAGTTGACCCAGTTATTTTTGAAGTTAATGGGCAGGTTATAACCTTTTTTCTCGGCTTCTAGCAAGAAATGACCAGCATAAGATGTTCCCCAGTCGTTTGCTTCGCTATTACCTGGCCAATAACTCATGCCACCATCGTTTGTGATAAAGGTAGATAAACGGCTAATGGCGGCTTTTATATTTCGTTCAATAGTAGCTGCTGTCTCATCAGAAATGTCCATTACATTTTTCAGATATAACTGAGGGAAGACTGAGCTTGTTGTTTGTTCAACACAACCATGCGGGTACTGTAACAGGTACTTTAATCTTCTTCCAAAATCAACAGGAGGAATACATGACAGCTCCAATGTGGCTTTGTTAGTTCCCTCCAAGCCAAATAGGGCATAAGGTATAGCACTGGTTTGTCCACCTTGAATAACCTGGCTCACAGAGCTTATTCTTGGAGGATTGGGGTTTCGCACCTGAATCTCTATTTCATCTGTCGCTGTTTCAGAACCTGAGCGGGCAGTTATTTTTACTTTACCAACACCTAATCGTTCTGGGATATGGATTGTAAATGGAACGATCTGATCGCCCGTTTGATTAAATTTGATGCTTTGTTTGCTCGTTTCTTTCACTTGAAGTAAGTCGTTTGTTTCAATGCTCACTTCCACATTTTTAATCTTGTCATCCATTGCAAATACTGAAACCGGCAGTTTCACTGTTTCCCCGGGACCCAGCACACGAGGCAAGGTAGCTAACACCATCAATGGTTTTTTAACCGCCGTTGTTTTTTCGGCATTACCATACATCTGTTCATTTCGGGCAACTACCATGGTGCGTACCGAACCAATATATTGAGGCAAGGTAAACTGATGCGTTTGACTATCACCTTTACCTAACTCAAATGGTCCGAACACCTTTACTACGGATTTAAAGCGATTGGCATTGGGGTCGTTTTGTTTGCTTTCAAGTTCTCCATCTCCACCAATACTAAATACTTTTTCTATCTGACCACCATAGGCACCAATCACCTCATTGTACACATCCCAGGAACGAACACCCAGTGCTTCACGGGCATAAAAATAGTTCCAAGGCTGTGGGGTTTTATATCGGGTCAGATCCAGTAATCCGTCTTCTACCATAGCAATGGTATAGGTCATTGGCTTGCCGTCTTTTTCACTCACCTTAATTTTCACTGTTTGTTCAGGAGTGAGTGTTTCGGGCATTTGAATAATTGGGTTCAGGTGTGTCTGTGCATCTTCAATCATCAGCGGTGTTATACCATACATTCTGATAGGTAGGTTATTGGCTGTTTGAGCATGAGGCTGTAATAAAGTAACATGCACATAAATATTCGGAGTCATGTCTTTGGTCACCTCAAACTGAAAAGAAGTAAATTCTTTTTGTGTATTTGCCCAGTATTCTTTCACTACTTTTGAGCCATTCTCAATAGATACCAGCGCTCTACCATTCTCTGAGGAAGCAAAATTTACCTGCGCCATTTCGCCCACATTATACTTATCTTTTTCTGTAGATAGGGTAAGCATAGCTACATCTTCAGGATTATCACCAACAGGCTTAGCGGCATAGCCGGGCCAATCGACATAGACCACATGGCCGCATATATGGCCACTGACAGGATCAAAAATACGAACCAGGTATCTTCCCCAATCGGGATATTTTACTTCCATATCAAAGGATCCCACACCATTTTGTGTGTTTAATTTTCCCTCACTAATTATTTGTTCAGAGGAGGAAGAGACATATCGTGCCAGGTTGTCTTCGTCACTTTCCCACCACCAGCGCCAATTTACCTTATACACTCTGTAAGTCAGGTTTTTTCTGGATATCGGCTCACCATCACTATTTACGCTTACTACATCTACTTTGTGTTTTTTGTCGGTAACCAGCATTCCTCGTTTATCACCAAGGGGCATTTTTACCCCAACATATGAAAGATAAGGGCTGTAAGGAATAGAAAATCTGTCGATGCTGAAATCGCCACTCTTTTCAAATACCCGTGTTCTGAAGGAAGCTTTTAACATTCCGGGTGCTTGATCGCTTACTTCAAGGTTGCCTCTGACATGAGCGATCCCTTGATTGTCTGTTTTTCCTTCAAAGAGCATGACTTCCTCACTCGAGAAACTTCGGGTAGGGTCATCAAAAGTATATTCGTTGAATTTACTGAATTTAGTAGGAATAGAAGATAAGGTAGCATATACATTGGCATCCAGGTTTTCTGCAACTGCGCCATGGAGCCATTTTACTTCCATTTGGCCTTCGATATATGGTTTAGACACCGAAAGTTTATCAGCTCCAAAATCCATTTTTATTTTTAGTCTGTTGGGTTTGATGGTTTCTACTTTCAGCATTTTGCTAAAAACAGTTCCTCCGACAAAAAAACGGGCCATCCAGTTTCCTGTTGGGGCTTCAGTATTGGTAGCCACCTTAAACAGATACATATTGTTTTTGCCTTCAGAGCTTACCATTCTTTTTACCAGCTGCCCATCAGGATTGCTGAGTTCAAAAATAACAGGGTGTTTTTGAGGTAATGTTTTATTCTTATCCTCGAGGATAAACGACACGAACAGGGTATCGCCCGGTCTCCATACTCCACGCTCTCCATAAATATAGCCTTTTAAGCCCTTTTGAATGGTTTGCCCTGCCACATCAAAACGACTTAAGGACAGTGAAGAACCTTCATCCAGTTTGAGATAGCCTCTTTGGTTTTCGTGCTTAGCAATTAGCAGGTAAGGTTTTCTGCTTACATCTATACGTACTAAACCGTCTTTATTGCTTTTTGATGAGGCTATCAACTGGTTTTGATAATTGTAAATATCAACCTCTACATTAGCTATTGGCTCTGTTGTTCTAAGGTCTGTTACGGCAACCAACATTTCTTTGTCGCTTCCTTTTTTGGCGATTATTCCCAGGTTGGAAGCTAGGATATTTCTGCTGGCATAACGATTTGTGTTGTAATAGGCATCGCTACATGGATTATCTCTCTCGTCGTAATTGCTATAGTAGTAATAGTCATTGTCCCAATAACTTGATTCGGCATCCGGACTATCGTAATAGGCTATTTCATCTTCGGTAATTTTATCCGGGTCTGTAGTAAAGTCCTCCTCGCCATTCTCCTGAGCATTGGCACAGGGATAGATGGCATTTTTACGGGCAAACTGAAGCTCAACTCTGTAAATGGACCCACGATCTACCTTAATCAGATCGTCCAGGTTTAATGAAAAGGTATTCCATTTGTTCAGGTCGATGGTTCTATCGGAGTTTAAAGGAATTGTTTTCTTTAAAACTAATCTTCCGGCTCTTTTTAGCTGGTAATCGCCATCGAGTTTGTTCACCTGAAGGAAGGAAGCTACATTGTTTTCAAAAATCTTAATTACCCTCACTTGTACTTCCTTTAGGCTTACTGCCTTAAAGGGTAGAGTTAATCCGCTGGACTCAGGTAATATAGTTCCTTTCCCAATAAATTCCACTTGTGGTTTGAGGCTTGTAAAAGTGAGCTTGAATTTCTCCTCGCTGTCGTATTTAGTTCCTAGAATATTTTCTATGCCTTCATGAACAATGAGGGTTGCATCTCCTGTAATGGAATAATTGGGAGAAACTTTGATGATATTGTTTTCAATGCTTGTGGAAAATCCAACCGAAGGACTTAATGTGATTAGTCCATTTAAGTCTTGATTGGGGTTTAAGGGGTCTGTAAAAATAATATCTATTCCTTGACGGGGATAAAAAACAGTTTTAGCGGCGCTTAGGTCAAAGTCATTGATACTGGGAACCTTTATCTTTTCATCGTCTTCTTTTTCAATGCCAATGGGTTTCCCATTCACCTCAATTTTAACATGGCTGGAACTTTGGTCTCTTTTTACATGATGAACCACAAAAGGATATTGATTTTGTCTTTGGGTATTTAACCATTCTATCTTAAGCTTTTCATCTTCTTGATTTGCTGTAATCATCTGATGAATATCCAGCGTATCGGCAAAGTCAGAAAGAATCAATATGCCGTTTAATTGATAGTCAGATAAGTCTTTGAGTTGATAGGGCTGCATTTCGCCCATCTCTAATCTGAAATTTTGTGTGATGGTTTGAAAGGAGAATTCAAAATCTTCTTCTGCATCAGGGAACACCTGCGATAAGCGTACTTTTACCTTGTACACAGTGGATTGTTCGAGTTTTTCTGCGGGCTTAAAAACCAAAGACTGTTGGTCATCCCAATAGGCTTCTCCTTTAACAGAGGGTGAAATCTTTAAAATACTTGACGACGCTATATTGCCAGGTTCAGCACTACTGACTGTTTCTGAAAAGCGGATCATGATATTTGCCTGATTACCTACCATACCTGAGGTAAAAGCAGCTACTTTTGGATTATACTTTACTTCGGAAAGGGTAGCTGTTTCTTTGGATTGGTTGCAAGCTGTTATTAAAATTGTACATAACAGCACTATGAAACCAAACAGTTGTTTGTGTTGTATCATATTTATTTAAAAAAAGATTATTATTTCTTATTTGATGGTCATTTTTGAATGTTGCAGTTTGCATTATCTCATTGAATGATACCATTTTGAAAGAAGGTGCAATATAACAAAAAAATGTTTTATGATATGCAAAAAGAAGGAGCAAATCCTCTTGAGAAGGATTTATGATTGCTATAATGGAAGAGATTGATCAAGCGGCCATAGACAAGAAGCTATAGCTTTTTATTATCCGGCGTGCGACTTTAAAAGGCACGCCGGTTATCAATGGGTATATTTAATATATTTAAACATTAAGCAATCAATTAATTATAAGTTTTTTTCACTTATGCTTCCACAAATTATGGATGAAAGCTGTTAAATTGATTTTTCATCGTCAATAATAAATATGTTGTGCGGTTTATTATTTGCTGGTTTGTAACTGTTTAGCCATGGCAGCACCAATTAAACTTTCTAATGGAGTACCACCTTTTGAATCTCCTATAATCATGGTTTGCGGAAAGCTAATCTTGGCAATTTCGGCAGCCACCTTAATATCTCGGTCTAGTTCCATCTGTAATTTTACTTCAGGGGTAATACCTGCCTGCACTTTTTTAGAAATTTCATAGGCTTCGGCATCAGCTGTAACCTTTTTTTTCTGGGCATTCAATCTTTCTGTTTCCAGGGCTATGGCAGCCAGCTTTTTATTGGTTTCCTCTTGTTTTAATTTGGTTTCAATAGCGATTAAGGCTTTTACTTGTTCTTTTTCCTGAGTCACACGTTCCTCAGCCTTATCACGCTCCCCTTGCGCAACAATACGTTGTTGCTCTGCTTTAGCTGTTTCAATCATTTGCTGTTCCAGCTGACGTTTTGCCGACTCATCTCTTTGCGCTTCTAAACGTTGCTTAAACGTTGCTTCCAGGTCTATTTTATCAACAATTACCTGCGAAACAATGATATTATTTTCAGACAATTCATGAGGAATTCTTTTGGGTATACCATGTTCCAATATTTTTTCAACAATATAACTGGTCTGAATTTCTTTAATGCTGCGACTGCTATCAGTCATATTGATGTTATTGAAAATGGTATCTTTCACCTCAATTTTATTTACCGCATATGTGCCGCCTTTCAGCTGTTCTTCAAATGTTTGACGAAAGGATTGTGCTTCTCCCGAAATATAGTTTTGTGCAGCAAACATATATCCTGTATTGGTTAATTGCTCGCGAACGGTTGGAATAATGGTGTTATTCACAAGGTTACTCATGGTGCGGTATTTCACTGCCAGGTTAATAAATGAGCTCTCATCTTCAGGTAATTGAAAACGCAATGAAACATGTCCGTTTGCTGTTACCTGATCGATAAAACGAATGGGAATAGGATTCATCACGCCTTCTAATTCATCAACATCAGACTCGGTATCTTTACTCACCACTTTTACGTCGATATACTTTTGCCATTTATCAATCTTAGCAAAACCGCGCCATTTAATGCCTTGTTCCATTACTGCACTCATTTTTCCGGTAGGAGAGACCAAGAGATAATTAAAACCTCTATCGGCAAAAAAGAAAAGAGATTGCAAAAATATCAGAAATATACCTACGGAGATTAATGCATAAGCATGTTTATTTGTTGTTCCTCTTAACCAGGTAGGAACTCTGCTATTGTGTTTTTCAATTTTTGATAGAATAAAAGTAGCAGCACCAGCCAACAGCACTAAAAAGCCTAAAAATGTAGTCATAGGTGTTTAATTTAAGTTTATATGAATTAATTAAAAATGTCTTTATGTTTCAGTTCGGTCACTGTTCCAAATTGGGCTAACTGATTAAAGTCTATTCTTTTTTTATCCCCAACAATGGTTATGATTATTTTTTTGTTGTGAATGTATTTGGTATAAAAATCCTTTACGTTTTCAAAGGACATTGTATCTGCATTTTCATAAAGAAGCTTGTTAGGATCTTCGGTACAGCTTACATATTTCCAGTATGGGATATTCTGAGAAAGGGATCGGAAACCTGCGCGCTTGTTATTAATGGATTGTTTTAGGTTTCTTTTTATGATGTCCATTCGTTCTGGTTTTTCTGGCATATTATTTAACAATCCTGTATAAACCTCTAGGGCTTCAATTGTTTTGTCGGCCTGTGTACCCAATACGCCTTTAAAATAAGCTGGCTTACTAGTATCGAAAGGTAAAATGCTATACCCGTAAGCTGCATAGGCTAAGGACCTGAACTCTCTGATTTCTTGAAAAACTATTGAAGACATATCTCCACTAAAATAGGCATTAAAGGCTTTTTTGTTTAGATAGTCATCCATATCATTCTCATCTCCTATTACATATAAATTAATATGCGACTGAACGGCTTTTTTATCGTCTAGAAAGTAAATTTGGTTTGTATCTGTTTTTGTCATGGCTCGGAGCATATATTCCTCTGCAGGATTCAGCTTATTGATGAAGGTGAAATGGTTGGTGATCTGCGTTTTGAAATCATTTTCATTTAGAATGCCGCAATAATGCAGTTCGACTCCCTTTTTTACTGTATTTTTCACTGTTGCCAGTAAATCATCTACCGTCATTGATTTAATTTCCTTTGCTGTTTTTTCAAGCAAAAATTCCGATTGATTTTTATACAAAGCATATTCTTCTAATGCGTCAGATTCGGTATCAATATCCTTACGCATCATTTTGAGGTTTAGCTTATATTCGCGTACCAACTTTATTTTTTCTTTCTCATCAAAAATAGGCTGGGTAATTAAATCATTGATCAGTTTTAGGGTAGGCTCAAGGTTATTCTCTAGCCCAGTAAGTTTTAAGGTAAAATCCGTAGGATTGGCATTGACGTAGTAATCGGCCCCAAGTTTTTGTAATTCTTTCAGGAAATCGGCATAGGGTAGTTCTTTTGTTCCGCAGTACTCTAGAACCTTGGCTGCTAAAGACGGTTCAATTGAAGTATTGGTTCCGGTACCAAATTTAATGTCCAGGGAAAAAATGTTATTAATTGGATTTTTAACACAGTAATATGAAACGCATTCGTTTAATTGTCCTTTTTCAAAATCAACGCCTTCTTCAATAAAATGAGGTTTTACTCTTTCACTATCTATCTCATCCAGCATTTTGGCATAGTTAGATGTGGCTTCTGAATTTTTGGGTTTAACAGGCTTGTAAGGAGGTTTTTTTACCTTATCCTTTTTAGGAAACCCCATTTTAGAGTAAAAAGCCAGATAATCATTACCGTAATATTTATTGGCTATTTCTACCACATCCTCTTTAGATATTTGATTTATCTTATTGGAATAAGCCATCACGTCATTCCAGTCCTGATCATAAACAAAAGCATTCATAATAGTGTAGCTTCGCCTTTTAGAATCCTCTATGCTTCGTTGGTTTTGGGTAGTTAGTTCGAGTTTAACCGCCTTTAACAAATCCTCACTAAAATCACCTTCTTTTAATTTCTGAATTTCATTTAAAACTAATTTCTCTGCTTTATTTAAGGATTGACCGATAATTTTAGGAACCATGACAATAAAATCCCCACCTAATTCTTCAAAATTCATACAATCAGCGTCAGTACTCATCAGCTTATTATCATTCACTAATTCATCCAATAATCCGGTTGATGAATAATTGGAAAGTAAGCGTTGACAAACACTCAAGGTCAATTCGTCGGGGTGGCCAATAGGTACAGTGCGATAACCCAAAACGCCCACTTTTATAGGCAATAACCTTTTGTTCACCTGAACCCTTCCATCGAAAGGTGTAGCTTTAATTTCTTTTGTTTGGGGCAGCTCTTTGGTTTTCCATACCCCAAATTTTTCTTCAATAAGGGGCTTAACCGATGCTGCATCAAAATCTCCGGTTAGTATTAAAGCCATATTATTAGGTACATAATAGGTCTCAAAATACGCTCTCATTTTTGATATCGATGGGTTTTTCAAGTCTTCCGAAGTACCTATAATTGAATTTTCGCCATACGGAGTATCACTGTACATGGCTTTAAAAAGGACTTCCATAAAGCTTCTACCCATATTATCAGCCATACGGTTTTTCTCTTCATAAATAGTTTCCAGTTCCGATTGAAAAAGACGAAAAACAGGATGTTCGAAGCGATGAGAATACACTTCTAACCATTTTTCCATTTCAGTTGCCGGAAAGGAATTGAGGTATCCAATATATTCATAACCAGTAAAAGCATTTAAATGATCGCCTCCCATACTATTAATGATTTTGTCAAACTCATTAGGAATAGCATAGTCGGCTGCTTTTATGGATAGGGTATTGATTTTTAACTGAATGGTTTCGCGTTCTTTTTTGTCGGTAGTTTTTCCCAATTGATCATAGGCCAATGCTATACTATCTAAATAAATTTTTTCCTCCTGATAGTTCACTGTTCCTATTTGATCTGTTCCCTTGAACATGATGTGCTCAAAATAATGGGCCACTCCACTAGCACCTTCAGGATCGCGTTTACTCCCTCCCTTGACGGTAACCATACCCATGACAGAAGTCGCACTATGGTCTTCGTTCAGGTATACTGTGAATCCATTATCGAGGGTGTATTTTTGTACCTGCAAAGCTGTGGGTATCTCCTGCGAAGGAAGAGAAAGATAATATAGAGAGAGGAGAAAAAGGATGCTTATTCTTAACATAGTAATTGCTCTTTAGGTTAGTTTGCTTAATGATTAGATGCTCAAATATATATGTTATGTTTTTTGCGAACAACAATCTTGCATTGAATATTCAAATAATCTAATTATTTGTTCTATTTTTTAGTATTACCGTATATAAACATGATTATTATTCTATAATATTTACAATCTTTGCATACTTATCATAAAATATCCCCTATATGAACAAACTAATAATTGAAGGATTATCAAAGACCTATGCCAATGGAGTAAAAGCACTGGATGAGGTGAGTATTACCATTGAAAACGGAATGTTTGGTCTTTTAGGCCCTAATGGTGCTGGAAAATCATCATTAATGCGTACACTAGCTACATTACAAGAGGCGGATAGCGGCTCTGCTTTCTTAAACGATATAGATATATTTAAGCAAGCAGAAGAGTTGAGAAAGGTATTGGGGTATTTGCCTCAGGAGTTTGGTGTTTACCCCAGAATTACTGCCGCTCAATTACTCGATCATCTTGCGGTTTTAAAGGGTGTAAGCTCAAAGAAGGAGCGCAAGGAATTGGTGACTTATTTGTTGGATAAGGTTAATTTATACGACAATCGTAACAAAAGTGTTAAAGGTTTTTCCGGCGGAATGAAACAGCGCATAGGTATTGCTCAGGCCTTAATAGGTAATCCTAAATTAATTATAGTAGATGAGCCTACAGCGGGCCTGGATCCCGGTGAAAGAAACCGTTTTTATAATCTGTTGGCCGATGTAGGTAAAGAGGTGATTGTTATTTTATCGACACATATTGTTGATGATGTGCGAGAGCTTTGTACCAATATGGCGATTATGAATGTGGGTAAAATTATTTATCAAGGTTCACCCAAAAATGCAATAGATGAGTTAAACGGAAGGGTTTTTCAAAAAGCAGTATCGCGCGAAGAGCTTCAGCATTATGCCACTAATTTCTCTGTAATATCTAATAAGATGGTGGGCGGGCAACCCCTTATTCATGTGCTAAGTGATCACACACTTCAAGATGGTTTTGAAGAAATTGCTCCTAATCTTGAGGATGTTTTCTTCTCTAAAATTAATACTTCTGCAGTTATTGTTTAATGATTAAGCCTTCAACTATATGTTTTTAACATTTGTATTTTCTGAAATAAAATATGCGCTTAAACAGCCCATGGTGTATATTTTTTTTATATTAATCACCTTACTCGTTTTTGGAGCCACTGTTAGCGATACGGTTTCCATAGGTGGAGCGGTAGGTAATGTGTACCGCAATGCACCTCATGTAATCACCATATTTACTTCTATATTAAGTATTTTTGGTTTATTAATGGCCACGGCATTCTTTAATAATGCTGCGCTAAAAGACTTTAACCATGGCTTTAACGAAATACTTTTTTCAACACCCATTGGTAAGTTTGCTTACTTCTTTGGCCGGTTTAGTGGCGCTCTAGTTTTGTCAACTATTCCCTTATTGGGTGTCTTCGCCGGGGTTTACCTGGGCTCGTTCTTTGGTCCTCTATTTGGATGGATCGATGCGGATAGGTTTGGTTCCTTTTATACAGAAACTGTTGTAAATAATTACCTCCTTTTTATATTACCTAATATGTTTATTGCTGGGGCCATTATATTTGCTTTAGCCAGTAAATGGAAGAGTACCGTAATCGCTTTTGTAGGGGCATTGGTAATTATTATTGCTTATATAGTATCGGGCGAATTACTTTCTGATATAGAAAGTGAAACACTAGGTGCAATGTGTGATACATTTGGAATCAGAACCTACACCTTAAGTACCAAATACTTTACGACTATCGAAAAAAATACTTTAAGCCCACAATTTAGTGGTTTACTTCTGCTTAATCGGAGTGTCTGGATTTCTATCGGTATGTTTGTTTTGAGTATCTCTTATTTTAGTTTTTCATTTCAGAGCAAAAACACAAAAACACAGAAACAAAAAAGGCAGAAAAAGGACAAAGAGATTACCTTTCGTTTGCCCCAGATTGCTCCTTCATTTAATATGGCGGCTAGTTGGACTCAGTTTAAAAGTTTTTTTGCGATTAACTTTTACAGCATTACACGTAGCGTAACCTTTAAAATATTGTTTCTTTTTAGTGCCATTTTAATTATTACCAATTTAGTGGGAGGTTTTGAATATTTTGGCTTACAGTCCTATCCGGTAACTTATAAAATGATTGACCATATCAGCAGTAACTCCATGATTTTTGTGTTTATTATTTTAGTTTTTTTTAGTGGGGAACTGATTTGGCGTGATAGAGACAGCAAAATTAATGAAGTTGTTGATGCGACTTCCCATACAACCATTGTGTCCTTAACGGCTAAGTGCTTATCGTTGGTGAGCATCGTTACACTTATTCATTTTACTTTTGTTCTGGTTGGTATACTCTATCAGCTGGCTAGCTCTTATACTCGTATTGAACTGCATTTATATGTACTTGACTTCATATTGCTTAGCTTACCTACCTATATAATATGGAGTGGAGTAATGATTCTTATTCAGACAGTATCAAATAATAAGTATGTGGGTTATTTTATTTCGGTATTGATATTATTTATCGGGGAGCTTATTCTGTTGGCTCTCAATGTTCAAACTCATATGCTTGAGTTAGGAGGAGGACCTCATATCATCTATTCTGACATGAATGGTTTTGGGCCAGCCTTAGAGGGAGCTCTTTGGTTTAATGGGTACTGGCTCTTATTTGCCATGCTATGTGTGTTTTGTTCGGCCGCTATTTACAATAGGGGAGCAGGAACTTCTTTGTTTAGCCGAATTAAAAAGGCACCTAAAGTATATACCAAAAGTTTTTCTGTGTTGATGGGTTTTAGTTTGCTTGCGTGGCTTTTGGTAACAGGCTTTGTTTATTACAATACGCAGGTTTTAAATACCTACAGAACCAGTGATGAAATAGAAAAGTTACGGGTAGAATACGAAAAGCAATATAAAAAGTATGAAAACATCCCGATTCCAAAGATAGTGGATGCCAAATATTTTATTGATTTATTTCCCTATCAAAGAGATGTAAAAGTAGCTGCCAAACTCAAATATGTGAACCAAACAAATGTGCCTATTGATTCAATCCATTATAGCATTGACAGGCAATGGAATCCTGAATTTACAATCCCTAATGCTTCTTTAGTATACGAGGATAAAGAACTGGATTATTTAATTTTTGCATTAAGTAAGCCATTACAACCAGGGGACACTATAGATGTAGAAATACATACAAGCTATATATCTAAGGGTTTTCAAAATGAAATAGAGCTTAGTGGCATTGTTGAAAATGGCTCTTTTTTAAATAATTTTCAGATTCTGCCTACACTGGGATATGACAACAGCTTGGAATTGAGCGATAAAAATACCCGAAAGAAATATGGACTGGCACCCAAGAAAAGAATGCCTGAATTACAGGCGGATTATACCTGTTTGCATATGGCTAACTATCTCACTCAGGAACGATCTGATTTTATCACTGTGGAAACTGTGATTTCAACAGTTGCTGATCAAATAGCTATTGCCCCTGGCTCTTTGTTGAAAGAATGGAAAGAAGAGGGTAGAAATTATTATCATTATAAAGTCGATCATCCATCTCTCAATTTCTTTTCTTTTACATCTGCTAAGTTTGAGGTGGCTAAACGTAAATGGGAAGATGTTGATATAGAGGTGTACTATGACAAAAAGCATGAGGTAAATGTGGAAATGATGCTAGATGCAGCAGAACGATCATTAGCCTATTACACCGAGCAGTTTGGTCCGTATTACCATAAACAATGTCGCGTGATTGAATTTCCACGTTATAGTACTTTTGCTCAGTCATTTCCAGGAACTATGCCGTATTCCGAGTCAATAGGTTTTATCATTAACCTTGAAGATGAAAAAGATAACAATGTTATTGATGCCGTTATTGCCCACGAAATAGCCCATCAATGGTGGGCACATCAGGTGATTGGTGCCGAAATGCAAGGGGCTACCTTAATGAGTGAGAGCTTTGCCGAGTATTCTTCTTTAATGACCATGAAACATACGGCTAAAAAGCCCATGAAAATGCGGGAGTTTATTAAATACGATCACGATAGGTATTTAAGAGGAAGAAGTGGAGAGAAAGAGAGTGAATTGCCATTGTATAAGGTCGAAAACCAACAATATATCCATTACGGAAAAGGCAGTGTTATACTCTATGCTTTGCAGGATTATATTGGCGAAGAGAAAGTGAATGCCGCCATGCGAAACTTTTTAGAACAACATAAATATAAGAATCCACCTTATCCAACATCGTTGGATTTTCTTAAACAACTTGAGGTTCAAGTACCCGATTCGTTTAAATATTTAATAGATGATTGGTTTAAAGAGATTACGCTTTACGATAATCGTGTTAAAGAGGCAAGTTATAAAAAGCAGGGAAATGGCAAATATCTGGCATCTATCAATATAGAATCGTATAAAATGAAAGCCGATACTATTGGAAACGAAACCAAAGTAGGCATTAACGATTGGATAGATATCGGTTTCTTTGCCGATGATAAGGAGGAAGATTTACTTTTTCAGAAAAGAGTAAAAATAGACCAGGATCAAATGAGCTTTTCTTTTGAATTGGATACTATACCTGCAAAAGCAGCCATCGATCCTCGCCATCTTTTAATTGACAGAGTGTATAGCGATAATAGCAAAACAGTTTCGTTATCTGAGTAGTGTAAATTTGATATCTTATTACGAGGCTGTACAAATACACCTAACAGGTTTTTAAAACCTGTTAGGTGTATTTTATTTTCAATAGGCTATCATAGAATGACATGCTACGTTCAATGCAGACATTTAATTTCTCGGCATACAAAATTATTTCTTTAGAACAATTGATAGCCTAAGGTAAGAGAGAGAGAATGGTAAGCAGCAGTATAGTTTGTATATTGTGATATGATATCAGGATGCGTGCCGTACTTCACTTTAAAATTAAATCTGTTATATGCATATCCGCCTCCAAAATATATGTATCCACCTCCATTATCTACCTCTCTGCTTCCTACGTAAGAATCAAAAGGAATGTCGATAAGGAACCCGCTTGCTTCTATAAACATTTTAGATTTATCGCTAAAAAACATACTGTATTTTACACCTATAGGTAATTCTATCGACTTGTAATCGGTACTGTAATCAACATAACTATAGGTAAAATCGGTGGTGTATGATTGAAAAGTGGGGTTGATAAAAAATGACCATTTGTTTTTATTAAAGGGGAGTATATATTCAAATTGAATATCTGAAGTAAAGCCGACGCTCTTATCAAAATGAAATGAGGTGGCTGAATATTCCCTAACATACTTAATGTTTGACACTCTTACCCCTGAATTTATTGTTACGTTAAATTGGCCACTCTTTTTTGTTGTACCATATTTAATCATAGGTGCACTTAAACAGGTATTGTATGTTTCGAAAACTTTAATAAAATCAGATTTTAGGTAGGATAGATTTTGAAGATAGACAGTTGTAATATCTTCACAAGATAAAGCTTTAATTAACTGTAAGCGGTAAGATGTGTTTTTCAGAACTTTTCCATCTCTGCTATATTCTTTATAGATCAGTTGCTCTGGCTTGTGCTTATCAATACTGTAAAAAAATAGTTGACTATTGCTATCAAAATACAAGTTAGCTCGTCCTTCAATTAATTTTTTTAGCATTAAGTTTTTTTCAGCAAATTCAGGCGCATATTGCATACTTATATCGTTTACTGTTTTTCCTGATTGATCAACTTGTACGGTATGGCGCTCGTATTTTAAGTTTGAAACTTCAAATTGGTTTACTTCGGCAATAGCAATTGTTTTGGTTTTTTCTTCTAATGTGGCTTTGTACTCAAGTTTAGTAGGAATCTTTCTCCAATCGTGATTTTTAATATAGCAGTCTACCTTTTTATTGTCGAGGCCAATGTAATAACCTTTTTCGAAACTAACCTGAGAAGATAGATTAGCTGGTAATAAGGCGAATAATAATATATAATTCAGAGAAAGAAAGCGAACTAAGTTTTTAATCATTTTAGCGTCATGGTTAAATTAATAATTAATTATTATGTGTAGTAAATATACTTTATTATTTATAGTATACAAATTTACGATGACACCTAAGAGGTTTTTGAAAGCTGTTAGGTGTCAAATTTATCTACCCAAATACTCATCATCAATATTACTCATGCTTTTAAAAAGATTAATTCTCGCTTGTGGGTTTAGTTTTTCAAACTGATTGATCCATTGTCGGGCAGTATTACGCGAGGCATGGTCTTCGTAGGGGCATTCTTTTTTCAGGGAAGTAAATTGTTTGATTCCGGCATACTGAGTCATTTCGGCATTGGTGGTATAGAGTAAGGGACGAATGAGCTGTATTTTACCATCGAACATATTTAAAATAGGAGGGATGGAGGATATATTGGCGTGCATAACCATATTCATCATCAGGGTTTCAATGGCATCGTCGAGATGATGGCCGAAGGCTATTTTTTTAAAGCCGTTTTTCAGGGCAAAGTCAAAGAGTTCTTTACGTCTGTTCCAGGAGCAGGTAAAGCAAGGTTTTTTATCCTTTCTATCTTCAATGCCGGCATGGGTGTTGATGAAGTGTAAGCTAACATTTCGTTCTTTGCAAAAGGCGCTTAAGTAGGTTTTATCAATCTCATAAGGCACATCATCGGTAATAATATGAATAGCATGTAATTCGTAGTCAATAGGTAAGAATTTACGTCGTTCGGCTAAAATATCTACTAGCGAAAGGGAATCTTTACCTCCAGAAACGGCCACTAATATCTTATCTCCTGCCTCAATCATTTTATGGGCATTAATGGCTTTACCGGAAAGGTTAATGATTTTACGGAGGAAACTTTTATTGGATTTTGTGATAGCGTTCATCATTAAACTACTTATGGACTAGATGTACAAAGATACTCAGGGGCAATAATTTTTTTTGTAAGTTGTGCAAAAATGAGCACATAAAAAATCCCGGTTCTGCTTGCAGAACCGGGACTATATATTTAACAGCGTAAAACTATTAGCTTAATGAAAAACGCTTAAACTCAGTAACTGTTAAACCGTTACTTGTTTGGTTAAGATATTGTTTGATAGACATTTTGTTATCTTTAACAAAAGCTTGCTCAAGAAGAGTAGATTCTTTATAGAATTTACCTAAACGTCCTTGTGCAATTTTATCAAGCATAGCCTCAGGTTTACCTTCTTCTTTTGCTTTTTCTCTCCCAATTCTTAACTCAGACTCTACCACTTCAGCAGGAACTGATTCTTTATC
>JBFHKL010000042.1:0-21474 GCA_041595375.1 Saccharicrinis sp.
TATGCGCAAGTATGTTTAGCAGAGTGGTTTTTCCTGTTCCATTTCGCGCTATTAACCCTATTTTTTGGCCCTCTGTTACGCCAAAGGTTAAGTTGTCAAATAATCTTATATCGCCCCAGTGATGGGTTAAGTTTTCAACAGATAAATATGATATAGTACTCATTATTTTTTTTATAAGCTAATAATAAAAGCAATGAGGCAAAAGTAGAAAAAACATTTGAAGAAATGGGGAGAATAGAAATAATGCGTCTTTTAAAGAAGCACAAGAGTGGGTTCGTAGGAAATAAAAATGGCAACCTGAACATGAGGGGAAGAGGTTGCCATTTTGTCTGAAAATTTATTATGTAATTTTATCTTTGGGGGCCTCCCTGAGGCATGCCACCTTGTGGCCTGTTACCCTGTGGGCCACCTTGAGGTCTGTGATTTTCCATATATGTTTTGAATTTCGCAAATTGCTCATCGTTTAAAACAGAGTCTACTTTAGCTTCAAAACTGTTTTTTAAACTATCCATTTTATCTTTAGAAACGTTTTCTTCTGCCATCACCTTGTCCATTTCTTCAAAATGATGAATGAACAGATATTTTACGATCTCTAACTCTTTACCTGATAATGATAACTCTTCAGATAATCCTTCAACCATTACCGATATTTGCTCATCATTTTGATGATTTCCTCTTTGTTGGTTTTGATTCGAATTACATGCCATCATGCCAAATACGAAAGAAAGTAATAGGATTACTTTACTGATGTTTATTTTCTTCATTTTCTTCATTTTTACTTTTATTTCAATCCCAAATATTTTACGAATAGGATTAATCTCCAAAACAATTCTACAAATTGGATTTTTTTATCTTCAAAAGGCTGCATTTTAACTATAAATATTTTCCTTTTATTCTTATAGTCTCCATTTTCATCCCTTGTTTTATGTTCATGTAATGAATCTGTTATGTGGTTTTATGAAGTACTGTCTATAAAGTAAGTTTATGTAAGCTTCAGATAGGGGAGAGGAATTATCTGCGTTATTTGAAAAAATGAGAAACGAAATATGTATGATGATTTGGAATAGATCATTGCTCAAAGATGGATGCTTTTTGCGGTTCTATTTTTATATAGATGTATGATTTATCTTCGTTATTATTCAAACGAGCAAAAGTATTGTATGTGATTGTATATTTTGATACACATAGAGATAGCTTTAACTTTTGTTAATATCTGCCATCATAATTAAATAAATATTGATACATTTGTATGATGTGTTAAGAAATAATTGAATAATGGATGATATTTTTGGGAAAATAGGCACGAGTCAAACTCTTAGCCAAAAAATAGAGAGGAAGGTAGAGGAGGCGATAAGAACAAAAAAGTTAATACCAGGAACGAAACTACCATCGGAAAAAGAGTTGTGTGCAAGCTTTGCGGTTAGTCGCACCGCTCTTAGGGAGGCATTGCGGAGATTAAGTGCGCGAGGCTTAATTGATATTAAGAAAGGGAGTGGGATGTATGTTTCCGAGTTGAAAATCGAAGATGCCATTGAATCGTTAAATTTGTATTATGATATGAAGTTCGATTCAAGTTTAATACGTCAGATTATTGAAGTGCGCAGAATATTTGAGCCTGAAATTAGTAGGTTGGCTGCCCTGAACAGAACAGATGATGATTTGAAATTGCTGCAAGGAATATTAAAGGATCTGGCGAAGTGCGATCCGGATAATACCCAATTGGAGGTTGATCTGATCAATCGATTTCATATGAATTTAGCTAAGGCTACAGGTAATCCTATCGTTATTATTTCCATGGAACCTATTTATTCGCTCTTACCTCGTATGCGTAATATGATTTATGCTAATATTGAAGGGGAAAAGGAGTATACTTTAAGACTTCAAAAAAATATTTATGAGGCTATAGTCGAGAAAAACGGAGAGGTTTCGTATAAAAATGCGGTGGAATTGTTAGAACGCAATATGGAAGTGTATGATAAATATTTTAAAGGTGTTTATTAAAAGCGCTGTTTTGTAAATATAAAGAAATGGGGATACGGTAACGTTTCCCCATTTTTTTATGAGATTTTATTTTTTTTGGTAAGCCTCAATTGCTTTTTTTACAGAGCCATGCATTAATAGCATGTGTTTGGCATCTTTGTAGGATAACTTTGTTTCGTCCATGATCATTCGGGATCCTCGTTCGATTAATTTTTTGTTGGTGAGTTGCATATTCACCATTTTATTACCCTTAACACGGCCTAATTTAATCATGATCGTGGTGGTGATCATGTTTAGTATCATCTTTTGTGCAGTACCTGCCTTTAGTCTGGTGCTGCCTGTTACAAATTCAGGTCCAACAATCGCTTCAATAGGGAACTCGGCAGCTTGGGCTACCTTGCTATTAGGATTGCATGTTATACAGCCGGTAAGTAATCCATTTTCCCGGGCATGATTTATGCCTCCTATAACATAGGGTGTTGTGCCTGATGCTGCAATCCCAATTACCGTATCTTTTTCATTCACACCAAATACCTGCAATTCATTCCAGGCTTTATCCGGATCGTCTTCTGCTGCCTCAACAGCTTTGCGCAGAGCTACATCTCCTCCAGCAATTAAACCAATAACCATATTGTCGGGTACTCCAAAGGTTGGAGGTAGCTCTGATGCATCTAAAACACCCAGTCTGCCACTTGTTCCGGCGCCAAGATAAAAAATCCTACCGCCTTTTTCCATTCTGGTTACGATGCGTTCTACTAATTCTTTGATTTGTGGTAAGGCTTTGCCTACTGCAATATGTACCTTGCTGTCTTCGTTGTTGATGCTGGTGATGAGTTCATTAACTGACATATTCTCCAGGTTATCGAATGCAGAAGGAGATTCTGTAATACTTATTTTGTTGTCAGTTTGTTTGGGTTCAGTCATGCTGTTAAATTTGTTGGGCATAATATTTTTCAAGCCCTTTCATGGGGGCTTGGGTAATTTGTCCGGAGGTTAAATTGTTTTTATTCAATGCTTTTTTTAGCTGTTCTTGGAAATAGAAGGCAATGCTTCCTGTAAAATTGATTTCCAGATGCAAAATATTGTTGTATTGCAGTAGGTTGCGTTTTATAAAAGAATCAAATGATTGAATAACAAATTCCTCAATTTCTTTAATGTCTATATATTTCGATAAAAATCGGGTGTGTTGTGCCAGATATCTGTTAGCTAGTGGGCGCTTGTATATATGATCTAATATCTCAGCTCTATCGGTGTTGTATTCCTGAAAAAAAAGCTTAGTGACACGTTCCGACATTTGATTTTTTAATATGTTGCCAATTAATTGCTTTCCAAGTACAGCCCCGCTGCCTTCATCTCCAATGATATAGCCTAAAGGAGATACATTGTCAATGATTTTTTTTCCATCGTACAAACAAGAGTTTGAGCCTGTTCCTAAAATACATGCAATACCTGGTTTAGTTCCGCATAATGAGCGCGCAGCCCCCATTAAATCACTGTCTACTGTTATGTTTTTAAGATTAAAATAAGCCGACAGAGCAGTTTTTACGAGGTTGTTTTTCTCTTCGTTGGCACAACCTGCTCCGTAGAAATGAATTTCATCTATTTTTTGGATATCCAGTGTAAATCCTTCTTTTAAACTGAAGAGTATTTCTTCGCTGCTTTGGTGGAATGGATTAATTCCTCCGGTCATACATGTGTTGAGAGATCTTGCATTATGACCCGTTAGTTTCCACTCTGTTTTTGTTGAACCACTATCTGCAATTAGTATCATAGGTGTTTGTGTGCAATGTTTAAGTGATGTTGTTATTTGCTTTTATCGTTGTTAATCAGTTTGTTGTGTTGGTTTATTTTTTTGTTTAAAAATAACTAATGAAGCAAATGTAAAAATAAATTGTTGAGAAAGCAACAATGATATGTAAGATGTATGACAAGAGTTTGATTCTTGAAAAAATATTTTTAATTTTGAGAGGTATTGATTTGTAAGTTAATTTGTTAGCAGTATGGAGGGAAAAAGATATTGTTTTAAGTGTTTGTTTATTAATGCTTTGTTGTTGTTTGTGGTATTTGTTGCCCATGCTCAATCTCTTGATAAAACAGAACAGAAAACACTAAAGAAATTAAATAAATGGAATAGCCCAATTCGTAGTTTCGATCATATGGGTGAGGTGATGCTGGATTCTCTTTGGATTGATAAAGAGAATAAGGAGATAAACTTATTTTTTAGTGCCTCTTTATCGTATTGGCCATGGAGAACCAATTTGGAAGAACGTTTCAGACAGAGTTTGAAAAACGAATTGAGAGGTAAGGTTAAAACTTATGATATACACATTTTTTCAGGAGACAGAGAGATAAGTGAGCTTATCCCAAATGTTTTTAGAAGCAAGGAAAATGTGGATCAAGAACGCATGGTAAGTGTTGTAAAAAAAGATGTCTTGATTGCAAAAGAAGGTAAGTTGGTTTATGGTAAGGGTTTGTCAGCTAATTATATTGCCTTGTGGCCAAGCCATGGGTTGTATTACGAATCGAAGTTGGATAGGTGGGAGTGGCAAAGGACACGTCTTTTTGGATCGGTAGAAGATATTTCACCTATGTTGTATGTGTTGCCATACATCGTACCTATGCTTGAAAATGCCGGAGCAACGGTATTTCTTCCCCGGGAAAGAAGCTTTCAAAAGAATGAACTTATTGTGGATGAGGACGCGTCAAGTGAAGGGTCTGAATTTATTTTAAGTTCTGAAGTGCTTGTCTCAAAGGAAAAGGGTTTTGCTTTGAAGGATACCTTGTTCCCGGGAGAAAATCCTTTTTTATTAGGTTCATCCGTTAAGCTGTCAAAAGTAAAGGGGAAAGTGGCTACTTACTTGCCTGATTTTCCCGAGAAGGGGACTTATGAAACGTATATTTCATTTCAGCAATCGCCCAACAATGCAAAACAAGTTAAATATAAAGTGAATCATACAGGAGGATCTACTTCGTTTGCTGTAAATCAAACCATGGGAGGTGGAACCTGGATTTATCTGGGTGCTTTTGAATTTAACAAGGGAAAGAATGTGGAGCAAGGCTCGGTTGAGGTATATTGTGCCAATGAAAATGTGTCGCTTGATGCCATTCGGTTTGGGGGTGGTATGGGTAATGTGGCTCGTAGGGCAGGAAATGAGATGAATGACCGGCAGGAACAATTAAAGTCTGGACCAGCTCAAAATAATATGGATGTTACTTCATCGGACGGCTATAGTTGGAAAAAGTCCCAACGTCCGCGTTATATGGAAGGTGCCCGGTATTGGCTGCAGTATGCAGGAATGCCCGATACTCTTGTGTTTAGCTTGAATGATGAGAAAAAGGATTACAATGATGATTATCAGAGCCGGGGAGAATGGGTGGATTATTTGATGGGAGCACCTAATGGGCCTCAGCGGGACAGAAATGTAACCGGATTGAATATTCCGATTGATTTGTCATTGGCGTTTCATACCGATGCCGGAATAACATCCAACGATTCGGTAATAGGTACCTTGGGTATTTATAGTTCAGTGCGTGATGATGGTAAGTTTCCAAATGGCCAGTCTAAATTGGCCAGTCGTGACTTAACCGATATTATTCAAAGTCAGATAGTAGGTGATGTGCGGGCTCTTTATAATAATGAGTGGACACGGAGAGGTATGTGGGATAAGGAATATTCCGAAGCATGGCGACCTAATGTGCCTGCTATGTTGTTGGAGTTGCTGTCGCATCAGAATCTGGCTGATATGAAATTTGGTCTTGATCCTCGTTTTCGTTTTGATGTAAGTCGTGCAGTGTATAAGGGGATGTTAAAATTCTTAGCCTACCAGGAAGGAAGACCTTATGTTGTTCAGCCTTTACCTGTTGATCATATGGCTATTACCAAGGAGGGCGGTGAGTTTGTATTGAGCTGGAAGCCCGTTTTGGATCCTCTCGAAGAATCGGCTGTGCCCACCCAGTATAAGGTGTATCGTAGAATTGGAGAAAATGGATTCGATAATGGAACTCTGGTGAAAGGATTATCCTATAAAATACCAAAAACAGCGTATGGTCAACCGATAAGTTTCAAGGTAACAGCATTGAATGAGGGTGGTGAAGGCATGGCGGGTGAAATTCTTTCTATGGGTATTGTTGATGACAATGCTCCTTGGGTGTTGGTGGTGAATGCTTTTGATCGGGTGGCTCCTCCTGCTTTTGTTGATGAAAATAATTTTGCAGGGGTAGCATGGTGGCAGGATCAAGGTGTGCCAAATAAATTTGAATATGGCTATACAGGTCATCAGTACGATTTTAACCGTCAATCACCCTGGTTAGACGATGATAGTCCGGGCTGGGGAGCCAGTTATGCTGATATGGAAGGAAGGATTATTCCAGGTAATAGTTTTGATTTTACACTGGTTCATGGAAAATCAGTTTTACATGCAGGATATTCTTATATTTCGGTGAGCGATGAGGTGTTTAATCAGGAAAGTTATTCATTGAGCAGTTGTGATGCTATTGATGTAATCTTAGGAGAGGAAAAAACAACACCTACCTATCTGGATCCTAATCAGGATGCCTTTAAAATATACACACAGGCATTTATGAAAAAACTGACAGAAGCAACCTCAGGTGGTCTTTCTGTATTTATGAGTGGGGCTTATGTAGGATCGGATATTCATTTTACAAATGATACAGTAGCTGAGAAATTTGCAAGTGAGGTACTTCATTTTCGTTGGAGATCAGATCATGCTGTAAATAAAGGAAATATATATCCGGTGGATAATGTAGCTTCATGTTTTTCAAGCACCCTTGAATTTAATACCGATTATGACGAAAAGTATTATACGGTAGAGGCTCCTGATGCATTAATTCCTGAGGGAAAGGGTGCATTAACAGCTTTCAGATATAGGCAAAATAATAGTGGTGCAGGAATTATTTATGAGGGTCATTATAAAACGGTTGTGATGGGCTTTCCCTTTGAATCGATTCAGAGTGAGTTGGAAAGGGATGCTTTAATGAAAGAAATATTACTATTTTTAAAAAGATAATAGACAAAAGCTAAAATAATGAGTGGTGAAATAACATGTGTTCTGCCTTATTCAAATAAGGAGGAAGTGCTGCAAACAATGAAGGCTTTCAGAGAATCGAAGGAAGTTGCATCTGTTTTGATAGTGACTCAGGAGAAGGTAAAAGTGGAAAATGCTAAGGTGGTGATTGCAGAAAAGGGACTGGATGCTACATCTACATGGAAAGACATAGTGGATAAGGTCGATACCGAATATGTGGCTGTATACACTAAGACAATGG
Source organism: Saccharicrinis sp. (assembly GCA_041595375.1). Classification (GTDB taxonomy): domain Bacteria; phylum Bacteroidota; class Bacteroidia; order Bacteroidales; family Marinilabiliaceae; genus Saccharicrinis. The sequence continues at coordinate 7,267 of JBFHKL010000042.1, forward strand.
CTCTGAATCTGGGTAAAAATGCATTGGAAAGGATGTGCAGGGTATTAAGTGATGCGGGAGCAGGAATGGTTTATGCTGATTATTTTGAGAAAAAACAGGGCGAAATGGCAGCTCATCCTCTTATTGAGTATCAGGAAGGTAGTTTGCGCGATGACTTTCATTTTGGTTCTTTGCTGTTGTTTAAGGCTGAGGCACTTAAGGAGGCTATTTGTGCCATGGATATTGACTTCCAATTTGCGGCGATGTATGATATGCGTTTGAAAATATCGCAAAAATATGAGTTGCTGCACTTACCGGAACTCTTGTATACTGAAGTGGAACTGGATACCCGAAGGACAGGTGAAAAGATATTTGATTATGTTGATCCTCGAAACCGCGAGCGTCAGATTGAAATGGAAAAGGCTTGTACGGATCACCTGAAAAAGGTAGGTGCTTTTCTGGAACCTAAGTTTAAAGAAATACAATTCGATAAGGGACATTATCCTGTAGAAGCTTCGGTGATTATACCGGTTCGTAATCGTGAGAAAACAATTGGTGATGCTATAGAATCAGTGTTGAAACAAAAGGCTAATATTGATTTTAACCTTATTATTGTGGATAATCATTCCACAGATAGAACACCGCAAATTATTAAGTCCTTTGCCAATGATAAGCGATTAATTTATATCGTACCACAGAGGGATGACCTGGGAATAGGTGGTTGCTGGAATGTTGCGGTAGAAGATGAGCGTTGTGGTAAGTTTGCTATTCAGCTCGATAGTGATGATTTGTATATAAACGACACTGTAGTGCAACAGATTGTGGATGCCTTTTACCAACAAAATTGTGCCATGGTTGTGGGTAGTTATCAGATGGTGAATTTTAAGCTTCAAGAAATCCCTCCGGGTTTGATTGATCACAAGGAATGGACTCCGAACAATGGAAGAAATAATGCTCTTCGTATCAATGGTTTAGGCGCTCCTCGGGCATTTTATACACCCGTGTTACGGGAGGTAAAAGTACCCAATACTAGCTATGGTGAAGACTATGCTTTGGGGCTGAACATCAGTCGTACCTATCAGATAGGGCGTATCTACGAGGCTTTGTATTTGTGTCGTCGTTGGGATGATAACTCTGACGCATTGTTGGATATAACTAAAATGAATGCACATAATTTTTATAAGGACAAAATACGAACAATAGAGCTTAAGGCACGACAGCATTACGTAAAAAAAGGCCAGCAGGTATAAGAGAATGCACTAGAGTACAAGATAGATGCTTTTGGGTTTTACTACAGATTACTTTTTAATGACAATTTCACGAAAAATAAAGGAGCTGATAAGAAGCCAGATGCAACACTGGGATTTGGCCATGAACAACTATAGGGGTTTACAGATGGTAAAAACCCAAAGAGTTCAGCTCACTGGGGGGCGGATGATAAAGGTGCAATTTAACCCGGAACGTATCCGTTCTTCTGCGGCAAAGGTAGATGCCAAATCCATTCAGCAGCGGGCTTGTTTTTTGTGCGCAGAAAACCGTCCTGCTCAGCAGAAAGGGCTGGCTTTTGGGGATGATTTCACCATATTAATCAACCCATATCCTATTTTTCCCGAGCATTTGACCATTGTAAATAACAAACATACCTTGCAGCAGATTGCGCCTAATTTTAGGCAAATGCTGGCATTAGCCAGGGAGTTAAATGAGTTTACATTGTTTTATAATGGCCCTAAATGTGGAGCTTCGGCTCCTGATCACTTTCATTTTCAGGCCGGAACAAAGGGGTTTATGCCTGTTGAGGAGGATTTTAGAAGTGGAAAATATACTCAGTTGGCTGCTGAAGAAAAAGGAGCAAAGTTGTATCAATGGAAAGATTATCACTGCGGAGTCATCACATTTCAGGGGGATGCCTCTCAAATTATTGTTGAATTATTTGAGAGGTTACATAGATATCTTCATGCTTACCAACCGGATGAAATAGAGCCTATGTTAAATGTGCTGGCTTATTTTGAGAAAGAGAGCTGGATTGTGCATGTTTTTCCGCGTATTCTTCATCGTCCTTTGTGTTATTTTGAAGAAGGAGAAAAGCAGATTTTGATTAGCCCGGCATCGGTGGATATGGGAGGCGTATTTATTACACCCAGAGAGGAGGACTTTGAAAAGATATCAGCAGTAGATTTGGAAAATATCCTTGAGCAGGTTTGTTTAAAGCCACAAGATACAGAATGCGCCATAAGAGATATGCTGCAAATGTAAGATTAATATTACCGTATTAGAGGAATCTATATAGAAATAACATGAAGAATATACCCGTTATACAAGTTGGTGTTCAAATAAAACCAACCATTGAATTTACCCTGCATGGCACATTTACTTGTGAAGGACAAAAGATGATTGGCAACTGGAATGCTGGAATACAAAATGGAGTTATTTGGTTGAGTGATGGTTTTAAAGTTCTTACGGTTCAATCTGGAGCGATCATTGAAGCATCTCATCCGGATGATTCCTTTACGCTTCATGATGTAACGATTGGTATTAATTTTCATTGGCAACGAGATGAAGATCAGAAATTTAAAGGTAATTTAAAGCTGCTGATTGAAACCTGTGAGCTTGTGGCTATTAATATTTTATCTGTGGAAGATTATCTCGTGAGTGTAATATCTTCGGAGATGAGTGCAACCTCTTCTTTGGAATTATTGAAGGCTCATGCTGTTATTTCACGAAGCTGGCTGTTGGCTCAAATCGAGAAAAACAAAGCCTTAAATCAAGAATCAATCGCCTATCAAACGGTATATGAAACGGATACTGAGTTTATAAAATGGTATGATCGGGAAGATCATGTGAACTTCGATGTATGTGCCGATGATCACTGTCAGAGATATCAGGGTATTACCCGTTCTTCAACCAAAGCTGTTGAGGAAGCTGTAAAAAATACCCGGGGAGAGTTGTTGGTATACGGGTCGGCTATTTGTGATGCTCGTTTTTCAAAATGTTGTGGGGGGATGGTAGAGCTTTTTGAAAATGTATGGGAACCGGTTCATCATCCTTATCTACAATCTTTTGTGGATAATGATAAGGAGCCTTCGGGATTTGTGTTGGATCTGAAAAATGAAGAAATGGCTAAGAAGTGGATCATCGGTCAACCCGATGCCTTTTGTAATACCAAGGATAAGAAGGTACTTAGTCAGGTTCTCAATGATTACGATCAGGAAACCAATGACTTCTATAGATGGGAGGTGACTTATACTCAGCAGGAAATTAGTGAACTAATTGCGAAACGAATTGGTATTGACTTTGGCTTGGTGCAGGAAATGATTCCTGTTGAACGGGGGGCTTCGGGTCGATTGATCAAACTAAAAATAGTGGGAAACAAAAAACAACTGGTCATAGGTAAAGAGTTGGAAATCCGCAAAGCCTTATCTTCCTCTCATTTGTATAGTTCGGCTTTTATGGTGCAAAAAACCAAGGAGGATGGGCAAATCAGATTTACCCTCAGGGGTGCCGGATGGGGACATGGCGTAGGTCTTTGTCAAATTGGTGCCGCTGTTATGGGGGCTAAAGGTTATAGTTATCAGGAAATTTTAATGCACTATTTTAGGGGTGCAGAATTGGAAAGAAGATATTAGCGCATGGGTAGGCTATGTTTTCTGTGCAGTAAAGCTATAAAACGCCATTTAGATTAGAAAAAGACTATTGTGATGAATAAAAATAAATCAAATTCTCCCTGGAGTTGGGTGCCTTCTCTCTATTTTGCCGAAGGATTACCTTATGTGGTGGTTATGACTGTTTCGGTGATTATGTACAAGCGTTTGGGGATTTCTAATGCCGATATTGCTTTGTATACTAGTTGGTTGTATTTGCCATGGGTAATTAAGCCTTTGTGGAGTCCTGTAGTTGATTTATTGAAAACAAAAAGATGGTGGATTATTATCATGCAACTTTTGATTGGTGGTGGACTGGCAGGCGTCGCATTGACTATACCTGTTCCGTATTTCTTTCAATATACCCTTGCATTCTTTTGGTTGATGGCTTTTAGTTCGGCCACACATGATATTGCAGCCGATGGTTTTTATATGCTTGGTCTCGATGAGCATAAGCAGGCTTATTTTATCGGTATCCGCAGTACTTTTTACCGCTTAGCTATGATTACCGGTCAAGGTTTGCTGATTATATTGGCAGGATGGATGGAGTCTTCTACTGGACTTGAAGCGGTTAATTTTACCATCTCCACGCAAAACACACAGACAGAATGTGTGAAACTTCAGGAGCATGTTTACGACGAAACACAAGAAGATGAGATGTATTTTAAACTTACGTCCAATAATGTAGTTTTAGGAATCAATAAGTTAAGTAGTTCTAAAGCCAGTGAGATTAAGGAGTGGGCGCAAAAGTATAACATTGAAAATGGTTTCAGGGAAGAAGAAAGGATTATTGTAGAAAGTCAGTCGTATTGGTCTACGTATGTTTCTGGACCTTTAAAGGAAGAGTTGAAAGCAAGGTTTGGTAAAGAAGACAAGAGTACAGGCACAGAAAATATAGAGGGTAACATTGCAGTTGAAGGCATTCGTCTCAGTGCCTCACCGGAAAAGGGGGAGAAAGTGGTTTTGAATCTGGATAGGCATAAAGGCGCTAAGGATTTATCGTTAATCGAGGGGCAGCGTTTAGTATTCACTGCCGAAAACTGGAATAAGGAAGCATTGGTATTGGTTCAGATTGATCCTAAGGTGAATGGGGTAGTGTCTGCCAACTTTAGAGGTCTGTCGGGTAATATCCCATTAGCTTGGTCAGTTACATTCTTCGTGTTGGCGGGTTTGTTTGTAACCTTCTTTCTTTATCATCGGTTTTTCTTGCCAAAGCCGGCTTCTGATAAATCAGTGGCTGAAGGCAAAAGTATTTTTAAGGAATTCGGAGAGACATTTCTTTCTTTCTTTAAAAAGAAAAATATTGGAGTGGCCTTATTCTTTATTTTGGTATTCCGTTTGGGTGAGAGTCAGCTGGTGAAGTTGGCTTCTCCTTTTTTGCTTGATTCCAGAGAGCTTGGGGGATTGGGATTGACTACGGGTAATGTGGGTCTTATTTATGGTACCTTCGGAATTATTTTTCTTACTTTAGGTGGGATACTTGGGGGCTGGATAGCTTCTCGCAATGGACTTAAATATTGGCTATTCTGGATGACTTTAGCCATTAATTTACCAAACTTAACATACGTTTATCTGTCATTTTTTACACCAGAAAGCATGTGGATAGTAGCTTGCGGGGTGGCAATTGAGCAGTTTGGCTATGGTTTTGGCTTTACGGCTTTTATGCTTTATTTAATCTATTTCTCAGAAGGAAAGAGTAAAACAGCACATTATGCCATTTGTACAGGATTAATGGCTTTGGGTATGATGATTCCTGGAATGATCTCGGGATGGTTGCAGGAAATAATAGGTTATCAGAACTTTTTTATTTGGGTAATGATATGTACCATCCCAAGTTTTGTGGTTATTCGATTCCTGAAAATTGATCCGGCTTTTGGTATTAAAAAAGAAGGAGAGTCCTAGTTCTTGAGTGTATAAAGTAAAAAGTGCCTGGTGTGGTATATTTATAAAATACATCTATTTTTAAAGTGTATAATTGAAATTTTTGACTGATGAAAAATAAGATACATTTGTTTTTGGTTATTTTATTTCTGCCAGGATTACTTGTTCAGGCAAAAAAGAATCCTGCGCCCAAAAGAGAAATGCGTGCCGTATGGATTGCCACTGTTGCCAATATAGACTGGCCTTCCAAAGCAAATCTTTCTGTAAATATGCAACAAGAAGAAATGATTGAGTTGCTTGATCTGGCCCGAGATTTTAAAATGAATACGGTGGTTCTTCAGATCAGGCCGGCTACAGATGCTTTTTATCCTTCACAATTGGAACCTTGGTCGCAATGGTTAACAGGAGAACAGGGTAAGGCGCCTGATCCTTTTTACGATCCGCTTCAGTTTTGTATTGATGAGTGCAGAAAAAGAGCTTTGAAAATTCATGTATGGCTTAATCCTTACAGGGCAGTGTTTGATGTAAACAAGAGTTCAATAACAGAAGAGCATCCAACAAGAATTCATCCTGAATGGTTTGTTCGTTATGGCAATAAGGATTATTTTAATCCGGGCTTGCCGGAAGCACGCAATCATGTGGCTCGGGTAGTAGCAGATATTATAAGGCGTTATGAGGTGGATGCTGTTCATTTCGATGATTACTTTTATCCCTATCGAATAGCAGGTACTGAGTTTCCTGATCAGGAGGCTTTTGAAAAATTTCCGCGGGGTTTTTTAAAGGAAGAAAAAGAGGAGTGGAGAAGGGATAATGTGAATTTGATCATCAGGCAACTGCACGATACCATTAAAGCTATTGATCCATATGTGGAGTTTGGGATTTCACCCTTTGGTGTATGGCGAAATAAATCCAAAGACCCTACTGGTTCTGATACAAAGGCAGGCCAAACTAATTATGACGATCTCTACGCCGATATTTTAAAATGGGAAAAAGAAGGGTGGATCGATTATGTAACACCTCAAATTTATTGGTATATAGGTAAAGAAGTGGCAGACTATGCTGTTATAGCAGACTGGTGGAGTAAGCATACTTATGGATGCCATCTGTACACAGGTCATGCTTTCTATCGAATTGATAAACAATCGAAAGAGAAAGCCTGGCGATCAGCCAAAGAAATAATAAAGCAAGTTGAATATAATAGAAAATATCCGAACATAGAGGGGAGTATGTTTTTCAGTGCCAAATACATGAGGTCAAACCCATCAAAGTTAAAAGAGAGAATGAGTAGGGAGATTTATAGCTATGATGCCTTGCCTCCTTTGAATATGCGTGTGAGTCAGGTGAATACTGAAGCTCCGCTTGATGCCAAAATGAAAATAGAAGGAGATAAAATAAATTTGTCGTGGAAACCCGGCCAAAACAATATGTATTTTGTGGTGTATAAATTCCGTAAAGGGAAGCAGGCTAATGTTGAGAATGCTGAAAATATTATCAGAATAACAGGCACTAGAAGTATTACCGGTAAGATCAATAAATTAACCGATCCAAAGAAATATTACTATATGGTTTCTGGTGTGAGTAAAACCAATCAGGAGTCGGTAAGTGTATTTTTTAATGAAGAAGGGAGTGATCAGTAAATTTAATTGTAAAGTTTAGCATAGTGCCAATCTGTTAATTGAATTATACATCGTTTATTAGGGTCTCATTATTACAGTTTAGGTGATTGGGTAATGTGTTTTGATATTTTAATAAAAAATGCAGATAGCTGCAGATGAAAGTGCAGGTATTTATGTCTGACAGGTTTTGAGAATGTAAAATACCCGGCATATGGTGAGTGTTAACAAAATGACGATCAAATACCTATATTTACCTTTAATTCAATGAAAAAAACCGAAAGATATTTAGCTCTGGATGTGCTCCGGGGGATTACCGTTGCCGGAATGATTTTGGTAAATACTCCGGGGAGTTGGTCTTATGTTTACCCACCCCTTCGGCATGCAGAGTGGCATGGTTGTACTCCAACTGATCTGGTTTTTCCTTTTTTTCTTTTTGTAGTAGGTGTTTCCATGTTTTTTTCTTTTTCAAAGTATGGAAATAAAATAAATAAGGAATCACTTATACGAATAAGTCAAAGAACGCTATTGATTTTTGTTATCGGGCTCTTTCTAAATTCCTTTCCACAGTGGAAAGTTAATTTTTCTACATTGCGAATTATGGGTGTGCTGCAACGGATTGCGGTGGCTTATGCCTTGGGTTCCATATTGGTGCTATCGCTCAAGCCTAAGCTTCTGATGTTTGTTTCGGTGAGCTTACTGTTGCTGCATTGGGGCTTATTGTATTTGTTTGGTGGAAGTGATCCGTATAGCCTCACAGAAAATGCTACTATTCCTTTTGATACATTCATTCTTGGTGAATCACATTTATATACAGGTTTTGGTATCCCATTTGATCCTGAAGGCCTGCTGAGTTCTTTGTCGGCCGTAGTTACTGTGGTGTTTGGTTATTTTATAGGTTTTTTCATTACAAAATATAACAAAGCAAAACTGCCTCTTACCTTACTTATTATTGGAGTGATAGCCGTGTTGGTGGGTTGGTTTTGGAGTTTTGTGCTACCCTTAAATAAACCTTTATGGACTGGTTCTTATGTGTTTTATGCAGGGGGATGGGCAACGATAGTATTGGGTGTGTTGGTTTGGTTGGTCGATGTTAAGGGATATAAAAAGTGGACCTCCTTTTTTGTGGTGTTCGGAATGAACCCACTCTTTATTTTCGCATTTTCTATACTTTGGGTGAAAATATTGATTTATTTATTTCGCTTCAGTGACCCCCTTAGCCGAGAAGTAACAAATGGATATCAACTACTTTACGAGAATGTTTTTGTGCCTTTGGCAGGAATGATGAATGGTTCGTTACTTTTTGCAATAACGCATATTGTTTTCTTTTGGTTTTTAGGATGGATACTTTTTAAAAAGAAGATTTTTATTAAAGTTTAATATTTGTTACTCATGAAATATGTAATACAAATATTAATACCCTCTCTTGATTACTCAACTCAAGCTGTATAAAGATTGTTTGCTTCATTGATGATGGCTTTTCTCCTTTTAATATTTGCTGGAAAATAGATCTTGTTGTCTATAATTTTTTTGAGCAAGGGTTGTTGGCATTATTATAATATGTGATTTTATTTGAGTCATTTATTTAGCAGAAAGGGAGTTGGTGATATTGTTATTTTTTGAATGGTACCTGTGGAAATGTGGTGTCTTGGTGTTGAAAAAATGAAAATAGTAATGTATGCCCCCTTGCTTGTGAGGGTGAGTATTTGTGAGAGGTGGGTATTGCATAAAAAGGTTAAAACTATTTGAAATTCTGTAGGCAATTTATATATTTGACATTTGTAATATGTAATACAACATACTGTGGAGCAAAAACTATCTATTTATATTGTAACCGTAATTGTCGTATTGTTTTTTGGGGGATGCAGAAATAGCGGTGTTGGAATTGAAAAAGAACTGGAACGAATAAGAACAAAATGGGTTCCTGATAGTAGGCTAGCTATTTTTGATGTGGAGTTGAATAAGGAATCAGGTGATGTATGGGTAGTGAAAGGAGAAACAACTGTAATATCTGCTAAAAATGAGCTGTTAAATACATTAGCAGCCCAAAATATTACAGTATTAGATAGTTTAAGTGTATTGCCTCTTGGTATAAACGATCAAGAAGATTGGGCTTTGGTTACCTTGAGTGTTGCCAATTTAAGAGATAAGCCCAAATATTCGGCCCAATTAGTGAGTCAGCTAATTATGGGCACTCCCGTTAAAATATTAAAAAAGGATGAAGATTGGATATTGGTTCAATGTCCCGATAAATATATAGGTTGGACTAATGCATCTTCATTACAATTTATGTCTACTCTTGAGCTCAATAGCTGGAAAAATTCAACGCGAGGAATTGTGATGGATGACACATGGGTTTTAGATCATGAAAACAGGCGAATTTCGGATCTGGTAGCTGGAAGCATTATAGAGGTTAGTGGCGATAGTGCGAGTTATAAGATAGTGAAAATACCGGATGGCAGACAAGGATATGTTGAAATGAATAAGTTTGGAGAGTTTGAACAATGGTTAGCAGCCACCGCACTTTCCAAAGAAAGTCTGATTCGTACGGCTAATCAATTTATGGGCTTACCATATTTGTGGGGCGGAACTTCTTCAAAGGCACTGGATTGTAGTGGTTTTATGAAAAACATCTATTTTCTGAACAGTTATATTTTGGCTCGTGATGCCTCACAACAAGTGAATTATGGAAGATCAATGGTTGCTCAGGTAGAAAATCTGCAGCCTGGGGATCTTTTATTTTTTGGGAATACCAATACCCAAAAGGTAACTCATGTGGGCATGTATATAGGAGATACCGAGTTTATTCACTGTTCCGGTCAAGTTATGGTCAATAGTCTTGATTCCTCAAGAATAAACTATAGCAATTATCGCCTGAAAACCTGGTTGACTACTTGTAGATATGTAGGGCAACCAACAAGTGATGGATTCATTCCTGTTGGGCAACATCCCTGGTATATACAGGTTAAATAAGAAGAATTAGAATAAGTATCCATGTAATGACACATAGAAAAGATCTTTTGAAAAATATAGGTTCAAAGGCAGAAGCTGCCCACATTGGAACTGCAGTTGCAGGATGTGAAACCTCAGGAAGTCAGTCAAAAAGAATACCATTAGAAAAAATGAGGTTACTATTTCAACCCTACGAATTGCAGTTAAAGCACACATTTACTATTGCTTCCGGTTCCCGAACCACCACTCCGGTGATGTTAGTGAGCATTGAGTATAGCGGTTTTATAGGTTATGGCGAAGCATCTATGCCTCCTTATCTGGGCGAATCGCATGAAACGGCAGCTAAGTTCTTGTCGCAGGTCGACCTGGCCCAGTTTAAAAGTCCTTTTTTGTTAGAGGATATTTTAGATTATGTTAATCATACTGCGCCAGGAAATTATGCAGCGAAAGCGTCAGTAGATATTGCGTTGCATGATTTGTTAGGAAAAATGCTTAATCAACCCTTATACAAACTTTGGGGATTGGATGCTGCGAAAACACCTCATACCAGTTTTACCATTGGTATTGATACACCAGAGCTTGTTGTAGAAAAGGTAAAGGAAGCCTCAGCATTTAAAATTTTAAAGGTAAAGTTAGGCGGAGGCAATGATAAGGCAATGATTAATGCCATCCGTTCTGTAACAGATGTACCTTTATGTGTGGATGTAAATCAGGGTTGGAAAGATAAGCAGGAAGCATTGGATATGATCTACTGGTTAAAGGATCAAAACGTTGTTTTTGTTGAGCAGCCTATGTCTAAGGAGAAAGCAGCCTATGAAGATATGGCATGGCTTAGTCAACACAGCCCCTTGCCCACTATTGCAGATGAGGCTATACAGACGGTGGATGATGTATTGTGCATGCAGGGCTTGTACTCAGGAATTAACATCAAACTAATGAAATGTGGAGGATTAAGAGCTGCTCAAAAAATGATTACCCTTGCCAGAGCTTTGGATCTGAAGGTGATGATTGGTTGCATGACTGCTAGTTCGTGTCCTATTTCAGCTGCCTCTCAATTGTCACCATTGGTAGATTGGGCCGACCTAGATGGAAATCTGCTTATAAAAAATGATGTGTATGATGGCGTTAAGGTTATTGATGGAAAAGTAACTTTAAATGAAAAACCCGGAATTGGGCTTGTGAAATTATAGAAAAGACTAACTAATTTAAAATGTAGTTCGATGTCAATTATTACCCAAATAGAAATCATTAAATTAAATATTCCCTATCAGGAACCCTTTATTATTTCTTTGGGGGTAATACCTGCTGCCACCAATGTGGTGGTTAAAATTTACAGTTCTGACGGATTAGTGGGAATGGGGGAGTGTGCACCTTTTGTATTTATTGTAGGAGAAACGCAGGAAACTGTCTTTGAACTTGCGCAACAGGTGGGTAAAATACTCATAGGGAAAAATCCCTATGCCATACAGGAGCGGTTAGCCCAGATTGATAGGGCAGTTTATGCCAATTATACCATGAAGAGTGCTTTTGATATGGCATTTTATGATATGGCTGCTAAAAGAGCTGGGATACCCTTGTATCAATATTTAGGGGGCTCAAATAACAGGGATATTTATACTGATATGACTATTAGCATTGGCGAACCAGAGAAGGTAGCCGCAGATGCTTTGGCATTTAAAAAGAAAGGATTTCCTGCCATAAAAGTGAAATTAGGAACTACCATGAATGATGATGTGGCCAGAATAAAAGCCATACGTGAGGCCGTTGGTGATGGTTATCCGCTGAGGATAGATGCCAATCAGGGATGGGATACGGTTACTGCTATTAAAACACTTCAGGCTTTAAATAACTTTGATATTGAGCATTGTGAAGAACCCATTCCAGCCTGGAATTATATGGAATTACCCAAGGTTAGGGCACTAAGTCCTATACCTATTATGGCCGATGAATCAGTATTTACCCATTACGACGCCATGCGATTGGTCAAGCTGGAAGCTTGTGATTATTTCAACATAAAGTTTTCTAAGTCAGGAGGTATACAAACGGCGCTTAAAATTAATGCTATAGCCGAAGCTGCCGGCATAAAATGCCAGGTAGGTTGTATGTCGGAATCAAGATATGCACTAACGGCCTTAATGCATTTTGTATTGGCCTGTCCTAACATTGTGCATTACGATATTGATTCCTCATTGATGTTGGCTGAAGATCCGGTTGTGGGCGGCATAGACTATCGGGGCAAAGGACTTTGGGAAATAAATGATGCGCCGGGTATCGGGGCAGACTATAGGGAAGATGTATTAGAAACAGCAGAAAAAGTAAGTATTCAATGACAGTTGCAAACCTTGAGCATTATCTGCAGGGTCCAATAGGTACTCATGTGCAAATAAATAATCAAGAGGTTCTTTACTTTGCAGGGGTAGGATATTATCAATTGCAAAGCCATCCTCAAATGATAGAAGCAGGGATTAATGCACTTAAAAAATATGGTTTGAGCAGTGCGACTTCGCGGTCTATTAATGGCACTACTGATCTGTTGCTAAAATTGGAGCATAATATTGCTGATTTTTTCCAAGTGGAAAGCGCGGCTTATCTTCCCTCGGGATATTTTAGTAATATGGCCGGGATACAGGCTTTGCAGAGAATGAAGGCTTTTAGCCATCTTTTTATAGATGAAAATGCACATTATTGCCTGAAGGAAGCCGCCGTACTAACGCAAGCTCCTTTATTAAATTTTAAACATCGGGATGTTAATGATCTCAACAGACTTCTGGAATGCCATTTGAAAAAAGGTGATAAACCGTTGATTCTTACCGATGGCATGTTTCCCGTAATGGGTAATATTGCTCCGCTTGGAGAATATATTCAGTTGGCAGACGGCTTTGAGGGTAAAGTTTGGATTGATGACGCCCATGGCGTAGGCATATTGGGTGAGAATGGTCGTGGTACGGCAGAAAAATACCACCTGGGCTCGGATTGTTTGTATATGGGAGCTACTCTTTCAAAGGCATTTGGAGCCTATGGCGGTTTTATAACCGGATCGGTTGATTTTATTAGGGAAGTGAAAAAAAGTAGTGTGATTGCAGGTACAACATCACCTGTAAGTGCAGCAATAGGTGCAGCCATCGAAGGAATTCATCAGGTGAAGAGCAATGCAGCCTGGCGCATACAACTTTGGGCAAATGCCCGTTATCTGAAATCTCAATTAAAAAATATAGGGATAGATATTGAAATCAATAATATTCCCATAGCTGCTTTTAAAATTAAAAATGGCCGTTATATGCAATGCGTTCAGCAGCAAATGATGGCAAAAGGGGTATATATTCAATATTTAAACTATGTGGGAGCCGGAAATGATGGCGTATTACGTATCGTAGTTTTTTCTACCCATACAAAGTCTCAAATTGATTACCTGATTCAGGTATTAAAATCGGTTTTGTAAGGATAAGTTTATTCTTACTCTTTATACATCTTTGATGGTTTATTCATTAGCAATTTAAAAGACTTAGCTTCTAATTGTCATCGATAGTACCAACAGTAAACGAACAAAAATTACTAAAATAGTTGCAAAATTATGTACGTTTTTTTTGTACTCCTCTTTAAATGAGATGTTTTCCTATATAGAGATATTTTTTGTCAAAGAATGTATGTAACGTATGTTGTATTCTGTACCCATAAGTTACAATAGTATGTTAAGCACACCGAGCGATCAAAGATATCTCATCATCGCTATATTATTTTTTCACATTATTTAAGTAGCTTATAATCAATGCTTTGTTGTGTTTTTTGATGCGCCGGTATTGGTGAGTTTGTTGTTGTTTTGAGGATAAATCAAAATTTATTTATAAAAATGTTATAAAGTGTGAAAATCATAAGTTGCACATAATGAGTGTTTTGCGTAGTGTATGCAACCTTAGTTATATAATTTGAAATTTTTTTCCTATTGGAGCTTTGCTTGTAAACATAAATTTGTAAGCATGATGTTGAGGATTCCTATTCATATTGCAATCATTGAAAAGTAATAATTCAAAATTTAATGCTTTTAACGCCAATTCCGTTTTATCGGAACGCTTTCATCAGATTTACTTTCGAATCTGATATACACAAGTTTAATGATCAAAACTTTTTATACTGTTTGAAAATATGAA